>NZ_CAJXIP010000072.1 GCF_913054395.1 uncultured Roseovarius sp.
CGGATCATGGGGGCGACGGGAATTCTGTCTGGGCTCATCACCACAGGCGCAACGGGTGACAAGGGCTGGCGCGCGGCGATGGTCGCGGGGATGATCAGCGGCCCGCTTTTGATCCTTGCCCTGACCGGGCAGATGCCCGTGGTTGAGGTGCCGGTGTCGATGCCGATGGTTCTTGTCGGCGGGTTCATTGTCGGGATCGGCGTGACATTCGGGTCCGGGTGCACCTCGGGGCACGGGGTGTGCGGGATGGCGCGCCTGTCCAAGCGGTCGGTTGCGGCGACGCTTACCTTCATGGTGGTCTGTTTCGCGACGGTCTATGTCATTCGTCATGTGCTGGGGGTATAAGCGATGCGTCTGCTTTCAGGATATATCGTCGGGCTTGTCTTTGGCCTTGGCATCGCCATTTCGGGGATGATCAACCCTGCGAAGGTGCTTAACTTTTTCGACATCGCGGGAACCTGGGACCCGAGCCTTGCCTTTGTGATGGGCGGGGCATTGGTGACGACCTTCATTGGTTATCGCCTGGTCTGGCGCAGGCCCGCGCCGATGCTTGAGGGGGCATTCCAACTGCCCGGTAACACCAAGCTGGATGCGCGGCTTATTGGTGGCTCGGCTGTGTTCGGGCTTGGCTGGGGCATTGCAGGGTTCTGTCCCGGTGCGGCGCTTCCGGCGCTTGGCACAGGGCAGACCGGGGTATTCGCCTTTGTGGCCGCCTTGCTTGCTGGCATCTGGGTGGCACGCGCGATTTTGGCGCGGCAGGGCTAGGGCAGGCCCCGATCAACCGGTTCTGCGCGGGTCAGGCAAAGCCGGTGATCAGTTGGCGCAAGCCGATGGCCGCGCCGATGAAGATCGCGATAAAGGTGATTGGCGCGCTGAGCGCCAGCACCGAAAAGGCCGAGACGCCCTGGCCGATGCTACATCCAAAGGCCAGCACCGCGCCAAAGCCCATGCAGACTGCGCCAAGAATCTGGCGGCGCAATTCGCGCGGGTCTTCGCAGGCTTCCCAGCGGAAATGGCCCTTGATCAGGCTGCCGCAGAAGGCCCCGGCAAGCACGCCGAAAACCGAACCGACGCCAAAGCTCAGCCCGCCGCCGCTGGCGGTCATCAGAAACAGGATTGATTCGCCAAGCGGCGCCGAAAAGGTGTGGGACTGGATCGGTTGCGGGGAAAAGCCGTGGTTCGCGACCCAGGAACTTCCGGCCCAGCCCGAGGTGATCGCCAGCCCGACGATCAGCGACCAGAACACCGCCTTGCGGTCCTGCAGGAAGCTGCGAGAGCCAAGCGCCGCGAGGGTGATCAGAAGCGAGAGGGCAAGCCCGGCGCCGACCACCGGCAGGCCGGTCGCCTGTGACAGGAGCTGGGCGTAGCTGTCTGTTTCCAGTCCGGGGGTTGTGGCCTCTGTCGCAGTAAGGCGAAGGCGTGCAAGCGGGCCGGACATCATCACATAGGCCGCGATGCCCATGACGACGACGATCACGAAGGACCGCAGGTCGCCACCGCCGAACCGGGCCAGCGCACCAAAGCCGCAATTGCCCGCCATTGACATGCCATAGCCGAACATCAACCCGCCAATGACCGTGGCCAGCGGCGACCAGGGCGTGATGTAATAGATATTCCCCGGAAGGTCGATGAGGCCAAACCCGGTGAGGGCAAAGGACATGATTCCGGCGGCGCCAATCGCGAGCACCCACATGCGCAGGCGTGTGTCGCTGTGCTGATAAAGGAAATCCTCGATCGCGCCGAGGGTGCAGAACCGGCCAAGCCGCGCCGCGAGACCAAGCAATGCGCCGCCCACAAAGCCAATGAGGGCAATCAGCAGGGGCTCAGGAATGCCGTTCAGCATGCGTTTCTCCGAAAGGTAGGTGCGGCGGAATCAGGGCTGCCTGCAAAACAGATCATACACCATTTCGAGCATCACCACGGCGCGGCGGTCTGTCAAACTATAATAGATCGCCTTTCCGTCGCGCCGGGGCTCGACAAGACCTTCGGTGCGCAGCCGAGCGAGCTGCTGGGAGACGGCCGCCTGACGGGCCGACAACAGCTCTTCAAGCTCGGTCACGGTTTTTTCGCCGGTCGAGAGATGGCAGAGAATCATCAGGCGGCCTTCATGGCTGATCGCCTTGAGGAAATCGGCGGCGCCGCGTGCGTTGGACAGCATCGCATCAAGCGTTTCGTCGCTTGTTTCAAGCCGGGGCATGGCGGGGCGGTTCATCATTGCGCGCTCATGGTTGTCCGGTGCCATCGGTGGCCTCGGGATGCGCCGCCAAAAGCTGTTCGACATGAAACCAGAAGAAATCTTCGCTGGCGTAGCCTTCGATCCGGCCAAGTTCCACCCCGTTTTTGACCAGCACGAAGGTGGGGGTGAAGATCGGCGGGCTCTTGAAGGTCACGTCGTCGGGCAAGTCGTGAATGTCGGCCCGGCGCAACGGGGCAAGTTTGCCTTCGCGGGTTTTGGGATAGATGTGCGCGATCTCGGCGTTCCAGCGTTCGCACCAGTGACAGCCCGCGCGCTCGACCATGACAAGATCCGCCGCCCGGACCGGACCGGAGAGGGCAAGGCCCAGCAAAAGCAAAACCGGGGCAAGGCGGGCGAGGGGGTTAAACATGTGGGTTCCGATTGACGGGCAGTATAAAACATATGATAGTTTGAATATGTTTTCCAATCAAGCAGTCTGAGGCCCCCTGATGTTCGACGTCTCGATCCTAAGTGCGTTTGTGGGCGGCCTGATCGTCTTTTTTTCACCCTGCGTTTTGCCGATTGTGCCGTTTTACCTGAGCTACATGGCGGGGGCGTCCATGTCCGAGATCAGCGCCGAGGGCAAGCTTGCGCCGGGTGTGCGCCGCCGCGCCTTTGCGGCCTCGGTCATGTTCTCGGCGGGAATCATCACGGTATTTGTCCTGCTGGGCGCTGCGGCCTTTGGGCTTAGCCAGGCGTTTCGCGGCTATCAAACCGAATTTCGGCTGTTTGCCGCTTTGGTCGTCTTGATCATGGGGCTGCATTTTCTCGGGATTCTGCGGCTCGGATTTCTGAACCGGGTGTTTCAGATGGATGTGGGCGATACCAGAAACATGTCGGTGCTTGGCGCCTATGTGGTGGGATTTGCCTTTGCCGCCGGATGGACGCCTTGCGTGGGTGGCGTGCTGACCGCCGTGGTGTTCACCGCGAGTTCCGAGGCGACGGCGCTTAAGGGGCTTGGCCTTTTGCTTGTGTTCGGCTTTGCGATGACGACGCCGTTCATGGTGGCCTCGTTGTTCATCGGGCCGTTCCTGCGGTTTGCGTCAAAGTTCCGGCGGCATCTGCCCAAGGTGGAAAAGGCAATGGGCCTTTTAATGCTGGTTTTTGCGGGGCTGATTGCCACCGATAGTGTAAATTACATTGCGCAATGGATGCTGGAGACCTTTCCGGCGTTTCAGAATATCTGAATTGAGGAGGAATTCATGAAACGGTTTCTTACGATTTTGGCCGCGCTTTGCCTGGCCTGGCCGGTGATGGCGGTCGAGCTTGGCGATGACGGGCTGCACAAGACCGACTGGATGCGCGAGACGTTCATGGATCTGCGCGAGGATCTGGACGAAGCCAATGCCGAGGGCAAGCGCCTGATGATCCTGATCGAACAGCGCGGCTGCATCTATTGCGAGCGAATGCATAGGGACGTTTTTCCCCTGCCGGTGATCGACAGCTATATCCGCGAGAATTTCTTTGTGGTGCAGCTCGATCTTTACGGCGCTGCCGAACTGATCGACTTTGACGGCGAAGAGCTGTCGCAGCGTGATGCGATGCGCAAGTGGGGAATGATGTTCACCCCATCGATTCTGTTCATGCCTCAGGAGGTGCCCGAGGGTAAAACCGCCGCGCAGGCGGCCGTGGCGGTGATGCCGGGGGCATTTGAGGCGGGCACCACGCTGGATCTGTTGACCTGGGTAAACGAGGAACGTTACGCGCTTGATTCCGAGGAAGATTTTCAGCGCTATCACGCCCGTCGGATCAGGGAGCGCACGGTCGATCTGGGGGATTGAGTTGGAAAAAAAATCAGCAATAAATTCAAAAAATAGAATTTATTGTTGTGAGGTCACGCCATTGTGTCCTATGATATACGGAAATCTGAATGTGTTGAGGGAGGACGCATGAAACGATCAATTTTCACGATGGCGCTGGTCTGTACAGGCTTTGCGGTATCCGCCGCCGAGGTGGCACCCACCGACGTCAAGTTCGAGGATGGCAGCGTCAGTCAGTCTTTGTCGGGCGCGCCCGGTGATGCGGCCAGCGGCCGCGAGGTTGTCGGCAACAAATCCCTTGGCAATTGCGTCGCCTGTCATCAGGTCAGCGATCTTGCCGATGTGCCGTTCCAGGGCGAAATAGGCCCGTCGCTTGACGGTGCCGGCGGACGCTGGAGCGAAGCGGAACTGCGCGGCATCGTCGCCAACGCCAAGATGATGTTTCCCGAGTCGATGATGCCCTCTTTCTACAAGACCGAAGGCTTTATCCGTCCCGGCAACGCCTATACCGGCGAGGCGCCCGACGACACGTTCGGCCCGCTTTTGACGGCGCAGCAGATTGAAGATGTGGTTGCCTACCTGGTGACCCTTAAGGAATGACCGTCCCCTGCGGGACGCATGAGATCAGGAGTTTGACATAATGACACTGACCAGACGGAAAGTTATGGTTATGGGGGCGGGGGCGTTCGTGGCCTTTGGTCTGCCCCTGCGGGCCACGGCAGCCGCCGAGGACCAGATCGCGGCCTTTACCGGCGGCGCAGCGATCGGCGAGGGTGGCATCACCCTGACCGCACCCGAGATCGCCGAAAACGGCAACACTGTGCCGATCGAAGTTTCGGCCCCCGGCGCAAGCGAGATCATGGTACTGGCCACCGGCAACCCGACACCGGGTGTTGCGACCTTTACCTTTGGCGCCCTGGCCGCGTCGCAGGCCGCGTCGACACGGATCCGCCTTGCGGGCACTCAGGACGTTGTGGCGATTGCCAAGATGGCGGACGGTTCGTTCGTTCAGGCATCGAGCAACGTGAAGGTCACAATCGGCGGCTGCGGCGGCTAAGGCATATCCCAAGGAGACACGACAATGGCACAAGACGTCAAACCCCGCGTCAAGGTTCCGAAATCTGCTGCTGCCGGCGATGCAGTGACGATCAAGACCCTGATCAACCACGCGATGGAATCCGGTCAGCGCAAAGACGCAGACGGCAACATTATCCCGCGCTCGATCATCAACCGCTTCACCTGTGAGTTCAACGGTGAGAGCGTGCTTGATGTGAAGATGGAGCCCGCGATTTCCACCAACCCTTATTTCGAGTTCGAGGCCACAGTGCCCGAGGCCGGTGAATTCAAGTTCACCTGGTACGACGATGACGGCTCTGTTTACGAGGAAGCCAAGAAAATCGCGATGAAATAAGGTCACTCGTCAGGGAGGGATGAGAATGAGAAAAACAAATCTTTGGACGGCTCTGATGAGCGTCGGCGTGATTGCGGCGGGATCGGCATTTGCCGATCCGGTCGACGACACGCTGATCATCAACGAAGAGATCGAGATGGTCACGCGCACCGCAGCACCGGCACATATCGCCGACGCTATGGACGAGATCTATTCCGGCTGGCATTTCCGTGGCACAGAAACCCGCGCGATGGAAGTCGATGATTTCGACAATCCGGGCATGATCTTTGTCGAGCAGGCACAGGAGACCTGGGAGACGGTTGATGGCACCGAAGGCAAATCTTGCGCAAGCTGTCACGGGGCTGCCGATGAGAGCATGAAAGGTGTGCGTGCGGTTTATCCCAAGTGGAACGAAGCCGCAGGTGAAGTCCGCACGCTGGAAATGCAGATCAACGACTGTCGTGAAAACCGGATGGGTGCCGATAAGTGGAAATACACAGGCGGTGACATGGTTAACATGACGGCACTTCTGGCCTCTGTGTCGCGCGGCATGCCGGTGAACGTCGCAATCGACGGCCCGGTCCAGTCGACATGGGAGCAGGGCAAAGAGTTGTATTACACCCGCACCGGTCAGCTTGAGTTGTCCTGTGCCAACTGTCACGAACAGAACTATGGCAGGATGATCCGCGCGGATCACCTGAGCCAGGGCCAGATCAACGGCTTTCCGACCTATCGTCTCAAGAACACCAAGCTGAACGCGGTCCATGCGCGCTTTAAGGGCTGTGTGCGCGATACCCGCGCCGAGACCTTCAAGCCGGGCAGCCCCGAGTTCATCGCACTTGAGCTTTATGTCGCTTCGCGCGGCAATGGTCTTTCGGTCGAAGGACCGTCGATCAGAAACTAATCGAAAAGACCCCGCCTGGTGTTGTGCCAGACGGGGTTTTATTTGCTGATAAACATTCAAAAAACCGCATATAACCTATGCGGGATGTGGAAGGACCCGATATGATCTCGCGGCGTGATTTTCTTCAGACGAGCATGGCGGCCTCGGCCATCCTGGGCGCGTCTTCCTTTGGCCAGTGGTCCAGGGTTGCGGCACAACAGGCGCTGACGCAGGATCAGCTGTTGCAGTTCGACACCTTCGGTAATGTCTCGCTGATCCATATCACCGATATTCACGCGCAGCTAAAGCCGATCTATTTCCGCGAACCGTCGATCAACATCGGCGTGGGCGACAACAAGGGGCAGGTGCCGCATGTCACCGGCGCCGATTTCCGCAAGATGTACGGCATTGATGACGGAAGCCCCTCGCATTACGCGCTGAGTTCGGGCGATTTTTCGGCGCTTGCGCAGGCCTATGGCCGGGTTGGCGGGCTTGACCGGGTATCGACCGTGATCAACGCGATCCGCGCCGACCGCCCCGATGCGATCCTGCTGGATGGTGGCGATACGTGGCACGGCTCTTACACCTGTTACCAGACCGAAGGTCAGGACATGGTCAATGTGATGAACGCATTGAAGCCCGACGCGATGACCTTCCACTGGGAATTCACCCTCGGGTCAGAGCGCGTTCAGGAGATCGTCGAGGGGCTGCCGTTTGCCGCCCTTGGCCAGAATATCTTTGACTCGGAATGGGACGAGCCGGTCGATATCTTCCCGCCCTACAAGTTCTTCGAGCGTGGCGGCGTCAAGGTTGCCGTGATCGGTCAGGCCTTCCCTTATATGCCGATTGCCAACCCCGGCTGGATGTTCCCGGAATACAGCTTTGGTATCCGCGACGAGAACATGCAGGCGATGGTCAATGAGGTGCTCGGCAATGGGGCCGAACTGGTCGTGGTGCTAAGCCATAACGGCTTTGACGTGGACAAGAAGATGGCCGGAAAGGTCACCGGCATCGACGTGATCCTGTCGGGTCACACCCATGACGCCCTGCCCGAGCCGGTCCTGGTCGGCGAGACGATCATCATCGCCAGCGGCTCGAACGGCAAATTCGTGAGCCGTGTCGATCTTGACGTGCGCGACGGGCGGATGATGGGCTTCCGTCACAAGCTTATCCCGATTTTCAGCGATGTGATCGAGCCGGACAAGGCCGTCACCGAGGTGATCGACGCACAGCGCGCGCCCTATATGGAAGAGCTGAGCGAGGTCATCGGCCAGAGCGAGAGCCTTTTGTATCGTCGCGGCAATTTCAACGGCACATGGGATGACCTAATCTGTGACGCCCTGATCAGCGAGCGCGAGGCCGATATCGCCATGTCGCCCGGTGTGCGGTGGGGTCCGTCGATCCTTCCGGGGCAGGATATCACCCGAGAGGATATCTGGAACGTCACCTCGATGACCTATGGCCGCGCGTATCGCACCGAAATGACCGGCGAGTTCATCCATGTCATCCTTGAGGACGTTGCCGACAACCTGTTCAATCCCGACCCCTATTACCAGCAGGGCGGCGATATGGTGCGGCTTGGCGGGCTTGGCTATCGGATTGATGTCACCAAGCCGCAGGGCAGCCGGATCACCGATATGACCCTGTTGAAAACCGGCGAGGCGCTTGATGCCTCCAAGACCTATCAGGTTGCTGGCTGGGCCTCGGTCAACGAGGGCACCGAGGGGCCGCAGATCTGGGATGTCGTCGAAAGCCATATCCGCAAACAGGGCACTGTGCGCGTTGATCCCAATAACAGCGTCAAAGTGACTGGCGCCTGAAATTCATGCTGAAAGGAGGCATTTAACATGTCCGAGACCTTCAAAGGCAAATCCACATCGCGCCGCGCATTTCTGCGCGGGGCGGCGGCGGCGGGGGCCGGTGCGATCACCGCAGGCGCGGCGCATTCCGCCACCCCCGATCCCCTGATCACCGAGCCGCAGCCCTGGGCGCAGGGCCTTGGCGAGGGCGTCGACGTTACGCCCTATGGCCTGCCGATCAAGTTTGAATCCGACGTGGTGCGGCGCAATGTTGACTGGCTGACGGCCGATACGATCAGTTCGATCAACTTTACGCCGATCCATGCGCTTGACGGGACGATCACGCCGCAGGGCTGTGCGTTCGAGCGTCACCATTCCGGCGCGATCGAGCTTGCCAAGGAAGATTATCGCCTGATGATCAACGGGCTTGTCGATACCCCGCTGGTCTTCAGCTATGCCGATCTTGAGCGGTTCCCGCGTGAAAACCACGTCTATTTCTGTGAATGTGCCGCCAATACCGGCATGGAATGGGCCGGCGCGCAGCTGAACGGCGCACAGTTCACCCACGGCATGATTCACAACATGGAATATACCGGCGTGTCGCTGCGCACGATCCTGGCCGAGGCGGGCGTTAAGCCCGAAGGCAAGTGGGTTTACGTTGAAGGTGCCGATGCCTCATCGAACGGGCGTTCGATCCCGATGGAAAAGGCGCTTGACGACGTGCTTGTTGCCTTCAAGGCCAATGGCGAGGCCCTGCGCAAGGAACACGGATACCCGGTGCGTCTGGTCGTGCCGGGTTGGGAAGGCAATATGTGGGTTAAGTGGCTGCGTCGCATCGAGGTGACCGATGCCGCCGTCCAGAGCCGCGAAGAGACCAGCAAATACACTGACACATTGGAAGACGGCACTAGCCGCAAATGGACATGGGCGATGGATGCTAAATCTGTCGTGACATCGCCAAGCCCGCAAGCGCCCATCACTCATGGACAAGGGCCTTTGGTGATCACCGGATTGGCATGGTCAGGCCGTGGCGCCATCACGCGGGTTGATGTATCCAAGGACGGCGGCAAGACCTGGGAAACCGCCCGCCTTGCCAAACCCGGCGAGCGCATGGCGCTGACGCGGTTCTATCTTGATACCACCTGGGACGGCAACGAGATGCTGTTGCAGAGCCGCGCCATGGACGAGACCGGCTATGTTCAGCCGACCAAGACACAGCTGCGCGACGTGCGCGGTCTTAACTCGATCTATCACAACAATTGCATTCAGACATGGTGGGTCAAGCCCAACGGGGAGGCAGAGAATGTCGAAGTTTCTTAAATTCACCCTTGCCGCCGGATTTGTGATCAGCGCCACCGCCGTCTTTGCCGGGGAATACGGTCTTGGCCGCCCGGCGCTTCCCGAGGAAGTCGCGGCCTGGGATGTCAAGGTCATGCCCGATGGGCGCGGTCTTCCCGAAGGGTCCGGCGATGTCTGGACCGGGGACGAGGTGTTCGCGGAAAACTGTGCTGTCTGTCATGGCGATTTCGCCGAGGGCGTTGGCAACTGGCCCAAGTTGGCCGGGGGCTGGGACACGCTTGATCACGATGACCCGCTGAAAACCGTGGGGTCCTATTGGCCCTATCTTTCGACGGTTTGGGATTACGTCAACCGCTCGATGCCGTTTGGCAATGCGCAAAGTCTGACCAATGACGAGGTTTATGCCATCGTCGCCTATATTCTTTATTCCAACAACCTCGTGGACGAGGATTTCACCCTGAGCCACGAGAACTTTACCGAGGTCGAGATGCCCAATGCCGGCGGATTCATCCTCGATGACCGCGCCGAGACCGAATATGCGAAATGGACGGGCGAGCCCTGCATGGAAAACTGCAAGGACGAGGTCAAGATCACCATGCGCGCCCGCGTTCTTGACGTGACCCCGGACGAGGAAAAGGCAGAAGCCGCAGAGCCCGCAACAGAAGAGCCGGTTGCGGTCGCCGCCGCAGAGCCGGAACCCGCCGCAGAGCCCGATGTTGCCGCCGTCGATCCGGCGCTGGTTGCTGCGGGTGAAAAGGTCTTCAAGAAATGCAAGGCTTGCCATCAGGTCGGCGAGGGTGCCAAAAACCGGGCCGGGCCACAGCTTAACGGCGTCATGGGCCGCGCGGCAGGGGCTGTTGAGGGGTTCAAATACTCATCGGCGCTCATGGCCAAGGCCGACGAGGGGCTGGTGTGGAACGAAGAGACTATTTCGGCGTTCCTGGCTAATCCGCGTGGCTATATGAAAGGCACGAAAATGGGTTTTGCCGGTCTTAAATCCGAGGAAGATCAGGCCGCGATTGCCGCCTATCTGTCCAGTTTCAGTGACTAGGGGCTGATCATGCCGCAGCGGTTTCTGACCCTTGTCCTTGCCGTGATTTTCACGGCAGGGACAGCTCGGTCAGAGGCCATCGGTGACGCCGAGGCCGGGGCCGACGTTTTTGAAATGTGCAGCGGCTGTCATGAGATCGGCAAGGGCGCGCAAGACGCCATCGGGCCGCATCTTAACGGGTTGTTCGGACGGCCCGCCGCCGCGCATGACGGTTTTGCCTATTCCGCCTCGATGAAGCGCGCAGGCGTTGACGGGCTTGTCTGGGATTGGACGAGGCTTGACGCCTATATCGCCAATCCGCGCGCATTGGTGTCGAAAACGCGGATGAGCTTTGACGGGTTGGAGGACCCGGAAGAGCGCGCCGACCTTCTGGCCTATCTGCGCCGGTTTTCCGACAATCCGTCGAATATCCCCGAGGCCGCGCCGACAGCGCGCGGCACGGATCATTCCGTTGCCCCAGAAATTCTCGCGCTTCAGGGCGATCCGGAATACGGTGAATACCTCAGCAGTGAATGCGTGAGTTGCCATCAGCTTGACGGCAGCGCCGAGGGGATTCCGTCAATCACACAATGGCCTGAAGACGATTTCGTCGTTGCCATGCACGCCTATAAGGCGAAACTACGCTCGCATCCGGTGATGCAGATGATGGCCGGGCGGCTTTCGAATGAAGAGATTGCCGCGCTTGCGTCTTATTTTGGTACCCTCGAATAAATCGGGGGCGTTCAGGGGAGGAAAAAGTGATGAAGTTGAACCGACGCAAGTTTATCGGGGTTGGAGCGGCTGCGGCTGCGACGTTGTCTGCACCGGCGGTTCTGGCCGATGGTCACGGCAAACCGCGTGTCGTGGTGATCGGCGGCGGCGCAGGCGGGGCCACGGCGGCGCGCTATATCGCCAAGGACAGCAAGGGCGCGATCGACGTCACCCTGATCGAGCCATCGCGCAGCTATTTCACCTGTTTCTTTTCCAACCTCTATATTGGCGGCTTCACCGGGCTTGAGGATATCGCGCATACCTATGGCACGCTGGCGGCCAAATACGGAATCAACGTGGTGCATGACTGGGCGATTGATGTGGATCGCGCAGGTAAGACCGTGACATTGGCCGGGGGCGCGCAGCTTGTCTATGACAAGCTTATCCTGAGTCCGGGCATTGATTTCGTCGAGGATGCCGTACCGGGGTGGAGTGTGGCGGCGCAGAACGCCATGCCACATGCCTATAAGGCCGGATCGCAGAGCGAGCTTTTGAAGGCGCAGATCGCGGCGATGCCTGAGGGGGGCACCTTTGCGCTTGTCGCGCCGCCCAACCCCTATCGCTGTCCTCCGGGGCCATATGAACGGGTGTCGATGGTGGCGCATGTTCTCGAGCAGACCAACCCGAGTGCCAAGATCCTTGTGGTTGACCCGAAAGAGAAGTTTTCCAAGCAGGGGCTGTTCGAGGAGGGCTGGCAAAGTCACTATACCGGCATGGTCGAACGGATCGGCCCGGATTTTGGTGGCACCAACGTGTCGGTCAACCCCGAGGATATGACGATTGATATCGACGGCATGGTCGAGAAGGTCGATGTCTGCAACGTGATCCCGGCGCAAAAGGCCGGGCGGATCGCGGATATCGCGGGCGTGACCGATGGCAACTGGGTGCCGGTCAATCCCGCCGATCTGTCTACCAGGATTGACCCGGATGTGCATGTGCTTGGCGATGCGGCCGCGCAGGGCGACATGCCGAAATCGGGCTTTGCCGCCAACAGCCAGGCCAAGGTCTGTTCCATGGCGGTGCGCGGTGCGCTGACCGGATCCAAGGTATTTCCGGCCAAGTTCACCAATACCTGCTGGTCGCTGATTGGTTCCGATGACGGGGTCAAGGTGGGCGCGACATACGAGGCGACGGCCGATAAGATCGCCAAGGTTGACGGCTTCATTTCGCAGACCGGCGAAGATGCCGCGACGCGCAAGGCAACCTATGAGGAATCGGTCGGCTGGTATGCAGGCATCACCGCCGACATGTTTGGCTAGGCGCCTGTCGGCGTCGATATTTATTGAAGGAGAGAGACCATGAAACAGATAGCATTAGCCGCGATTATCGGAATGATGGCTGTTCCGGCGGTGGCGCAAGATGTCACGACCACGCCGTTTAACGGCAGCTTTGAAGATGCCACCTTTGCGGTGGAAAACGCCATCGTCGGCGAGGGGCTCGTGATTGATTTCACAAGCCATGTCGGTGAGATGCTGAACCGGACCGCGGCCGACGTGGGCAGCGACGTCAAGATTTTCGACGCCGCCGACATCTTTCTGTTCTGTTCGGCGCAGGTGTCGCGCGAAGTGATGGAGGCGGACCCGATGAATATCGTGCATTGCCCCTATAGCATCTTCGTGGCGGACCGGGGCGGCGAGGTGGTGATCGGCCACCGCAATTACCCCGAGGGCGAAATGCAAAAGGTGCAGGCGCTTTTGGACGGTATCGTGCAAAGCGCGCTGGAATAGGGATCAACCGCGCAGGGTTCGGGCGTGCGGCTTGACGCAAGTCAAGGTGGGCGTGCCCGAACCTCTCTATCCCAAGGCGAGGATGGACACAGGGGCTTGAGATGCTCGAAGGCTTGATCGACAGATTTGGCGACGGCACGGTTCTGATGATGGCAGGCGCGCTTGTCGGTCTGATCTTTGGCGCGGCGGCGCAACATTCCCGGTTCTGTTTGCGCGCGGCCTCGATCGAGGTGGCGATGGGGCGGTTCGGCCCGCGTCTTTCGATCTGGCTGATTGCATTTTCGGCAGGTGTGATGGCGGTGCAGGGCGCAATCGCGCTTGGGCTGCTTGACGTTACCGAGGCCCGTCCGCTTGCCGCCACCGGAAGCATGTCGGGCGCGATCATCGGCGGGCTGATGTTCGGCGTCGGCATGATCCTTGCGCGCGGCTGTGCCAGCCGGTTGCTGGTGCTGTCGGCGACGGGCAATCTGCGCGCCATTGTCACCGGTCTTGTGTTGACGCTGGTCGCGCAGTCGGCCCTGCGCGGGGTTCTGGCCCCTCTGCGCGAGGCGCTTGGTGCGCTCTGGCTTGTGCCCGGCGGCGAGGCCCGCAACATCCTGTCACATATCGGCATGGGCCCCGGACTGGCGGCGGTGATTGCCGCGCTGGTCCTGGTGGCTGGGCTTTGGCTTGCCCATGTCCGCGCCGTGCGCGTCAGCCATGCCATTGCGGCGGTTCTTGTCGGGCTTGCTGTCGCCCTGGGCTGGCTTGCCACCTATATGATCGCGCAGACCTCGTTCGAGGTGGTGGCGATTTCGTCCGTTACCTTTACCGGGCCGTCGGCGGATACCTTGATGGGGCTGGTCAACAGCACGACCCTGCCGGCGGGGTTCGGTGTCGGACTTGTGCCGGGGGTGTTCGCCGGTGCGGCGGGCATGGCAATTGCCACCCGCGAATGGAAGATTGAACGCTTTGGCCCCGATACCCCGATGGAGCGCTATCTTGTCGGCGCGGCCCTTATGGGCTTTGGCAGCATGCTTGCCGGTGGCTGTGCCGTGGGGGCGGGCATGTCCGGCGGGGCGATCTTTGCCCTCACCGCCTGGGTCGCGGTATTCTGCATGTGGATCGGGGCGATGGCGACGCATCTTGTCATCGGACGTGGTACAGTCAGGATGGCAACGACCTGAGGTCGGTCCCCCAAGGTGCACGCGCGTTAACATGGGTTAATGTCGGGCGCCGGAATAATCTCGCTTTTCAACGTCGCCAGATCAACGCTCGCGGCCACGGCAAGCGCGTCGAGATCGTGGATGACAATCTCCATTTGACCATGTGCCGTAAGGATATTCCTGTGCGCCAGCCGCCGCATGGTTCGGCAGACATGGACAGACGACAACCCGGCGAAGTCGCCAAGCTGTTGCTGGGTCAGCGGCAGGCACAATTTGCAGTTGTCGGCTTTGCCTATCGCATCAAGACGCAGGTAAAGTTCCAGGAGGGAATAGGCCACGCGCATCTCGGCGGTGCCCTTGCCAAGCCTGAGCATGCGCTCGGACAATCGTGAAAGCGCCGATGCTATGAAGTGGTTTTCGCGTGTTTCAAGGGATGGCACCTGGTCCAGAAGGCCCGCCCATGTGCCGGTGGGAATGATCGACACCCTGGCATAAGAGAGCACCTCTATCTGCACGGCACTGGTGTTTTCATTTGCGGATGTGGGGTTCATGATGTCGCCTGGAAGCAAAAAATCTATGATTTGCCTTTGGCCGTCTTCCATTGATTTCGACAGGGCAAGCCATCCGTCAAGCATGCAATAGGTCGCCGATGACAGGTCGCCCTCCAGCTTGAGGATTTTTCCGGGGCCAAAGCCACGTTTGTGTGAAATCAGGGTGTTCTCAAGCAGCGTCGTCGGATCCGGTCGGAAAACCCGCGAAACGGGGTGGCGCATGGATGGCTTTCGGAGCGCGGTAAGTAAGTTGCCGGTCATATGCGAGAGTCCTCTTGGCCCCTTGGGGCCTGCGCAACGGGCCGCCCGTCAGGGCGTCTTCAACATGCAGGGATCTGATTGATCGACAGAAAAGGAGCGGCCAGCCAACATCCGATCACCACAGGGCATTCCATGTTAAACTGTGCATGGCGGAACGGCGCAGCCCTTGAGCGATATCAATCACATCGCGTCAAGCACCGGATTTTGGCAGTTTTTTGCCGATTGCGGGTTTAACCGCCGTTAATGCGGGGGTGGATCCGAAGGTGGACAGTGGCGGTATTCACGTCCTGACCATGAACGGAGTCACCCATGGGAAAACCTGCCAAAGATGTAAAACTTGCCGCTGATCGGATCTCTGATCTGGCGCAACAGGTACAGAATACCATTTTCGCCAATCCCATCACTGCGCCTCAGGCTGAGAATCTCTTGCAGGCTCAGGAAAATGTTTTGCAGGAGTTCGAGACGTTTTCGCACCATTGGTTTGCCCGGCGCCACACAGCCACGAAAACAGCCCTGCAGGCGGCTCAGGACATTGCCAGGAATGGCGGGCGCGATCCATCGGTGATGGTGAAGAAGATGTCGGACTGGCAACAGCATTCGATGGAGCGTATCGTCGAGGATTTTCAGGAATGGCTCGATCTTTGCGCGCGCTGTGCCGGGCATGTCGCCAGCGCCGAGGTCGAGACCAATCAGGAAATCCTTGAAGAAAGTGCAAAGGGCGGGACAAAGGCGGCCAGGTCGAAGCACACAACGCCTGTCTGATCCGGGCCGAATACCTGATTTGTGCGGGTGACGGCATGCGGGGTGTCGTTTTTGGCTGGCGTTAACCACAGTCAATGCAGAAGGGCAAACCGTTTGGCAGGATGAGGGCAAGCGCAAGCCCGTTGCGTGACCTGTCAATCAAGGAGTCAGAGTATGTCCATGCTGAAAGTCATCGAAGTTCTCGCCGAGTCCGATAAGGGTTTTGACGATGCCGCGCGGGTCGCCGTGGCTACGGCCTCCAAGACGGTGCGTAATATCAAGTCGATCTATATCAAGGATATGAATGCGCAGGTGTCGGACGGCAAGATCACCAGCTATCGGGTCAACGCCAAGATCAGCTTCCTGCTCGACGGGCAATCCGCCTCCTGACCTGCATTGATTGTTTGCCCGGGCAACGATCAAAAGCGCACCGGCGCAAGCGCGGAAACTGTCTTGAAGGGAGGCCGACCCTAAAGGAAAAGGGATGCAGCCGGGAAGGCCGAGGGCCACACCCGGCACGTCAAAAGCGGGCCGGTGTGGCCGGAGAGTTGGTTATTCCCACTCCATCTGTTCATAGACCCGTCCGGCGTTCTTGGTGGCCAGCTCTTCGAAGGTATCGAGGTGGGAATAGGCCGACTGATCGACGTAATAGGCATCAGACAGGTCGCCGCCCTCATCAATATGCGCCCGGATCTGGGCGCGAAGGTGTTCGAGATAGCCCTTGGTATAGCGGCGTACCTGATCCATGTTGGTGGGGTGGCCGTGCCCGGGGATCACATAGGTGGCGTTGAGCGCCTCGAATTCATTATCCCATGTCTCAAGCCAGTCGGCAGTGATCGTATCGGCAAAGATCGGCAGCATGCGTTCGTGAAACGCCATGTCGCCCGAGATTACAAGGCTTTGCTCGGGCAGCCAGACCACGATGTCGCCGGGGCTGTGGGCGGGGCCAAGGTGGCGCGCCTCGATGCGGAAATCCCCCATCTCGACGATGTAGTCGTCGCTGAAGGTTTCGGTCGGGACCTGCACGGTGGTGCCCTCGGCCTTGTCGCGGTTATAGCCCTTCATCGCCTGAAGGTTGGGGCCGCCGTTTTCCTCGATCTCATGGGCGGCATCGACATGCGCCACGATTGGCACGCCCTGTTCGGCCCAGTAGGAATTGCCAAGGCTGGCGTGGCCCTGACCGTTTTCGTTGAAGACGAGTCTGACCGGCTGATCGGTGATGCGCCTGATCTCGTCATGCAGCGCTTTTGCCAGGGCATAGGCGGCGCTGCCGTTGATCACGACAACCCCGTCACCGGTGACGATAAAGCTCAGGTTGTTGTTATGACCCGAGTTTTCATAGCTTGGAGGCGCGGTTGCACCAATGGCGGACCAGACGCCGGGGATCACTTCGACCGGTTCGTCGTAAAGCAGGGAACCGGGATATTTATCGGCAATATTATCGCTCGCAAGGGCGGGGCTGGCGGCAAAGGCGAGGGCAAAAAGCAGGGGTTTCATCATCTTAGACCTCACTCACAAAGCGATAGCTGTCGCCGTTGCGTTCAACCCGCCCAAGACCGCCGTCGCGCAAATGAAAGCCGATCATTGCCATTTTGTCTTGTGCCAGCTGATCCAACAGCCGCTTGCGGGTCTTGATGCCGCCCTCTGCGTCCTGATCCGAGCCACTGACCCAATCGGGACGTTCAAAGGCGATATGACCATTGCCGATGGCATCGCCGACGACCATCACCGATTCGCTTCCCTGACGGATTTCGAACGACATATGCCCCGGCGTATGCCCGAAGGTGGCATGCGCCATCACACCGGGAAGTACCTCTT
>NZ_CAJXIP010000073.1 GCF_913054395.1 uncultured Roseovarius sp.
ACGCGCCCGATCCGGGCCTTGACCGACTGGCTTGATACCAGCCAGGTGAAATCCTTCGGCGCCATGCTTTTGGATATGTATCCCAAGGGCCGGATTGATGCCGTGCCCTATCAGGCCGGGCAAAACCCGATTGAGATAGCGGCCTGGTTTGATCCGGGCAACTATGTGATTGAGAAGAACAAGTTTTATGGCAATGTCTGGATTCAGGGTGGGCCGCGGGCGCGGGTTTTCTTTCCGGACACGCCGAAAAAAGCCCCGGCGCTGAACAAGACGCCGCTGGTCAAATGGGACCGGCGCTATGTCTATGAAAGCTCGACCCACATGCTTTTGCCACGCGGGCTTAACCTGACCTATGATGAGTGGGGCGGCGAAAAGGCCAGCGGGATATTGCTTCACGCCAAGTTTCTGGACACGTTCACCGCCAAGGCCGCAGAGGAATTAACCCGACGACAGCACTATTCGGCAAGTGTGGAATACAAGGCATATGCAAAAACCGTGCAACAAAATCCAGAGCTTTGGTGCAAGTGGTCGGAAAAATATATAAACTGGCGTCAGCTCGAGATCCTTGGCCTGATGTCCAAGGGGAACTGGGCATGAGGGAAGGGCAGTAAATTATGGGTGTAGGGATCATCATGTTGGTCCATACCGCCTTTGGCCGCGCAGAACAGGTGGCGCGCCACTGGGCGGCGGCGGGCTGTCCGCTGGTGATTCATGTCGATAAGGCGGTGCCGCGCAAGACCTATGACGCCTTTGTGAATGCCCTCTCGGATATGCCGGATGTACGATTTGCAAGGCGGCATCGCTGTGAATGGGGCACCTGGGGCCTTGTTGCGGCGACGCAGGATGCGGTGAAGGTCATGCTGGATGATTTTCCCGCCGTGCGCCATGTCTATCTGGCGTCGGGTTCGTGCCTGCCGCTGCGCCCTGTGCAGGAACTCATCGACTATCTCGCCAAGCGCCCGCATACGGATTTCATCGAATCCGCCACCACCGCCGATGTGCCCTGGACGATGGGCGGCCTCGATCAGGAACGCTTTACCCTGCGGTTTCCGTTCTCGTGGCGTAACCATCGCTATCTGTTTGATAAATATGTCGCCCTTCAACGTCTATTGCGGTTCAAACGGCGTATTCCCAATGGCATCGTCCCCCATATGGGAAGCCAGTGGTGGTGCCTGACGCGCCAGACCCTGTCGGCCATCCTGCAAGACCCGGAACGCGCCACCTATGACCGCTATTTCAGCAAGGTCTGGATTCCTGATGAAAGCTATTTCCAGACATTGGTCCGGCAATATTCGCGCCAGATCGAAAGCCGGTCACTGACGCTCTCGAAGTTCGACTATCAGGGCAAGCCGCATATTTTCTATGACGACCACCTGCAACTTTTGCGGCGGTCGGATTGCTTTGTGGCGCGTAAAATCTGGCCCTTCGCCGACCGTCTGTATCAGGCCTTCCTGACCGATCAGGCCGGGGCGATGAATCGGACCGAACCAAACCCCGGCAAGATTGACCGTATTTTCGCCAAGGCGGTCGAGCGGCGCACACGTGGGCGCCCCGGTCTTTACATGCAAAGCCGCTTTCCCGTCGAGGGCCGTGAAAATGGCCTGACTTGCGCGCAATATTCCGTTTTCGAGGGCTTTTCCGACCTTTTCGAGAATTTCGAGCCGTGGTTGGCCAAGATGACCGGCATGCGCGTGCATGGCCATCTTTTTGCACCTGACCGGGCTGACTTTTCCGATGGCCAAACGGTGATGAATGGCGCCCTTAGCGATAGTGCGGCCCTGCGCGATTACAATCCGCGCGCCTTTCTGGCCAGCCTGATCTGGAACACGCGCGGCGAACGCCAGAGCTTTCAATTCGGCCCGCGCGACAAGCAAAATATCGAATGGGAAATCGCCAAGGATCCGAATGCCCAGATCTCGGTAATTTCCGGCGCCTGGGCGGTGCCGCTTTTCAAATCCAACCAAAATTTCGCGGATATCCGGTGCGAGGCGGCGCTTTTGCAACGTATCGAGAGCAAACACCTTGAGGTGTTGCGGTCGCAATGGATCAAGGCGCGGGTGCGCATCTGGACCATGGCGGAATTCATCGAGGCCCCGATGGAACCATTGCAGACGATCATTGATGAAATCGGCCAGCAAAACCTGCGTGGGCTGGCCGAGGTGCCGCGAATGACCGACCTGACCGGTTTCGGCCAGTTCCTGCAAAACCTCAAGAATCAGGGCATGCATCCCTATCTGATGGGCGATTTCCCGGTCGAGCACAGGCTGCATGAGCCGCAGCAGAACCAGCGTAAACCCTATCTGGTGCGGTAAATGTTGATGACAGCCCCGTTTGACTATTTCGTCGTGTTTGCGGAAATGCGCACAGGGTCGAATTTTCTTGAAAGCAACCTGAACGCCTTTGAGGGCATTGAATGCCATGGCGAGGCGTTCAATCCGCATTTCATCGCCTATCCCAACAAGACCGAGGTTCTGGGCGTGACTCAGGCGATGCGCGATGGTGATCCGGGGCGGTTCATCGAGGCAATAAAGACCCAGTCGAGCGGGCTTGGCGGCTTTCGGTTTTTTCACGATCACGATCCAAGGGTGCTTGATATCGTGCTGGATGATCCGCGTTGCGCCAAGATCGTGCTGACCCGCAACCCGGTCGATAGCTATGTGTCGTGGAAAATTGCGCAGGCCACCGGACAGTGGAAGCTGACCAATGTGAAGCGCCGCCGCGATAGCCGGGTCGAGTTCGACGGGCTTGAATTCGAGCGTCACGTCGCGCGGCTTCAGGAATTTCAGGTGTTTCTGTTGAATCGCCTACAGGCCAGCGGGCAGACCGCCTTTTATGTGGCTTATGACGACCTGCAAAGCCTTGAGGTCATGAACGGGCTTGCGCGCTACCTGGGCGTTGCCTCGACGCTTGATGCGCTTGACGATTCCCTGAAAAAGCAAAACCCTAGTGCGCTTGAAGACAAGGTGTCGAACTTTGACGAGATGGAGCGGGCGCTTGCCGGGCTGGACACGTTCAACCTGACGCGCACCCCGAATTTCGAGCCGCGCCGCGGTGCCGCCGTGCCCGGATTTGTCAGTGGCGCCAAGGCCGCGCTTTTGTATATGCCGGTACGGTCCGGTCCCGAGGCCGAGGTGCGCCAGTGGCTTGCAGCGCTTGATGGTGTGCCAGAGGATACCCTGCCGACCAAGCTAAACCAAAGGGCGTTGCGGCAATGGATGCGGCGCAAGCCCGGACATCGCCGCTTTACCGTTCTGCGCCATCCGGTGGCGCGCGCGCATGCCGCGTTTTGCGACAAGATCCTGATCAAGGGGCCGGGATGCTATCGCGATATCCGCAAGACGCTACGCAATTTTCACAAGCTGCCGCTGCCTGGCGGCGATCTTGACGATACGTATGACTGCCGCGCCCATCGCGAGGCTTTTGTGGCGTTTCTGGGCTTTCTCAAGGCCAATCTTGCGGGCCAGACCAGCATTCGCGTCGATGCGCATTGGGCCACGCAGGCCTCTGTTCTGGAAGGGCTGGCACAGTTCGGTTCGCCCGACATGGTGATCCGGGAAACCGAGATGAAAGGCTATCTAGCCGCCATGGCGCGTCAGGTCGGCTATGCCAGGCCGCCGGTTCCGCCAGAGGTGCAAGGGGATCATCCGTATGATCTTGCTGAGATTTACGATGAAGAGATCGAGGCGCTGGTGCGTGACGTCTATCAGCGCGATTACATGACCTTTGGGTTTGGGCCCTGGTCCTGAGCCTCAGGCGGCCTGAACCGCCTGGGCCTCGGTCACGATCGTGTAAAGCGTAACGGAATCGCTGTTCGAGCGGAGCTTGGCGCAAAGCGATGCATCCCGCAGGGTGCGAGAGACAAGAGCAAGCGCCTTGAGATGCTCGACCCCAGCGTCAATCGGAGCAAACAGAGCGAAGGCAAGGTCAACCGGCTGGCGATCAACGGAATCAAAATCAATCGGCTTGTCGAGCACGACCAGAACGCCGACCACGTGATCCAGACCGTCAAGACGGGCATGTGGAAGAGCGACGCCATGGCCCACGCCGGTGGGGCCAAGGCTTTCGCGATCCAAAAGCGCCTCAACTGCGGCAGCGTGCGAAATTCCGTATGCGGATTCCGCAATCGCGCCAAGTTCTTGCATAAGGCGCTTTTTACTTGTCACACCAGACAAAACGCGCACGGCCTGAGGTTTCAGGATCATAGGTATTTCCATTAACTTTGCCGCTCAAACAGGTGTTTGTTGCACCTGTCGCCTCTGTTTACGGGTCAATCCAGCCTATGTTGCCGTCTTCCCGGCGATAGACGACGTTGACCGCCTCTTTTCCCTCGTTTCGAAAGATCAGAACAGGTGCGCCTGCCAGCTCCATCTGCATGACCGCTTCGCCAACCGAAAGCGACGGAATTTTGGTTTCCATCTCGGCGACGATGATCGGTTGCAGGCTGTCGGGCTCTGATTCCGTTCCTTCAACGTCTGACGCGAGGATATAAGAGGAAGCACCCAATAGTTCAACCGGCTGCGGACGGTCACGATGATGGTCCTTCAACCGACGTTTGTAGCGCCGAAGTTGCTTGTCCATCTTTTCGCAACACGCATCGAACGCGGCGTGGATTTCATGCGCCTTGGCGCTGGCCTGCGCCGTCAAACCGGTGGATAGGTGTACGACGGCTTCGCAGTTGAATTCGCTGCCAGTCTTGGAAAAGATTACATTCGCATCGGTCGGCCGCCCGGTATACTTATCAACAACTGCACCAAGATGCTCCTTCACATAAACCTGAAGGGCTTCGCCAATATCGATCTGCCGTCCGCTGATTTGGTAACGCATCTTATCTCCTTCATTTGACAAACCGGGGGCCGCAGGGCGCGCAGGCGCCATGTCGTGTGCTAGCTCCGGATGCTGAAATTTGACCTATGCTGAGCTTGTTCGAAAGCAGGCCCTTGTCGCGGGGGCCATTCAGAGAACAGCGCAAGTTCAACACATGTCATACCTTAATTGACGCGCTTTCGGGGCGCCTTGTCAATTCAAATTGAGGGGATTTGCCGGGTTTCGCCGACAAAGGCAACGCATCAGGAGATGCGGAAATTGTCGCCCAGGTAGACCCGGCGCACATTTTCATTCTCGACCACATCCTTGGGGCTGCCGGACATCAGAACCTTGCCGTCATGCAGGATATAGGCCCGGTCGACGATCTCGAGCGTCTCACGAACATTGTGGTCGGTGATCAGAACGCCGATGCCCCGTTTTTTGAGATCCGCCACCAGATGGCGGATGTCGCCAACCGAAATCGGATCGACCCCGGCAAATGGTTCGTCCAGCAAAAGATACCGCGGTTGCGCCGCCAGGCAGCGGGCGATTTCCACCCGGCGCCGTTCCCCGCCCGAAAGGGCAAGCGCGGGCGCGCGGCGCAAATGCTCGACCGAAAATTCCGAAAGCAGCTCTTCCAGCCGCTCGCGTCGTTTGTGCCGATCCTTTTCCGAAATATCGAGAATCGCCATGATGTTGTCTTCGACCGACAGCCCGCGAAAGATGGACATTTCCTGCGGTAGATAGCCAATCCCAAGCTTGGCACGGCGATACATCGGCAGGTTGGTCACATCACGCCCATCAATGAAGATATGCCCGCCTTCGGGATAGATAAGCCCGGCAATGGCGTAAAAGGTCGTGGTCTTGCCCGATCCGTTCGGCCCCAAAAGGGCAACCACTTCGCCCTGTTGAAGCGACAACGAGACATCGCGGATCACGACCCGCTTTTTATAGCTTTTGCGCAGGTTCTCGACCCGCAACCCGGTGCTTTCATGCGCCAGCGTGAGATTCGGCGGCGTCATTGCCTGGCCTGGGGCTGAAGCACGGTTTTGACCCGTCCGCTCACCCGTGCGGTGCCTGCGTTGGTGTCGACAAACAGGGTTTCGCCGGTGATGGCATTATCGCCCTGTACCAGCAATACATCACCGTGCATTTCGATGATGCCGGTGGTTATATTGTAATCGGCGCGCTCGCCTTCGGCGGCATCGGAGCCGCTCACAAGGGTCACACCGCCGGTTGCCTCAAGGCTTTCGATGCCGGTTTGACCCGCAAGATAGACCACAAGCACGCGCGGCGCCGTAAGCCGCATTTCGCCCTGACCGATAACCACATTGCCGGTAAAGGTCGCGGTGCCGTCGTTCTGATTGACGTTAAGGTTGTCGGCTGTCACTTCGACAGGAAGGTTGCGATCCTGCTGGCTGCTGCCAAAGGCGACCTGTGCGCCCTGCGCCATGCTGACTATGGGCAGGCAGACCAAAAACAGCCCGGTCACAAACATCATTAATCTGGGCACTGGCATCATTCCTTGGCGTTATCCGGACGGTATATCAGCTTGACACCCCCGGTGAAAAGCAATTCCGGCTCGTTGCTGGCGCTGTTGTTACGCAAAAGCATGCGCCCGGCATCAATATGTCCGATCGAACCGACAGCGGTGACCTGTCCGGGGCTTTCGGCATAGATCGCATCAAGCCGCGTGGTAAGGCGATCCGTATCCACCACATAACCGCTTGAAGTGGTAATCTGGACCTCGCCGTCCAATGTGGCCGTCAGGTCATTCTGGTTCATATTCGCACGACTCGAGGTGATATCTACGACCGTTCCGGCGGCAAGCGCCATGCGCGCGTGTACACCCTCCGCCAAAAGAATCTCGGGCGCACCGCGCTCGGGGCGGGCGCTATCTGCGGCAAACCTGATCTCGTCGCCCTGTTTGGTGACCCCTGCAAAGCTTGGCCTTGTGGCCCCCATGTCCTGAGCGCGCTGCTCGATGTCGATCTGAGAGATGGGTATTGATTGCGTCGGGTCAACGGTGCGCGAGATCATGAAAACGGTGGATAACAGCCCAAGCGCAGCCAGCGGCAGGATGATCTTCATCCAGGCGACAACCCGGGAATAGGTGTTATCCGCCCGTGCCATTAGTGGGCGAAGAGGTCGATCTCGGGCCAGCCTGCAAGATCAAGCCGCGCCCGTGTCGGCAGAAAATCAAAACAGCTTTGCGCCAGATCTTCGCGCCCTTCACGGGCCAGTCGGACGTTAAGCGCCTCGCGCAGCCGGTGCAGGTAAAGAACATCCGAGGCGGCATAATCCAGTTGTGCATCGCTCAGGTTGCTCGCACCCCAGTCCGAGGTTTGCTGTTGTTTCGAGATATCAACGCTCAGCAATTCCTGAAGCAGGTACTTGAGGCCATGCCGATCCGTATAGGTGCGGATAAGCTTGCTGGCGATCTTGGTGCAATAGACCGGCGCCGCAAGCGCGCCAAAGGCGTTGTACATCGCGGCGATGTCGAACCGGCCAAAGTGAAACAGTTTTAGCACCTCGGGGTTTTCCAGAAGAGCGGCCAGATTGGGCGCGCTGGTCTGGCCCTTGGCGACCTGAACCAGATGGGCGTTTCCGTCACCGCCCGAAAGCTGGACCACGCATAGCCGGTCGCGATGCGGGTTCAGCCCCATGGTTTCACAGTCGATTGCCACGACCGGCCCAAGATCAAGCCCGTCGGGCAGATCGTTCTGATAGAGATGGTTTGCCATTTGATGTCCTTGCGCCCGGATGAAAAGCATGGGCCGATAGAATGAATTGGCCTTGTGATTAAGCGTTTTGCTGTCCTGCCTCAACCTCGCATTTAGGCGTCATGCAGGGGAATTCCAGTACCCGCTCGTCAGTGGCGGGCCAAAGACGCTTGCGATTGGGCCATTGCTCGGCCAGAAAGTGAATGCAAACGACAAAGGAGTGGCCCCCGTGAAACATGCCAATCAAACCGCCGACCGCGCCGCCGATTACCTTGCGCGGCGTTTGTACGAGGCGGGATGTCGCCATGCCTTTGGCATGCCGGGGGGCGAGGTGCTGACCGTGATGGATGCGTTGGCGCGGGCGGGCATCGAATGCGTTCTGGCGCGGCATGAAAACGCGGCCGCCTTCATGGCCGAAGGTGTGTGGCATCGCACCGGCGCGCCGGGTATCCTGATCGCCACGTTGGGGCCCGGGGTTCTGAACGGTGTCAATGCGATTGCCAATGCCCATCAGGACCGCGTGCCGCTTATCGTGTTGTCGGGCTGTGTCGATGCCGATGAGGCGCTGACCTATACCCACCAGATCCTGGATCACGAGGCGGTCCTGCGCCCGATCACCAAGGCGACCTTCCGCCTGACGGCGCAGGGGGCCGATATCATCGCGGACAAAGCGATGGGCATCGCGCTTGAGGGGCGCCCCGGTCCGGTGCTCATCGACGTGCCGATCAGCATTGCCGATACCCGCGTTACCCTGCCGATCCTGCGTCGCCGTCCCATGGCCGAGGTCATGGCCCCCGCCCCCGGCGAAGCGCTGACCCGCGCGCGCGGTTGGCTGGCCGATGCGGAGCGTCCGGTGATGATTGTCGGCCTTGATGCCATGAACGAAGGCGCCGGCCCTGACATTGCCGCGCTTGCCGAACGTCACGGCATTCCGGTGATCACCACCTACAAGGCCAAGGGCGTGATTGATGAAACCCACGCCATGGCGATGGGCGGTGCAGGCCTTTCGCCGCTGGCCGACGGCATTGTCGTGCCCCTGGTCGAGCGCGCCGATCTTATCCTTTGCGTCGGCTATGATCCGATTGAAATGCGCCCCGGCTGGCGCGAGATCTGGGACCCGGCCAAGGTCAACGTGATCGACATCGCGGCGGTGCCGAACCATCAGTACATGCATCAGGCGACGATGAATATCGTCGGCGATTCCGGCGCCGGCCTGCGCGCGCTTTGCGAGGGTGTCGCCCCGCGTGCAACATGGCCCGGTGGCGAACCGGCGGCGGTGCGCGCCGCCTTGGCCGATGCCTTTTCGCACGACGATGACTGGGGTGCGGCGGGCGTGATCGCCGAGGCACGCGCGACCCTTCCCCGTGACACGATCGCCACTTGTGACAGCGGCGCGCATCGCATTCTGTTGTCGCAGATGTGGACCTCTTACGCCCCGCAGGCGCTTTTGCAGTCGACCGCGCTGTGCACCATGGGCTGTGCCGTGCCGCTGGCCATGGGCGCCAAGATCGCAGAGCCCGACCGCCCGGTTGTAAGCTTTTCCGGCGATGCCGGTTTCCTGATGGTGGCGGGCGAGCTTTCAACCGTGGCCGAGCTAAAGCTGCCGGTGATTTTCGTGGTGTTTGTCGATGCATCCCTGTCGCTGATCGAAAAGAAACAGCGCGAGCGGCAGATGGTCAATCTGGCGGTGGATTTCGGACATCATGATTATGCTGCGATTGGCCGGGCCTTTGGCGGCAATGGCGTAACGGTCAGGTCGCGGTCCGAACTGCGCGCGGCGCTGGAAGAGGCGCAAAAGGCCGATAGCTTCACCGTGATCGCCGCCGAAATTGATCGCGGGTCTTACGATGGCCGAATCTAAGGAGCCCGCCATGCCCGGACCGCTTGACGGCCTTGTCGTTCTTGATCTCAGCCGTATCCTTGCGGGGCCGACCTGTACCCAGCTGATGGGTGATCTTGGCGCCGAGGTGATCAAGATCGAAAGCCCCGGCGGGGATGACACTCGCACATGGGGACCGCCCTTTGCGCTTGATGGCGAGGGTAAGCCGACCGATCTTTCGGCCTATTTCATGTCCTCGAACCGCAACAAGAAATCTGTGGCGCTCGACCTGACCGATCCCGAGGCGCAAAAGGCGCTTCATGACCTTGCCGGACGCGCCGATGTGGTGATCGAGAATTTCAAACCCGGCGGCCTTAGGAAATACGGGCTTGATCACGATACGCTCTGCGCCGCCTATCCGGGGCTTGTCTATTGCTCGATCTCCGGGTTTGGCCAGACCGGCCCGAACCGCGACAAGCCGGGTTATGACCTTATGGCGCAGGGCTTTGGCGGCATCATGAGCATCACCGGCGAGGCAGGCAAAGAGCCGATGAAGGTCGGTGTCGGGGTCGCCGATGTGGTCTGTGGGCTTTATGCGACGGTCGGGATTCTCGCGGCGCTGCGCCATCGCGACGCCACCGGCGAGGGACAGCATATCGACATCGCCCTTGTCGATGCGACCATGGCCTGGCTGGTCAATCAGGGTTTGAATTACCTCACCTCCGGTGTGGCCCCGACGCGGGCGGGTAATGCCCACCCCAATATCGTGCCCTATCAGGTGTTCGAGACCAGCGACGGCTATGTCATCGTCGCGGTCGGCAACGATAGCCAGTTCGCGCGGTTTTGCGACTATCTTGGCCGGGGCGAATGGGCCAGCGACCCGCGGTTTGCCACCAATGGCGCGCGCCTGGCCCATCGCGATACCCTTGTACCCGAGATTGCCAGGATCTTGGCCGCGCGCGATACCGACCATGTGATCGCCGGGCTAGAGCTTCGCAAGGTGCCGGTGGGTCCGGTCAATACCATTGAACAGACCCTTGAATCCGATCAGGCACAGGCGCGCGACATGACCGTGACCCTGCCCGCGCCTCAGACCGCCAAAGGCGAGGTGCGCCTGTTGGGTAATCCGCTCAAGTTCTCGCGCACGCCGGTCAGCTATCGCAGCGCGCCGCCCGGCATCGGCGCGGATACCGAAGAGATTCTGGCGCGGATCAAGAGCGGGCTGTAACCCGCAATCTCGCCATAGTGATTTGCCTCGCCGCGCCCGCCGAAGTAGCCCTAGGCGCGAAAGCGAGGGCAATGTCATGCAACGATTTCTGAGCATTTTGATGATTCTCGGGCTGGCCGCAGGCAGCGCACAGGCGCTTGAGCCGCGCGAGGGCTGGGTGGTGCATGAGACCGGCAAATCTTACGGTGATCTGGTCGAGGCAGTCCGCGATGCCGTCAAGGCCGCACCGATTGCAATCGTTACCCAGGCAAGCGCGTCCGACGGCGCGCGGATGCAGGGGCACGAGATTCCGGGCAACCGGGTTTTCGGGCTTTATCGCAACGATTATGCCCGCCGGATGCTGGCCGCAAGTGTGGCCTCGGGCATCGAGGCGCCGATTCGCATGTATGTCACCGAGGACAGTGATGGCACCGCAAGCCTGAGTTACCGCAGGCCGACAGCCGTGTTTTCCCCCTATTTCGACGAGGGCGGCACGGCGCTGCGCGATTTGGCGAGTGAACTGGACGGCATATTTGAAAATGTTGCAAAAACCGCCATTTCCGAGTGATTTACAGGCAATTGCAGGCAATACGCCGCTGATGCGGCTCTCGTTAAGCGGGTTTGCGCCTATTTTCAGGTGCCTCAAGGAAGAGCCCCTGCCTGCCGCTCGTCACATTCGTTAAGGACTCGATAACGTATTGGTGAGTTTGGCAGTGCACGTGTTGCTGGACTCTCAAATAGCGGGCTAGCTGGTCAGGAACTCACTGGCGAAAGGATATCGGGCCATGCGTAACGATCAATTTGGGTACGAAATGACCGTATCATCCCCTGCCGCCGCCGAGGCATGGGACAAGATGGTGTTGGCCTTTCTGGCCCATGCCGCGAAGACGCCCGAATATTTGGGGAGTGTTCTGAAAGAGGCCCCTGACTTTGCCATGGCTCATGCGGTCAAGGGGATGTTCTTCCTCATGCTGGCGCGGCGGGAACTTGTGGATACTGCACAAGAGGCCTATGCCGCCGCTCTGGCCGGTGCCGGGCGCGTGGCGCCAACCGCGCGCGAAATGGGCTATGTGCGCGGGCTTGGCGCCTGGCTTGAAGGCCGACCAAGTGAAGCCATAGCCGAGATGGAAGGAATTCTTGCGCGTTGGCCCGAGGATGCCATGGCGATGAAGATCAGCCACGCCATCCGCTTCATGCTTGGCGACGGCAAGGGCATGCGGGCCTCGGTCGAGGCGGTTCTGCCGACCTATGACGCCAAGAACCCCGCGCGCGGCTATCTGCTTGGCTGTCACGCCTTCACCCTTGAGGAAACCGGCGAATACGGCCGCGCCGAATCCGCCGGGCGCCTTGGCCTGAGCCTGTCGCCCGATGATGCCTGGGGGCTGCATGCGGTGGCGCATGTTTTTGACATGACCGCCAATGCGCGCGCGGGCCTGAGCTGGCTTGACGGGCGCGAAGCCGCCTGGGCGCATTGCAACAACTTTCGCTATCACGTGTGGTGGCACAAGGCCCTGATGCATCTTGATCAGGGCGAAATCGACGCGGTGTTCGAGCTGTACGATACAGAGATTCGCGCCGATAAAACCGACGATTACCGCGATATCTCGAACGGTAGCGCGCTTTTAACTCGGCTTGAGCTAGAGGGTATCAGCGTCGGTAACCGCTGGGAAGAGCTTGCCGATATTTCCGAGCGCCGCACAGAGGATGCCTGTCTTGCCTTTGCCGACCTGCATTACCTCTTGGCGCTGATCGGGGGCGACCGGACAATGGCCGTCAAACGCATGATGGCGCGCCTGCAACGGGATGCAAAACATACCACCGCCGACGAGATGAAAGCACGCTTGGCAACACCTGGCCTATCGGCCGCAACGGGGCTTGAGGCCTTTGGGGAAGGGGATTACAAGACCGCGTTCCTCAACCTTGGGCGGGCCAGACGATCCATGCAACAAGTTGGCGGCAGTCATGCCCAACGCGACGTGTTCGAGCGCCTTACAATTGATTCAGCAATCCGTGGCGGTTTTCTTGATGACGCCGAAATGATTCTCGAGGAACGTTTGGCAGCGCGCGCAGGTCGTCTGGATGCCTACGCCAGCACCCGGTTTGATCTTATTGCCGAGTCCAAGGGTGAGTGGAAACAGGCAGGCCGCCTTCCGGCCGAGTAACCGCAGAAATTCCAAAAAAGGAGCCGACACCGCATGACGAGTGTTGCCGACCCTGCCATGGCACGTAGCCATTCATCACAGGCCGTAGCCGCACCCGTGGCATCAACCCGCGATATCCGTCTGGATTTCTTTCGCGGGCTGGCGATGTTCATCATCCTTTGTGCCCATACGCCGCACAACTTCTTCACCAGCTGGATTCCGGCCCGCTGGGGCTTTTCCGATGCAACCGAAATCTTCGTGTTCTGCTCTGGCATGGCCTCGGCCATTGCCTTTGGGCGCACGTTCGATCGTGCGGGCTGGTTGCTTGGGACGGGGCGTGTGGGATACCGCGTCTGGCAGGTTTATTGGGCGCATATCGCGATGTTCTTTACCATCGCCACCATTTTGGCCGGAATTGATCAATTCGGCAGTTTCGACAAGACCTATATCGGCTCGCTCAATCTGTGGAAATTCTTTGCCGATCCGGGGCCGCAACTGATCGGGCTTTTCACCCTTACCTATGTGCCGAATTATTTCGACATCCTGCCGATGTATATGGTCATTCTTGCGATGATGCCTGTGGTCATGGCGCTAAGCCGCATCAATCTCTGGCTGCTGGCGGCAGTGATCTTTCTGGTCTGGATATTCGCGCAACGCTCTGTGCTTGAGTGGCTCGGGCTAAGCGAAATGCACCTTGGCTTCCCGGCCGAGCCGTGGTCGGATCGCAAGTGGTTCTTCAATCCCTTCGGCTGGCAACTTATCTTTTTCACCGGGTTTGCGTTCATGCGCGGCTGGATTCCGAAGCCGCCGGTGAACCAGGTGCTTATCATCATTGCGGCGGTTATCGTGATCGCCAATATCCCGCTGTCCAACATCGGTGTGCGGGAGTTCGGGTTTGACTGGGCACGCGACTGGCGCATTGCAAATGGCGGGCTGTTCAACAAATCCGACTTTGGCATTCTGCGATATGCGCATTTCCTTTCGCTGGCGTATCTGTGCTGGGTCGCGGCAGGCGAAGGCGGTGCGCACCTCAAGGCGAGCGGCGATGGAACGCTTGCGCGACTATGGCGCGGCCTCTTGGCGATGATCCTCAAGGTGGGCCAGCAATCGCTTGCGGTTTTCGTGTTTTCGATGGTCTTTGCACGCCTGTCGGGCTTTGTGATGGATCAGGTCGGGCGTAACACCTGGAACATGACACTGGCCAATTTCATCGGCTTTGGCGCGCTGATCGTGGTGGCCTATACCGTCGCGTGGTTCAAATCCCATCCGTGGAGGGTGGCGAAATGATTCGTCGTGACCTTTTGAAGTCCGTCGCGGCCTTTGCGCTTTGTCCGGTTTTGGCGCGCGCCGAAGATGGGGCGACGGCGCCCTTTTCCAAACAGGGGCTGATCGACCTTGCCCGCGCCCTTGCCCAAAAACCCTATGCCAAGCGCGCAACCGTGCCGCAGGCCTGGCGCGATATGTCTTATGACGATTACCGTTCGATCTGGTTTCGCAGCCGCGATGCGATCTGGTCTGACACCGATTATCCGCTGCGCGTGGATCTGTTTCACCCCGGCCTTTATTTTCCCAATACGGTCGAGGTGAATCTTGTCGAGGATGGCCAAAGCCGCGTTCTGCCGTTTGATTTCGGTCTGTTTGACAAGACCGACATGGCGCCCGACCTGCCGCTTGACGGGCATCTTGGCTATTCCGGAATCCGTTTGCGTGCCGAGCTTGAAAAGCCTGGCATCTTTCAGGAATACGCGGTGTTTCAGGGCGCCAGCTATTTCAGGGTGATCGCGCGTGATCTGGTTTACGGGCTGTCGGCGCGTGGGCTTGCCATCGGCACCGCCTCGCCCGAGGGCGAAGAATTTCCCGATTTCACCCGCTTCTGGATCGAGCGCCCCGCCATGGGTGCGACAACGCATAAGGTACATGCGCTGCTTGAAAGCCCCTCGGTGACCGGCATCTATCACTTTACCCTGCGACCCAATGGCAAGGCGACCGATGTCGACGTCAGCATGACCCTGTTCCCGCGGGTCGATCTTGATAATGTCGGCATTGCACCGCTGACGTCGATGTTCTTTTTCGACGAAACCAACCGCAACCGCTTCGATGATTTCCGCCCTGCCGTGCACGATAGTGACGGGCTTGGCGTGCTCAATGGCCGGGGCGAGATGATCTGGCGCCCGCTGGCCAACCCTCGTGAGGTGCAGATTTCGAGCTTTGTCGATGAAAACCCGCAGGGCTTTGGCCTTGTTCAACGTGAGCGGCGGTTTTCCGATTTCGCCGATCTTGAGGCGCTTTATCACAAACGGCCCAGCCTCTGGATCACACCCGGCGATGACTGGGGCCGGGGCGCGGTTACGCTTGTGGAAATCCCGACCGACAAAGAGATCTATGACAATATCGTCGCCTATTGGCGCCCGCGTGATCCGCTTGCGGCCGGAAGCGAGCATAGCTTTAGCTACCGCATGACATGGGTCGATCAGGTTGAGCCCAAAAAGCCGGTCGCGCAGGTTCTCAATACGCGCATGGGCAAGGGCTTTACCCACGGCGAGAAAAAGGTGGTGACGATTGATTTCGCCCCGCACGAGGCGCTACCCGATGATCTTGAGGATCTTGTGATCCACGTCAGCTCGAACCGGCTTGACGTGTCCGAAGGCCTTGTTCAACGCAATCCCGATACCGGTGGCCCGCGGCTTGCGTTTTCGTTTCTGCCGGGCGACGTGACGGCGGCGGAACTGCGTGCGCAGCTTTTCTATCAGGGTCGCTCTGTGACCGAAGTATGGTTGTACCGATGGACCGCCTGACCCCCTTTCCAAGTTCGGCGCATATGCCGCCGCCAAGCCCGATGGCGCATCCTGTCCAAAGCCTGAGTCGCGCGCATCGCGACTCGCGTGCGCCCGGCTGGGCCCCTCTTCGCCATATCTGGTGGCGACGTGCGGCGGCATTCCTGCCCGCAATCGCAACCACCGGTGGGCTAGGCATGGCCTTTGCCGATTGGCTGTCGTCGGGCGGCATGTGGTGGCTTGAATGGGTTCTTCTGGCGCTTGTGGTGGTAACGTTTTTCTGGATCGCTTTGGCGGTTGGCACCGCGACGCTTGGGCTTGCCTGTTACCTGACGCGCAAGCGTGTGACGGCGCATATTCCGCCCGCGCCGATGCGCGTGGCGCTTTTGGTGCCGATCTACAACGAAGATCCCGCAGAGGTGTTCGGCAATGCCTGTGCCATGGTGATGGCACTTGGCAATGCGAAGACCGCGCATCAATTTGACCTTTTTATCCTGAGCGATACCCAGGACAGCGCGATTGCCATGGCCGAACAACGCGCCTTTGCCACCCTGCGTGCCGCGCTGCCACCGGGGGCGGGGGTCTGGTACCGCAGGCGTGTGCAGAACACCGAACGCAAGGTTGGCAATATCTCGCAATGGCTAGAGAACTGGGGCGCGGCCTATACTGCGATGGTGGTTCTGGATGCCGATAGCCTGATGAGCGCCGAGGCCTTGATTCGCCTGAGCGATGAAATGGCCGTCGACCCCTCGGCCGGTCTTATTCAATCGGCCCCGCTTGTTGTGGGCTCGGATACGCTTTTTGGCCGGATGCAGCAATTTTCGGCCTCGGTTTACGGCACCCTGCTAAGCGAAGGCCTTGCCGGCTGGACCGGTGCCGAGGGCAATTACTGGGGTCATAACGCGATCCTCCGTACCCGTGCCTTTGCCGATTGTGCGGGCCTGCCGCGGATGCCGGCGCTATTGGGCAAAGGCAACCTGATCCTGAGCCACGATTTCGTCGAAGCGGGGCTTTTGCGGCGTGCAGGGTGGGCCGTGCGTTTCATACCCTCGATTTGCGGCAGCTATGAAGAACCGCCTGCGACGCTCATTGATTATGCCTTGCGCGACCGGCGTTGGTGCCATGGCAACCTGCAACATCTTAGCCTGTTGGGCACGCGCGGTTTGCATGCGGTGTCGCGGTTTCACCTTCTGCATGGCGCGATAAGCTATCTTTTGTCGCCCGCGTGGTTCGGACTTTTGGTGATCTGGGCGCTTTTGGGCAACGGACCCGATAGCGTGATCACCTATTTCTCGGCTGAAAACCCGCTCTATCCGATCTGGCCAGAGATGAGCCGTGTGAGTTCGGTTCTGATCCTGATTTTCATGTACGGCATGCTGCTTGCGCCCAAGTTGATGGGGGCGGCGGCGCTTGGCCTGACCGATGTCAGGATTGCACGGTTTGGTGGGGGGCCGCGCTTTGTGCTCTCGCTGGTGGTCGAAATCGCCCTGTCGATCCTGTTTGCCCCGATCATGATGGTGCAACAGCTTGTCGCGGTTCTGCGCACCGCCATCGGTATCCGGCCCACATGGTCACCACAGGCCCGCAAGGGCGGGGCATATGGTCCGGCCACGGTGCTCAAGTTCCACGCGATTGAGACCCTGAGCGGCGCCTTGCTTGGGATCGGGATGCTCGCCGGGTTGGTGTCGCTCTGGCTGTTGCCGATTACGATCAGCCTGCTGGCGGCGGTGCCTTTGTCGATGATGTCGGGCGTGCGGCTTGGGTCGCGGCGCGGGTTGCGGCATGTCATGTCGACCCCGGAAATGCTTGATCCCCCGCCGATCCTGAAACTGGCGCGCTCGCATCGAATGCTGTTTCGCGCACCTGTTCAGCCGCCTATTGCGGCGGAATAGGCTCTTTTTCGGCCTGTCCGGACAGCAGAGGACCGGCTTGGCCT
>NZ_CAJXIP010000074.1 GCF_913054395.1 uncultured Roseovarius sp.
TCCAGGCCTGCCTTGACCTCTTCGAGAATACGTTTTGCCTCGGAGCCCTGAAGTTTCTGGATGTCGTCCTGATATTTCAGGATAGCGCCCAAAGTGTCGGCAATCACCTCCGGACTCAGGCTGATGACATCGAGAGCCAGCAGGCATTTCGCCCAGTCGATGGTTTCCGCCACGCCGGGTTTCTTGAACAGATCCTCGGTGCGCAGGGCCTGAACAAAGGCAACCACTTCGCGCGAGAGCTGATCGGCGGCCTCGGGGGCGCGGGCCTGAAGTATCTCTATCTCGCGCTCGAAGGTCGGGTAATCGACCCAATGATAAAGGCAGCGCCGCTTGAGCGCATCATGCACCTCGCGCGTGCGGTTCGAGGTCAGGATCACGATTGGCGGTTCGGGCGCGTGGATCGTGCCGAGTTCCGGGATTGTGACCTGGAAATCCGAAAGTGCCTCGAGCAGGAAGGCCTCGAAGGGTTCGTCAGTGCGGTCGATCTCGTCGATAAGCAGGACCGGAGCACCGCCCGCCTGGGGGCGCATCGCCTGCAGCAGCGGACGTTCAACCAGGTATTCCTCGGTGAACAACTCGTCCTTGAGGTGGCTGCGGTCCACCCCGCCTGCGGCTTCGGCGGTGCGGATGGCGATCATCTGTTCGGCGAAATTCCATTCATAGACCGCACTTGAGACATCAAGCCCCTCGTAACATTGCAACCGGATCAGGCGACGCCCGAGGGCGGCTGCGATGGCCTTGGCGATCTCGGTCTTGCCGGTTCCGGCCTCGCCTTCGAGAAACAGGGGACGCCCCAGGGCCAGCGCCAGGAATGTGACCGTGCCAAGGCCGCGCCCGCAGATATAATTCTGAGTTGCCAGAAGGTCCTGAACCGCGTCGATGGATGTTGGGTTTTGCACGTAGGCTCTCCGCGTGGTTGCGTGTCAGGTCAAGAACTGCATGGGCGCGGTGGTGCGGTCAAGGGCAAGGCCATGAGGCAATCTTGGCAAATCCCCCGGAATACCCTTGGATTTTCCAAAGTTTTGCCCAAGTTCGCGCCCATGTTACCTTAACGAAGCCGCATCCAAGTGGCCGACTATGAGTTAGGTAAGAGCAGATATGCAAGACAGCGCCCAGATTTTTGACGCCGATCTTTCCGGCCTTGGCTGGGCTGACTGGTGTGAACGCGTCAATGATCTGGCGGGCGAGGATGGGTATTGCGAACCTCTGGGCACGCGCCACGCGGCCGTTCTGGTGGAACGCAAGCCGATCCTGCTGGTGACATTTGAAGACCATCAGAAGCTGACCGAGCTTTCCCCGCAGGCGCAGCCGTTTGGCTGGAGCATGGCAAAGACGCTTGGCTGGTCGCATCTTTGCGTGATCAGCGATGGCGATACCTGGTTTCGGGATCGCCGGGTCTATGGTTATTTCGACCGCCTTATCGACGACGGGTTCTTTGACGATTTCGACCAGGTGATCTTTTACGGCGCAGGGCCATGCGGTTATGCGGCCGCCGCGTTTTCGGTGGCCTCCCCGGGGGCCAAGGTCCTGATCATCTCGCCGCAGGCAACGCTCGATCCGCGTGTGGCGGAATGGGATGACCGATATATTCACATGCGCCGCACCAGTTTTGATGATCGTTATGGCTATGCTCCCGATATGCTTGACGCGGCTGAAAGCGCCGTCTTGCTCTATGATCCCGAGATCGAGCTTGACGCCATGCATGCGGCGCTCTTCACGCGGCCCAATGTCATGCGGTTTCGGACCCGCTATCTTGGCTATCGGATCGAATCGAGCCTGATGCGCATCGGGATGGCCCCTCGGGTTCTGGCCCAAATGAGCACGGGCAAGCTCAGCCGATTGAGCCTTGCGCGGCTGTTTCGGGCGCGCCGCGACGATAGCCCTTACCTCTTCAGTCTGCTGCAACGGCTGATGACGGATCAGCGCGATATCCTGACGGTGATGCATTGCCGCCGCGCGCTTGATCGCAAGGTCGGCGGGCCGCGCTTTCGCAAGGCCCTTCATCTCGCCGAGACCCGGCTTGACGAACGTGCAGCCGGCTCCGAGACCTGAACGCCAGCCCCACATCAGCCTCTGGTCTTGACGCTCGCGATTGTGTAATGCCTGCGGCATGAGCCAAACCCTGACCCTCCGCCGCCCCGACGATTGGCACCTGCATCTGCGCGATGGCGCCATGTTGCGCGCCGTCCTGCCCGAAACCACGCGCCATTTCGGCCGGGCGATCATCATGCCCAACCTGGTACCACCCGTGGTCACCGGTGCCGACGCGCGCGCCTATCGCGACCGGATCATGGCCGCCCTTCCGCAAGGGACCGATTTCACGCCGCTGATGACGCTTTACCTGACCGAGGAAACCGACCCCGAAGATGTCGCCGCTGCCCATGCAAGCGGCCTCATTTCCGCGGTCAAACTCTACCCGGCAGGCGCCACGACCAATTCCGCCAGCGGCGTGCGCGACTTTGACAAGGTGCGCGGCGTACTGGAAAAGATGGCCGAGATCGGCCTGCCGCTCTGCGTGCATGGCGAGGTGACCGATCCCGAGGTGGATATCTTTGACCGCGAGGCAGTGTTCATCGACCGCGTCCTTGATCCGGTGCGGCGCGCCACGCCGGGGCTGCGCGTTGTGATGGAACATATCACCACCGCCAACGGGGTGGATTATGTCAAAGCCAATGACCGCGATCTCGGCGCGACCATCACCACCCATCACCTGATCATCAACCGCAACCACATCCTCGTGGGTGGGATCAAACCGCATTATTACTGCCTGCCGGTCGCCAAGCGCGAAACCCACCGCCTTGCCCTGCGTGCCGCCGCCACGTCAGGGGACGCACGCTTTTTCCTTGGTACGGATAGTGCGCCGCATACCGATGCGCTCAAGGAAAACGCCTGCGGCTGCGCGGGCTGCTTCACGGCCACGAACACCCTGTCGATCCTCGCCCATGCCTTTGAACAGGACGGCGCCCTGGATCGGCTCGAGGGCTTCACCTCTCTGAACGGCCCGGCCTTTTACGGGCTGCCCGCCAATGAGGCACGGCTGACCCTGACCAAAACCGACGCCGCCGTCACCTACCCCGACAAGATCGCCACCGATGATGGCCCGGTCACGGTTTTTGACCCCGGCTTTGCACTGCACTGGAGTGTCAGCTGATCTTCTTCTTGCTCCAAATATCCTCGCCGAAGGCATGAAAACTCTTTGGTGCGGCCCCCGCGAAAAAGGACCACGCGCATGATACCCTCCTCCTATCCCTCGCCCCAGGACATGGCCCGCCTGAGCGCGCGCATGCTTTTGGAAATCAAGGCCGTGCATTTCAACGCGGACGAACCGTTCACCCTCGCCTCGGGCCTGCCCTCGCCGACCTATATCGACTGTCGCAAGCTGATAAGCTATCCGCGCATCCGCTCGACATTGATGGATTTCCTGACGGTCACCGTCATGCGCAATGCCGGCTTCGAGGCCTTCGACAATATCGCCGGGGGCGAGACTGCCGGCATCCCCTTCGCCGCCCTCGTGGCCGAGCGGATGTCCCTGCCGATGACCTACGTGCGCAAAAAGCCCAAGGGCTATGGCCGCAATGCCCGTATCGAGGGTGCCATGTCCGAGGGCGAGCGCGTGCTGCTGGTCGAGGATCTTACCACCGATGGCGGCTCGAAGCTCAGCTTCGTTGATGCGATCCGCGAGACCGGGGCGACCTGCGCCCACACCGCGGTGATCTTCTATTACGGCATCTTCCCGGAAACCGAAAAAACCCTCGGCGATCATGGCGTCACGCTGCATCATCTGTGCACATGGTGGGACGTGCTGGCTGAGGCCCGCGATCAGGGCGCCTTCGACAGCTCCACGCTGGACGCGGTCGAATCCTTTCTCAACGATCCCCGCGCCTGGCAGGCCGCGCGCCGCTGAGTCGCACCCTCCCGGAAGCGCGCGATGACAGGCAAATTAAAATGACATTGCGTCATCCTTGCCACGCGCGCCGGGCGCCGGCGGCAAAGTCACACCACATGTTGTGTAAATTGAAAAAACATAAAGCAATATGTATCCCCCTGTGATATCCACAGGGTATCCACAGAGATATACAAATTGCGCGCCCGCGTGAGGCAAATGTATGAACTAATCCCAAGGCAGGCAGGGGATCAGCATGAACGAAATCGCAGCATTCAACGCCACCGGAGCCGAGGTTCAGGCGGCCGACACCATGCCCCATTCGATCGAGGCCGAGCAACAGCTATTGGGCGCGATCCTGACCAATAACGATGTCTACGACCGTATCGCCCAGATCATCGGGGCGCAGCATTTCTATGACCCGGTGCATGCACGCATCTACGAGGTCGCCGCGGCGCGGATTGCCAAGAACAACCTTGCCTCGCCGGTGACGCTGCGCGCGTTTCTCGAAGACGACGAAGGCCTCAAGGAACTTGGCGGCCCGGCCTATCTTGCGCGCCTTGCGGGGGCTGCGATCTCGACCTTTGCGGTACGTGACTATGCGCGGATGATCTATGATCTTGCGATCCGGCGCGAGTTGATTGCGCTTGGCCACGAGATCGCGGGCAAGGCCGCGCGCGTCGATGTCGACAGCGAACCGAAGGAACAGATCGTCGAGGCCGAGCAGGCGCTCTATCAGCTTGCCGAACAGGGCCAGACCGAAACCGGCTTTCAATCCTTCCTGCGTGCCGTCACCGATGCGGTCAATGTCGCCAACGCCGCCTATCAGCGCGAAGGCGGTCTGGCGGGCATTTCGACCGGGCTTATAGATATGGATGGCAAATTGGGCGGGCTTCACAAATCCGACCTTCTGATTCTTGCCGGGCGCCCGTCGATGGGCAAGACCTCGCTGGCCACCAACATCGCCTTCAACGTCGCCAAGGCCTATAAGCGTGGCACCCTGCCCGACGGCACCGAAGGCGCCGTTGACGGCGGCGTGGTCGGTTTTTTCAGCCTCGAGATGAGCGCCGAACAGCTGGCAGGCCGGGTTCTGGCCGAGGCCTCGGAAATCTCGTCGCACAAGATCCGCCAGGGCGATATGGACGAGACCGAGTTCCGCCGCTTTGTCGAGGCGGCCAAAACGCTTGAATCCTGTCCGCTGTTCATCGACGACACCGCCGCCATTCCGATTTCGCAACTGGCCGCGCGGGCGCGTCGCCTGAAGCGAACCCACGGGCTTGACCTTCTGATCGTCGATTACCTTCAGCTGGTGCGCGGCAGCTCGGACAACCGGGTGCAGGAAATCGGCGAGATTTCGATGGGGCTCAAGGCGATTGCCAAAGAGCTCAACATCCCGGTCATCGCCCTGTCACAGCTTTCACGCCAGGTGGAATCGCGCGAGGACAAACGCCCACAGCTTAGCGACCTGCGTGAATCCGGCTCAATCGAACAAGACGCCGACGTGGTCATGTTCGTGTTCCGCGAGGAATATTACAAAGAGCGCGAAAAGCCCGGCGATCACGAGATGGAAAAGATGGCCGAGTGGCAGGAAGCCATGTCGCGGCTGCATGCCAAGGCCGAGGTCATCATCGGCAAGCAACGCCATGGCCCCATCGGCACGGTCGAGCTTAGCTTTGAGGCGCAGTTCACGCGCTTTGGCAATCTGGTCAAGGCCTGGCAACAAAACGCCGGACAGGACTTTTAAACCGGCGCCAATACTGCCTTTTCCGCAGCCGCGTTTTGATTTATGCGCAGCCCCATGCCCAGATACGCCTTCAAAGTCGAATATAACGGTGCCCCCTTCGTGGGCTGGCAACGCCAACCTGACCACCCTTCGGTGCAGGGCGCCATCGAGGCCGCCCTGGCCAGGATCGAACCCGGCCCCCATACCATTGCCTCTGCCGGGCGCACCGATGCGGGCGTCCACGCCTATGCGCAGGTCGCACATTGCGACCTTGCCCGCGACTGGAGTACGTTTCGCCTGAGCGAGGCGGTGAATTTCCATCTCAAGCCGCAGCCGATTGCGATTGTCGGATGCAAGCGGGTCGCCGAGGACTGGCATGCCCGGTTTTCCGCAACCGAGCGGCGCTATGTGTTTCGTGTTTTGGTGCGCCGCCCGCCCGTCACCCACGAGCGCGGTCTGGTCTGGCAGGTGCTGCGGCCGCTTGACGTCGAGGCGATGCGCGAGGGCGCGGCGCATCTCATCGGCTTGCATGACTTCACGACATTCCGCTCGACCATCTGTCAGGCGGCCAGCCCGGTCAAAACCCTGAACGCCATCGAGATCGAGGAAATTCCTCTCGCGCTTGGCTCGGAGGTGCGGTTTCATCTGCGCGCGCGCTCGTTCCTGCACAATCAGGTCCGCAGCATCGTCGGCACGCTGGAACGGGTCGGCGCCGGGTCATGGGCCCCCGATCAGGTGCACGAGGCGCTGCTTGCATGCGACCGCGCCGCCTGTGGTCCGGTCGCCCCGCCCCACGGGCTTTACCTGGCCGGGGTCGAATACGACGACAACCCCTTCGCCTGAGCCGCGCAACCGGTTGCGTTTTCGCTTTGATCTTGGCGCAAGGCCGCGCTAGAAGCCGGTTCAGCGGTCCCGTAGCTCAACTGGATAGAGCACCTGACTTCTAATCAGGATGTTGGGGGTTCGAGTCCTCCCGGGATCGCCAATTAGACCGTATTGCCAAGGAGCCATCCACCTCGTCCGCTAAGGGCTGGTCACGACGTCGGCTCTTTAATACCAGAACGGGATCAATGCTGCGCCACCGCATGGCGGCAAAGAGCCCGCAGTTACCAACAGCGCAACGCCTTTCCAAAGGAACATGGCATTCTCATTTTTTAGAGAAACGTGTTATGGGTTCTCAGAAAAGGATGCCCGTCATGCAAGAGATACAACCGGAACTACCTCGCTATCGCTGGGTCGTTGTCTCGGCCTCCGCACTGATTCTGGCACTTGCACTGGGCTCGATCGTCAATGGTATGTCGGCCTATGTCGTGCCGCTCGAAGAGTTGCACGGCTGGGCTCGTGCAGAGGTGTCGCTCATCAATGTTTCCGGGATAATGGGGCTCGCGTTTGGCGGCCTTCTGATGGGAAGCATTGCGGACCGGTTCGGTGCCCGGATTGTGGTTTTGGCCGGTAGTACGGTCATGGGTATCTCCTATCTTACCGCATCCTTGGCGGATCAGCTCTGGCAATACTATTTACTAATGTTCATTGCCGGTTTCTTCGGTGCGGCCGGAATATTCGCGCCAATAATGGCACTCGTAGGCAAGTGGTTTCCAATTGGTGCAGGCCTTGCGATCGGCATCGCATCTGCTGGGCAGGCCCTTGGCCAAGGGTTCGTGCCATTCGGCTCGGCAATCCTGATCAATGAAATGGGCGTTTCCGGCGCGCTTGCGGTCACTGGAGGGCTCATGCTGATCATGCTGCTTCCCCTGGCGGCCCTGTTGCGACCCGTCGTTCTTCCAAAGACAGGACAGGGTGCAGCAGACGCAGAGAAAAATTATCCCCCAATCCGGCTTGTTGTGCCGATGATGTGTCTCGCAATATTGCTCTGCTGTACGTGCATGTCGGTCCCCCTTATGCACCTCGTGCCACACATCCAGGGACGTGGATACTCGGCTGATCAGGCCGGTGGTGTCATCTTCCTTATGCTCATGGTTGGCATTGTCGGACGTGTGGCCTTTGGTAAGCTGGCCGACGTGATTGGCGCCATACCCGCCTACATGACGGCGACTGCTTGGATGACGCTATTGATCTATGGCTTCATTCTAATCAACGACCTGTCCACATTTTACCTATACGCTCCGATTTACGGTTTCGGTTATGCAGGGGTTATGACGGGTGTTCTCGCGACTGTCGCGGCCCATACTCCCCCCTCACGTCGTGGCTTTGCGATGGGGGTTGTCACCATGTTCGGCTGGTTTGGCCACGCTAATGGCGGCGGGCTCGGCGGCTATCTTTACGACATAACCGGCGGATACGCAGCCGCCTACGGTTTGGCAGCTTTGGCTGGGGTGCTGAACTTGTTGGTCGTTGCGGTGCTATATTGGAAAATACGTGGACCAGGCGCCGCAAGCCCGGTGGCAGCCTAATGTGACAGCGGATAAGTCCCACTCTGCCGTCGTTCTCCTCCGAAGATGCTGCACGATCGATCGACGTCCGGTTCGACGGGCTGCACCGCGGCGGCGGCAATGCAGGCGAATGACTGGATTGGGCCGCTCGCGGTATTCCGCGTCAACGGGGCTTATTCTGTTGAAAAACGCGTTCTTGATTGAGGCGTGTTGTGCTGATTCAGTTCTGCCGATGGGCCGGAGGATTGGCGATGATGGGACCACGGCAGGAGGCGCAATCGGCGTTGTTCTACGAGTGCCCGCCTGAGGATAACGTCCCGCAAGACCACCTGCTTCGACCCATCGACCGGTTCGTCGACCTGAGAAGCATCCGTTCCCATCTTGCAGATTTCTATAGCCACACCGGCCGACCCTCCATCGATCCCGAGTTGCTGATGCGCCAAGCGATCAATCCGGCTGGCAGAGGTCGGATCGAGCACGACCATGCTGGATAGGGTGAAGGCCAGGGTCGATCCGCACCCCGAACGCCTGATCGCGGATACGGCTTACGGCACTCGCAATCGACGCTATAAATTATAATACAATAAAATCAATATTTTACCGCCAACACCTCACATGGCAAAGCTGTGAATCGCGCATTCATATGCCCCGTTGGCACCTCTTTTGTGCCGTCAGGGATGCTTGGCTGTTGCGTCGGGGAATTGGCCGAGGGCGCGGCCCCTCTCGTGATGGCGCATCATATCGTGATGCGCCAGACACCTTTAAGAGTTTGATTTTCCGCCGCCCTCTTGTCACAACTAGGCAACCGATCCATAGGGAGACGGATATGCGGCCCCTAATGTTTGCCGCTTTGGCATCTGGCCTGCTTTTTGCAGGTGCGTCCCTGGTCGGGGCCGAACCGACCGGCACGTTTCGCCATGCCCATAATGTCGGGTTTGGCGCCCATTCAAGCCTTGATCCCGCCTCCAAAGGGCGGGTGCTTCAGATCATCGAGAAAATCCAGAGCCGCCTTGTACGTCCCGGACGCGGCGGCAAACCCGCGCCCGACCTTGCCACGCGGTGGGAACCCGACGAGACCGGCACGGTCTGGACCTTTCATTTGCGCGAAAATGTACGCTTTCATGACGGAAGCGCCTTTGATGCGGGCGATGTGGTCTATTCCCTCAAGCGGGTGATCGACCCTGACCAGGGCAGCCCGGCGCGCGCCGCCGTCAGGATGATCGAAACCATCGAGGCGATTGACCCTTTGACCGTGCGCATGACGCTGACCTCGACCTTTGCCGATCTGCCACTGCAACTTATGGACCCGCGCCTGCGGATGATCCCCGAGGGGTCGGGCGACAGTGTGGCCGGAACAGGTATTGGCACCGGCCCCTTTCAGGTCGAGAAATTCGACCCCGACGGCATCACCATCCTGACCGCCAATGCGGACTACTGGGAAGGCCCCCCCGCCCTTGCACGGATCGAGGTAATTGGCGTGCCGGATGCTCAGGCGCGGCTTCAGGCGTTTCTAAGCGGGCAACTGGACATGGAGCGCGGAATCGTGCCGCTTTTGCGCCGCGCCCTTGATCAATCGCTGCGCTATCAATTGCTTGAAATCCCGACCGGCAACTGGATGGGGCTTATCTTCCGTACAGATGTGGCGCCGTTCGATGATGTCCGGGTGCGCCGCGCGTTGCGCCTGAGCGTGGATCGTGACGAGATGCTCAAGCTTGCGCTTGATGGCGGCGGGGTGGTGTCCTGCGACACGCCGGTCGCCCCGCATGACCAATACCGTGCAGACATGACCTGTCCGCGCGACCTGGAGCGCGCACGCGCGCTCTTGGCCGAGGCGGGCTATCCCGACGGGATTGATATCGAAGTGAATGTTTCGTCGCTCGACCAGTCCTGGCCGCTGATCGGTGTCACCTTTCAGGATCAGGCCGCCGCCGCCGGAATTCGCGTCACCTTGGTGAATGCGGCCGCGGATGGCTATTGGTCGAACGTCTGGATGAAAAAGGATGCCTTCACCACAAGCTGGGGCGAACGCCCCGCCGATCAGGCGCTGAACGAGGCGTTTCATTCAACCGCCAAGTGGAACGAAAGCCACTACCACGACAGCGAATTTGATGCGCTCTTGACCAAGGCCCGCGCCGAGCTTGATTTTGGCAAACGGCGCGCGCTTTACGTGGCGGCGCAGAAACGGCTGCGCGAGACTTCGGGCTCACTTATCCCGTTTCATGTGACCCAGCTTGTCGTGCTGTCCAACCGGGTGACTCATTTCGATCCGGTCCCCAATGACGCCCTGCGATGGCATCTTGTAAGCGTGGTGGATTAGGCGACGCCTTTAATAGGTGCCCGCCACATATTTCGCTATCGCCCCGCCGCGCGAATTGACGTCAAGCTTTTGATAGATCGCCTTGAGGTAATATTTCACCGTGTTCTCCGACAGGCCCAGCCGGGCGGAAATCTGAAAGTTCGTCAGCCCATCCACCAGAAGCCCGAGTATTTCATGCTCGCGTCGGGTCAGGGCGTCGGACTGTTCACCGGTCAGCCGCTTGAGAACCTCAATCGGCAGGATGCTGTGGCCCTCGATCAGGTGGCCCAGAATGCGCGGCAGGCTGGTGAGGATCTGGCTCATCATGCAGACGCCATGCACGCCGGCCTTGATCGCCGTGCGGATAAAGGCAAACTCGGTTTCCTCGGCGACCACGACCACAAGAACGCGGGCGTAATCGCGCCGCAACATATCCAGAACGCGCGCAAGATCGGCGTCGGCAAGGCGCACCCCAAGCACCACGATCACCTGTCCCGGCCGCTCTGAGAGAGCCTTGCGCAGGCTTGCCATATCGGTGGCAAAGGGGCCGAGACACACCTCGGGGATCTGCGCCACGAGCGAGCCAAGCCCCTGGCAGACAATCAATTGCCGGTCGGCGACGATCACGTCAGGGGATATGTGTTTGGTCTCTGTCATAGGGTCATTATTCACAATCCGGCGTCTGCCCAACTTGAGGATTACGACACAAAGACACCGGAACCCGATGAAATCAAACAAAAATTCAGCATGCAACCGCATGCCGGGGGTGGCATCTGCGGGTAGTGCACCCTACCCGGAAGGGGCCGAATTCCCCCGCGCAGTCACGCATTTCCATGCGCGCGGGGATTACCCGGTGTCGTCATTCCTGGCGATACTGGGGGAAATCAGAGGAGGACTCCCATGAACGGCAACCCGCATCTTTTCATCCCCGGCCCGACCAATGTGCCCGACGTTGTCCGGCGCGCCATGAACATCCCGATGGAGGACATGCGCGCCCCCGATTTCGCGGATTTCGTGATCCCGCTTCTGAGCGATCTCAAGAAGGTGTTCCGCCAGACAACCGGGCGCGTCTTTGTCTATCCGACCTCGGGCACCGGCGCCTGGGAGGCGGCAATCACCAACACGCTCAATACCGGCGACCGGGTCTTGATGTCGCGCTTTGGCCAGTTCTCGACACTTTGGGTCGATATGGCCGAACGGCTTGGCCTTGAGGTGGACGTCTGCGAGGCCGAATGGGGCAAGGGCGTGCCGCTTGACGACTATGCCGCGCGGCTTGCCGCCGACAAGGACCACAAGATCAAGGCAGTTTTTGCCACCCATAACGAGACAGCGACCGGCGTCACCTCGGATATTGCGGGTATTCGCGCGGCACTTGAGGCCACCGGCCACCCTGCCCTGTTGTTCGTCGATGGCGTAAGCTCGATCGGGTCGATCAAATTCGAAATGGAAAAATGGGGCGTCGATCTTGCGGTTGCCGGCTCGCAAAAGGGCTTTATGCTACCGGCCGGTCTTGGTCTTTTGGCGGTGAGCGACAAGGCGCTCGACGCCCATGAAAATGCCAGAATGGCCCGCTGTTATTTCAGCTTCGCGGACATGATCAAGCTGAACGATACCGGCTATTTCCCCTATACCCCGGCGACCCAGCTTTTGCGCGGGCTTGGGGTGTCGGTCGATATGCTGCTTGAGGCGGGCATGGAAAGCGTCTGGGAACGCCATCACCGCCTCGCCAGCGGCGTCCGCCGCGCGGTGGAACAGTGGCAGGGCTGTCGCCTTGTTGCGCACGGACCTGAATGGCATTCCGACACCGTGTCGGCGATCTATACGCCCGAGGGTACGGATGCGCGTCACGTGATCGAGACCGCCTATCACAAATACCAGACCTCACTTGGCTCAGGTCTTGCCGTGCTGGCCGGTCGGGCATTTCGGATCGGGCATCTTGGCTCGCTCAACCCGGTGATGCTCTGCGGGGCGCTCTCGGCGGCGGAAATGGCGCTTGTCGATGCCGGGGTTGCGATCGAACCCGGTGCCGGGGTTGCCGCTGCACAGGAATACTTCCGTGCCACCACCCCGCCGGTTCAGAAATCCGCCGCCACGGCCCGCGCCGCATAAGCCCCGAGAAAGGATCATATGCCATGAGTTACACCCTGCACCCGCTGAAAAAGCAACGTCTGCAACGCTCGGAACTGGCCGTGCCCGGCTCTAACCCGACAATGATCGAAAAGGCCGCCGAGTCGGATGTCGATTATATCTTTCTCGACCTCGAAGATGCCGTCGCCCCGCCCGACAAGGTTCAGGCGCGCTCCAACATCATTCAGGCGCTCAACGATATCGACTGGAAGGCCAAGGGCAAGACCATGTCGATCCGCATCAACGGCCTTGATACCCATTACATGTATCGCGACGTGGTCGAGATCGTGGAACAGGCCGGTCAGCACCTCGATACGATCCTTGTGCCCAAGGTCGGCGTGCCCGGCGATCTTTACACCGTCGAAACCATGGTCAGCCAGATAGAAACCGCCATGGGCTTTACCCATCAGATCGGCCTTGAGGCGCTGATCGAAACCGCGCTTGGCATGGCCAATGTCGAGGCGATTGCCGCCACGCCCGGTCGCCTTGAGGCGCTGCATTTCGGGGTGGCCGATTACGCCGCCTCGAACCGGGCGCGTACCGTGGTCATTGGCGGGCTCAACCCCGATTATCCGGGCGATCAGTGGCACTTTGCCCTGAGCCGGATGACCGTGGCCTGCCGCGCCTTCGGCCTGCGCGCCATCGACGGCCCGTTTGGCGACTTCAACGATCCCGACGGCTATATCCTGTCGGCGAAACGCGCCGCGGCGCTTGGGATCGAGGGCAAATGGGCGATCCATCCAAGCCAGATCGCCCTTGCCAACGAGGTCTTCTCGCCCCCCGAGGCCGAAGTGACCCGCGCCCATCGCATCATCGAAGAGCTAAAAAAGGCCGAAGCCGAGGGCCGCGGTGCCGCAAGCCTTGATGGCAAGATGATCGACGCCGCCAGCGAACGCATGGCCCGCAACGTGCTTACGGTGGCCGAGGCCATCGCCGCCCAAGGCTAAGGAGGACAGACAATGGATATTCACGAATTTCAGGCCAAGGAACTGCTCAAGCGGTTCGGCGTCAACGTGCCGCGCGGCGGTATCGCCTATAGCCCCGAACAGGCCGTCTATCGCGCCAGCGAGCTTTCGGGTGACAAATGGGTGGTCAAGGCCCAGATCCATTCGGGCGCACGCGGCAAGGCGGGCGGCGTGCGGATCTGTTCGGATGAAAGAGAGATCAGCGAGGCCGCGCAATGGATGCTGGGCCGCATGCTTGTCACCCATCAGACCGGACCGCAGGGCAAACTTGTGAGCCGCCTTTACGTCGAAGAGGCCACCAAGATCGCCCAGGAAATCTATCTTGGCTTTGTTCTGGACCGCAAAGAGGAGCGGGTCGTCGTCGTCGCCTCGGCGCAGGGCGGCATGGAAATCGAGGATATCTCGGCCAACGAACCGGATTCGATCATCCGCTCGGTGGTCGACCCGGCGGTCGGCATGCAGGCCTTTCAGGCCCGCGAGATCGCCTTTTCGCTCGGGCTTGACCCGGCGCTTATCCCGCAGGCGGTCAAGACCATCACCGGCTGTTACCGCGCGATGGCAGAGCTTGACGCGAACATGGTCGAGATCAACCCCCTTGTGGTGACACAGAGCGGCGAGATCATGGCGCTGGATGCCAAGATGTCGTTTGACGACAACGCGCTTTACCGCCGCCCCGAGATCTCTGAGCTGCGTGACAAGAGCCAGGAGGATTCCCGCGAAACCTTCGCCGAGGATCGCGGGCTTGCCTATATCGGGCTCGACGGCGAAATCGGCTGTATTGTCAATGGCGCAGGGCTTGCGATGGCGACGCTCGACATGATCAAGATGTCCGGTGGCGAGCCTGCCAACTTTCTGGATGTCGGCGGCGGCGCCTCGCCGGAACGTGTGCTGATGTCGTTCAAGGCGGTTCTCAATGATCGCAACGTCGAGGCGATCCTGGTCAACATCTTTGCTGGCATCAACCGCTGCGACTGGATCGCCGAGGGCGTCATCCGCGCCTATAAGGAGCTTGACCTGCGCATGCCGCTGGTGGTGCGCCTGTCGGGCACAAATGTCGAAGAGGGCCGCAAGATCATCACCGAAAGCGGCCTGCCGATCATCACCGCCGAGACCCTCGCCGAGGCCGCCGAACTGGTGGTGAACGCCTGGAAAGACACGAAACCCGCGCAAAAAGGGGCTGCATGATGGCCATTCTCATTGATAAATCGACCCGCGTTCTTGTGACCGGCCTGACCGGGCGCATCGGCAGCTTTCACACCCAGGACATGATCGCCCATGGCACCAATGTGGTGGGCGGCGTGACCCCCGGCAAGGGCGGCACCAAGCATGATGGCCTGCCTGTTTTCAACACCGTCAAGGGGGCCGTGGCCGAGACCGGCGCCGATCTTGTGATCTGTTTCGTCCCGCCGCCCTTTGCCGCGGATTCGATCATGGAGGCCGCCGATGCGGGGATCAAAACCTGTGTCTGCATCGCCGATGGCATCCCGGCGCAGGACATGATCAAGGTCAAACGCTATATGCGCCGCTACAAGGCCGAAAAGCGGATGCGCCTGATCGGGCCGAACTGTGCCGGGATCATCACCCCCGGTGAGGCCTTTGCCGGGCTGATGCCGCCTTCGATCTACCTGCCGGGGCGGATCGGGATCGTCGGACGCTCGGGCACGCTTGGGTACGAGGCCGCCAGCCAGATGAAAGAGCGCGGCATCGGGGTATCAACCTCGGTCGGGATTGGCGGCGATCCGATCAACGGGTCAAGCTTTCGCGACGTGCTTGAGCTTTTCGAGAACGATCCCGACACCGACGCCGTGGTCATGGTCGGCGAGATCGGTGGCCCGCAAGAGGCCGAAGCGGCGGCCTATATCCGCGATCACATGACCAAGCCCGTGGCGGCCTATGTGGCCGGTCTCTCGGCGCCCAAGGGACGGCGCATGGGGCATGCAGGCGCGATCGTGTCGGCCTTTGGCGAATCGGCCCAGGAAAAGGTCGAGATCCTGTCAGAGGCCGGTGTGACCATCGTGCCGACGCCCTCGTCCTTTGGCGGGGTGGTCGAAAAGATGGTCGCCTGATCCGGGTCGGGGCGGTGTCGCGCCGGGCCTTGCAGTCCGGTGCCGAACCGCCCTACCCTCTGGCGGACATCAACCGACAGGATACGCCATGCGCGCCGCTCTTTTGACCCACTATAACACCCCCGTCGAAGTCAAGGATGTGCCCGACCCTGCCTGTCCGGTCGACGGCGCGATTATCGCCGTGCGCGCCTGCGGCGTCTGCCGCTCGGACCACCATGCCTGGAAAGGCGCCGACCCGGATGTGGTATTGCCGCATGTGATGGGCCATGAGTTTGCCGGTGAAGTCATTGAAACCGGGGCCGAATGTCACCGCTTTCGCACCGGCGACCGGGTGACGGCCCCATTTGTTCTTGGCTGTGGCTCCTGTCCTGACTGTCGCGGTGGCGAGCCGACGATTTGCAACCATCAAGAGGTGATCGGCTTTACCCAATGGGGGGCCTTTGCCGAACGCCTTGCCATTCCGCGCGCCGATTTCAACCTTGTGCGGCTGCCCGAGGCGATGGATTACGCCGTGGCCGCCGGCATGGGCTGCCGCGTCACCACGTCATTCCGCGCCGTTGTAGATCGCGCGAAAATTCAGCCGGGGGAATGGCTTAGCGTGCATGGTTGCGGTGGTGTCGGCCTATCGGCAATCATGATCGGGGCGGCCCTGGGCGCACAGGTTCTGGCCGTCGATGTCAATCCCGAGGCACTTGCGATGGCGCGCGCGCTTGGGGCGAATGCGACGCTTGATGCCACTGCCCAGGATGACACCGGCACTGCGGTGCGTGATCTGACGGGGGGTGGCGCGCATGTATCGCTTGACGCCCTCGGGATCACGAATACCTTCCACAACTCTTTGAAAAGCCTTCGCAAAATGGGGCGCCATGTGCAGATCGGCATGCCGCTCGGGGCCCATGCAAGCCCCACGCTGCCGCTGTTGGAACTGGTCTATTCGCGCCAGATCACCCTGCATGGTACGCGCGGCATCGGTGCGGACCGGTTTTCTGCCCTGTTTGACATGATCAGCGCCGGGCGGCTTGCGCCCGAGCGTCTGGTCAGCAACCGCATCCCGCTTTCAGGTCTGGCCGAGGCGCTCTCGCGGATGGACAGCTATCAGGGTGCGGGCGTCACGGTGGTTGACCGGATGGACGCATAATCCAGATTGGAAATGCCCCGTAACTTACGAAAAAGCCGCGCCTTTTCAGGCGCGGCTCTGGTCTTTTGCAGTCAAAGGATCGCTTAGCCGACGAGTTCGAGACCCGAGAAGAAATAAGCGATTTCCTGAGCGGCGGTATCGGCGGCATCCGACCCGTGAACCGAGTTTTCGCCAACCGATTCGGCAAATTCGGCGCGCACGGTGCCGGGGGCTGCGTCGGCGGGGTTGGTGGCACCCATCACTTCGCGGTTTTTAGCGATTGCGCCTTCGCCTTCCAGAACCTGAACCACAACCGGGCCGGACGCCATGAAATCACACAGTTCGCCGTAAAACGGGCGCTCTTTGTGGACTTCGTAGAACACGCCAGCCTGTGCCGGGGTCAGCTGAATGCGCTTTTGTGCGACGATGCGCAGGCCGGCATCTTCGAACTTGGCATTGATCTTGCCGGTCAGGTTGCGTTTGGTTGCGTCGGGTTTGATGATGCTCAGCGTGCGTTCAACAGCCATTTCAGCCTCTTTTCAGTTAAAATCATCGATCAGGCCCCTTGCCCGACCGCTTTTGATCGCGGCCCCGATACCACGCGGACCGCGTCTTGAAAAGCCGCGATTGACGCGGGCGCGCGCATGCGGCATGCGGGGGCCATGTTGCGCATAAATGAAATATCCTATTCCGTCGCTGGTCGGGTGCTGATT
>NZ_CAJXIP010000075.1 GCF_913054395.1 uncultured Roseovarius sp.
GTGGTTCTTTCCCTCGATTGTCACCATCGTCCCGGCCCTCATGCCGAACTAGACCGGGCAGGGGCCAACAACACGAAACGCCGGGGCAACACCCCGGCGTTTCTTTTGTGTGCAGCTGTTCCGTGGTGAAAGGCGTGCCGCGCTAAACCATCATTTCCTTGGTCGAGGTCAGCGTCACATCGGGATAGTCGCGTTCGACCCTGTCGATGTCCCACTGCATCCGCGTCAGGTAAACAATGTCGCCGTCATTGTCGCGCGCGATATGCTGTTTGTTGGCCTCGGTGAACTTGTCGACCGCCGCCTTGGGGCCATTGACCCAGCGAGCAGAGGTGAACTGCGAGTTCTCAAAGCGTACCGGCAGGCCGTATTCCTGTTCGATCCTGCTTGCCAGCACCTCGAATTGCAGCGCGCCCACGACGCCGACGATAAAGCCTGAGCCAAAGGCCGGTTTGAACACCTTGGCGGCGCCCTCTTCGGCGAATTGCATCAGCGCTTTTTCCAGGTGCTTGGCCTTCATCGGATCGCCCGCGCGGGCCTGTTGCAAAAGCTCGGGGGCAAAGGACGGGATTCCGGTCACGCGCAGGTCTTCGCCCTCGGTCAGGGTGTCGCCGATGCGCAATTGCCCGTGGTTGGGAATACCGATGATATCCCCCGCCCAGGCCTCTTCGGCAAGTTCGCGGTCAGAGGCGAGAAACAGCACCGGCGCGCTCACCGTTATCGGCTTTTTGCTGCGTACATGCGTGAGCTTCATGCCCCGTTTGAAATGCCCCGAAGCAAGGCGCACAAAGGCAACCCGGTCGCGGTGGCGCGGGTCCATGTTGGCCTGAACCTTGAAGACAAAGCCCGCGACCCTGGTTTCCTCGGGCGCAATCGCACGCGGGGTGGCCTTTTGCACTTGCGGCTCGGGGCCGTATTCCGCGATTCCGGCCATCAGTTCCTTGACCCCGAAAGAATTGATCGCAGAGCCGAACCAGATCGGCGTCATATGGCCCTCAAGTACCGACTGCGGGTTGAGAGCCGGCAAAAGCTCTCGTGCCATCGCCACCTCTTCGCGCAGTTGCGCCACAAGGTTGGCGGGCACGTGTTCGTCAAGGAGCGGATCGTCAAGGCCGTTGATCTCGATGGATTGCGCGACCTTGTTGCGATCGGCGCGGTCCATCAGTTCAAGCCGGTCATGCAGCATGTCGTAACAGCCCATGAAATCGCGCCCAACCCCGATCGGCCAGCTTGCCGGAGTCACGTCAATCGCAAGGTTTTCCTGAATTTCGTCGATGATATCAAAGGTGTCGCGGCTTTCGCGGTCCATCTTGTTACAGAACGTCAGGATCGGCAGGTCCCGCAACCGGCAAACCTCAAAAAGCTTTTGGGTCTGGCTTTCCACACCCTTGGCGCCGTCGATCACCATCACCGCCGCATCCACTGCCGTCAGCGTGCGATAGGTGTCTTCCGAAAAGTCGGAGTGTCCGGGCGTGTCGACAAGGTTGAAGCGGAAGGTGCCGAAATCGAACGACATGGCCGAGGCCGAGACCGAAATCCCGCGATCCTTTTCCATCTGCATGAAGTCCGAGCGCGTGCGCCGGGCCTCGCCCTTGGCGCGCACCTGTCCTGCCATCTGAATGGCGCCCCCGTAGAGAAGAAATTTCTCCGTGAGGGTGGTTTTGCCCGCATCCGGATGCGAAATGATCGCAAAGGTGCGGCGCCGGGCGATTTCTGCCGGCAGATCGGGGCGGTTTGAGGCGGTGTCCAACATGACCGCGCATATAGAGGGCCGAAGTGAAGGGCGCAATAAGCCAGTGGCGCGCGGGCATTTTCTTCTGTGCCGAAAATGCATCGGAAGATGTGTCGGTTTTTCCGGGCGGCGCTATCGCGTCGAGGCGCGTTTCAGGATTTTTGCCGCATCGGGATGGTCGAGCAGGGCCTGCCCGACTTCGAAGTCCATGTGCGGGCGTGCGCTGTGTCCGTCGCCATCGGAGGCAAGGGTTTCGCCCAGGTCGGCGGGCAGGACCGCGCGGGTGCGCGGATTGACCAGAAGGGTCTCGGCGGCGATGCCTTCGGCATAGATGATCTGATGGGCATCGAAGAGAAGCTGGAAATAATCCACGAATCCGCCGGTTTCGCGCAGCACCGTATCACCGTTCACCAGATGGCGGGCGCGCACCAGGACCTCGTGGCGACCAGCCCCGAGCGCATCGGATCGCTGATAGATAAAGAGCCGGTGGTCGGGGCTGACCAGCAGGTCATTTTCATTATGCAACGCCCCGGCGCGAATGCGGATCGGGGCAAAGTCTCCGACCGCGCGCACGGTGGATTGACCGATCCAGCGGATCGCCTGCGCACCGTCATCACGCGTCAGAACCATATCCCCGACGGCCAGGTCTTCGACCCGGCGCTGCGCGCCAGAGGCCAGGGTGATGTTGGTGCCCTGCGAGAAGGATACACAGGCCAGCTGGGCAAATTTCTGAAGCGGCGTGTCGCGGTCCATGCCGACCAGCGCATAGCCGGTCCTGGGCGCCATATGTGCCAGCGGCATGGCATAGATATCCGTCACATCGCCCGCGCCATCGACCTCGACCAGCACCAGCAACTCGCTGGTGCGCCCGGTGCCCGACATCAATGTCAGGCAGGAATCAAGATGCACATGCGCGCCGGGTTTACCCAGCTCTGACTCGGGCGCGATGGCGAACGGACCAGCCCCGTCAAGCGTCAGCGAAAGCCGGTACTGGCGCGCTTGGGGACGCAATTCATAGACATCGTCAAGATCAAGTTCGCTGGCAAATGACAGGGCATCGCCAAGATTGGCACCGTTCACCACGCGCAGGTCGACCGCCTGAAAAACAGGGATGGATTGTGCGGGGCGGATGTTGGTCTTGGGCATGCAGAATGACCGTTATGAAAAAGGGGCGGACAGGAAAACCATGCCTCAGGTCCTAGCCTAGAATTATGGCAACATGTGGTCAATGAGCGTGAATTCCCGAACAGATTTGGCATTATTCAGGGGCATGGCGGTTCTCTGATGGCGCGCGCGGGGGCGGCATTTGTCTGGTCATTATGATCAGGGCAGTGTTAATTCCCGCTTGAAACAATATGGAGGTGCGACATGGACTTGGGGTTGAACGGTAAACGGGCGCTGGTATGTGCGTCTTCCAAGGGGCTTGGGCTTGGGTGCGCGCGGGCACTTGCCGGGGCGGGTGTCGATCTTGTGATGAACGCCCGCGGGGCCGAGGCGCTCGAGGCCTCTGCGGCCGAGATCCGCGCCGATTTCGGCGTCGATGTGGTCACGGTTGCCGTGGATGTCACCACCGAAGAGGGGCGCGCGTGCCTGCTTGAGGCGGCAGGCGACGTTGATATTCTTGTCAACAACGCCGGTGGTCCGCCGCCGGGTCTCTGGACCGATTGGGAGCGCGAAGATTTCATCAAGGCGCTGGATGCAAACATGCTGACGCCGATTGCCCTGATCAAGGCGCTGGTTCCGGGCATGATGGAGCGCGGCTGGGGCCGAGTGGTGAATATCACCTCGCAATCCGTCAAGGCGCCGATCGCGGTGCTGGGCCTGTCCAACAGTGCGCGGGCGGGGCTGACCGGCTATGTCGCGGGCACCTCGCGGCAGGTGGCGGGCAAGGGCGTAACGATCAACAACCTCTTGCCGGGCATCCATGCCACCGACCGCGCCGTGTCGCTGGACAAGGGCGTGAGCGAGGCGCAGGGCATCTCGATTGAACAGGCAAAGGCGCAACGCGCTGCGGGCATCCCGGCAGGGCGCTATGGCACGATCGAGGAATTCGGCGCGACCTGTGCATTCCTGTGCAGCAAGCATGCCGGTTTCATCGTCGGGCAGAATATCCTGCTGGACGGTGGCGGTGTGAACGCCACGCTGTAACCGCGGTTGAAAGCCACTCCTGCCCGCTGTCCGGGCAGGAGATATTCCGGCCAGGTCACAAATTCGTAGGTTGCGATGTTTGGTGTGGTTTCGCCATCGGTGGGCTGCTAGGCAAACCGTAAACACTGCACAACGGGGACAGAATTCAAATGCAAGCTATGGTTATTATAGGGCTTTTCGGGCTGGTGATTGCCGCAAGCCTTGTCGTGTCGCCACGCCGCGCCACAATCGAGGGTTTTTTCGGCGGGGCCGGGCTGGATGGCCGCGCGCCGGGATTGATGATGCTGGTTCTGAGCCAGGTCACCACCTGGATTTTCGCGCGTTCCCTGATGAATTCGGCGATCCTCGGCTATTTCTACGGCATCTGGGGCACGCTGGCCTATGCGGCCTATTACGCGTCCTTCCTGACCGGCGGTTTTATTGTGGGCCGCTTGCGCTCTGGCGGTGCGCGCTCGGTTCAGGACTGGCTTGGCGATAGTTTCGGTGCGGTCGGGGTGGCCTGTTACAACCTGGTGATTGGTCTCAGGCTCTTGTCCGAGGTCTTTGCCAATCTGCTGGTCGTCGGGCTGATCTTTGCGGCGGCCCTGCCCGAGGTGGGCCTTGCGCGCGAGGGCGCAATCCTGATCGTGGCGGCGCTTGGGCTGGCCTATAGCGCCTGGGGCGGGCTGAGCGCGGCCCTGCGCACGGATGTGTTGCAGATGCTGGTCTTTCTCGGTGTCTTTGCCGCTGCCTTTCTGGCACTCGTGCTCAGTCCCGGCTTTGACCTTGGTGCGGTGCTGACATCGCAGGGCACATCGGGATCGTGGAACGGTCAGGTGCTTCTGGTGGTCGCGCTGCTTCAGGTGTTTTCATATCCCGCGCATGACCCGGTGATGATGGATCGCGGGTTTCTCGCCGATCCGGCGACGACGCGCCGCTCGTTCCTGCATGCCTTCTGGATTTCGACTCTCTGCATCATCGGCTTCGGCTTTTTCGGCATTCAGGCGGCGCTTGTCGGCGCGGAATACGAAGGCCAGCTTATCGGAACATGGGCAGGCATGTTTCCGCCCTGGCTGTTCGTGGCGCTTCTGGTGTCGCTGTTGATCTCGGCGCTCAGCACGTTGGATTCGGCGCTTGCCAGTGCCGCCCGGCTTGTGGTCGACGAGCTTCGGTTCAGCCCGCGCACCCTTGGCGGCGGGCGCGCGGCGATGGTGGTGTTCATGGTGCTGGGCACGCTTCTGACGCTTTGGGACAATCAGACGCTGTTTGATGCCACCGCCGTCAGCGGCACGGCGAGCATGTTCTTGACGCCGGTCCTCGTGGTCGGGCTGGCCATGCGCCGCGAGATTGCGCTTTGGGCCTATGTGGTGGCCTTTGGCGCCGCGATTTTTGGCGCCGCTGCCTATTTCGCACGCGCCTCGGCCTGGGCGGCGGCGATCCTGCCCGAAGGGCATAAATACGAGCAGCTTCTGGCGATTTGCGTGGTTGTGCTTGTCGTCGGGTTCACGGCGGTGCTTGTCGGCGCGCGTCGTCGCACCTAGGGCTTGCCGGACGGCAGCTTTGCTTGGGGTCCCCGGTCGCAGATCAGCGCCGGGGGCCTTTTCATGGGCGCAATCCGATCCTGGCGATGAAAAGCCGCGGGGATGTTACAGAAGATGCCCCGATTTCGCGACCTTGGTGGCAAGATAGGCGTGGTTATGCGCATTCTCGCCAAGTTTCAGCGGCACCCGCTCGACCACCTCGATCCCGTTCTGGCGCATCATCTCGATCTTGGCGGGGTTGTTGGTCAAGAGCCGCACCGCCGAAAAGCCCATAAGCGTCAGGATCTGCGCGCCAATCCGGAAATCGCGCTCGTCATCCTCGAACCCGAGCCGGTGATTGGCCTCGACCGTGTCAAACCCCTGATCCTGAAGCGAATAGGCGCGCATCTTGTTCGCAAGACCGATCCCGCGCCCTTCCTGATTGAGATAAAGCAGCACGCCGGCCCCTTCGGCCCCCATCTGCGCCAGTGCGCCGCGCAATTGCGGGCCGCAATCGCATTTCAGGCTGCCCATCAGATCGCCGGTGAAGCAGGCCGAGTGCAGCCGGGTCAGCACGGCGCTGTCGCGTGGTGGCTGGCCGATCTCGATCGCGTAATGCTCTTCGCCGCCATCTTCGGGGCGAAAGATGTGCAGGCGGCCTGCCTCTGACACGTCGAGCGGCAGGCGCGCACTGACAACGGGGTGCAGGGGGCTGCTGCGCAACAGGTGCTCTGCGGCGAGTTCGGCATTCACCGCGGTAAGCCCGTTTTGCCGCGCGAATTCCGTGCCGCCGCTCAGGGGCAGGACAAGCGCCGCTGGCAAAAGCCGCGCCGATTTCACCAGGTGAAGCGCGATCCGGTGCAGCGTCGCCGGGCCGTCGCGCTCGGAATTGAGCGGTCCCTTCATCGGCGTCTTGAGATCGTCCGCCGGGTCCGCCACCCCCAGAACCCAGGACAATGATGCATCCGTCGGCACGACCACCCGCGCCAGGTCGCCGTCATAGGCGCGCGCCTTTAGGGTTGCGGCGCGCCGTGCGGTGATTGCCAGAACCGGCCTGCCGCCGAGTGCGCGCAGATCGGCCAATCGCTGAACATCCACCGTTTCCGCCGCCATCACCAAGGCCAGGCCATCCGTGCCCGAAAGCACGACAGGCACCCCCATCCGCAAATCAGAGCGGGCGCGGGCGATGATCTCGGTGATATCGGGGGCAAGGGTCATGGCGAAACTTTCCGGTGGCAATCACCTTTATGTAGGTGGTTTTGTAATGAATTGAAAGAAACGCTCGCAGAGCAACACGTGGGCGTGATTGTTGTGTTGCATACCTTGTCGCGGGGCCGCTTGTCCCTCATGTTCTGTGAAAGGACGAGGAAGAGAAAAATGGCACAAGTCAAAAAAATTCTGCTGGTGGACGATGACGACGACCTGCGCGAGGCACTTGGCGAACAGTTGGTCATGACCGAGGATTTCGACGTGTTCGAGGCCACAAGCGGCGCCGATGCGATGAGCAAGATCAAGGACATGATCTATGACCTCGTCATTCTCGACGTCGGCCTGCCCGACACCGACGGGCGCGAACTTTGCCGCCTGATGCGCAAGCAGGGGGTCAAGGCGCCGGTTATGATGCTGACCGGCCACGATGGGGATGCCGACACGATCCTTGGCCTTGATGCGGGCGCCAACGACTATATTTCCAAGCCGTTCAAGTTTCCGGTGCTTCTGGCGCGAATCCGCGCACAGCTGCGCCAGCACGAGCAATCCGAGGATGCGGTGTTTCAGCTTGGGCCATATACGTTCAAGCCCGCCATGAAGATGCTGCTCACCGAGGATGATCGCAAGGTGCGCCTGACCGAGAAGGAAACCAACATCCTGAAATACCTCTATCGCTCGACCGAGGGCGTGGTGCCGCGCGACATCCTGCTGCACGAGGTCTGGGGCTATAATGCGGGGGTCACGACCCATACGCTTGAAACCCACATCTATCGCCTGCGCCAGAAAATCGAGCCCGATCCGGGCAATGCGCGCCTGCTTGTGACGGAATCGGGGGGCTATCGTCTGGTGGTCTGAGCGCGTTCCGCGATCAAAGGTGTATCCAAAACCCGGATAACTGTGCTACTCTGCGTTGTATGTGCGGTAACGCATGTACCTCCCTGTTGGACTACCCCGGCCTGCGTGCCGGGGTATTTTTCCTTTGGCCGCCCCTTTTGCATCGCGTGCCCCAGGGATTTTGGGAGGCCCGGATAAGCCCTGTCGTTTTTCTTTAAACTGTCAAAGTATGGCCCGAATTTGCGCATAGCCATTCTCCCTATGGCAGATGGAAATTGGAAGATGGGCCTGACGGTTGAACGCGTTGCGGTTCTGGTGGATGGCGACAACATTAACGCAATGCATGCCGAGCAGGTTCGTTGCGCGGGGCGGCGGCTTGGCCGGGTGGATGTTACGCGGGTTTATGCGGCTGCGAATATCAAGTCCGATTGGCTGAGCACACCGGGGTATCGCGTGATGCATGCGGGCTCCGGCAAGAATGCCGCCGACATCCTGTTGTGCATTGACGCGATGGAACTTGCGCTGACCGGTGGGATTGAAAACTTTGTGATCGCGACATCGGATGGCGATTTTACCCATGTGGCGCAGCGCCTGCGCGAAAGGGGGCTGCATGTGCATGGAATGGGCGAGGCAAAATCACCCCAAAGCTTTCGCCTGGCCTGTACCACTTTCACCGTTCTAAAAACGGCGCAGTGCAGCGTCACGACACCCGTCGCCAAGCCACCGACGCCTGTTGTAAAGGCGTCGGTGGCGCCCGCCAAAGCACCCGCATCCGTCACAAAACCGGCGGTGTCGAACGTGAGCATGCTTGATCGGAAAATAAAGGCAATTATCGCCAAGCATAGCGCGAAAAGTCGCGGCATGAAAATTGTCGACCTGGCGCGCGAGATGCACGCTGCGCATGCCACAAAAATCAGCGAGCAACCCGAGCGTACTTGGCGGGCTTACCTGACAAAGCGTCCCAATTTATATGATCTTGACCCGCGTGGCCCCGAAGCGTTCGTCCGCTTCCGGCCCGAAGCCTTCGCCCCGACATAGGGCAGGGCGCCCGTTGGCGCGCCGCCCCCTGGTCTGACGCCACTTTTTCGCCGCCCCCCGTCGTTCCGGCTGGTGCCTTGGCGCACATCGCTTTAGGGTCTGGCCCGAAACGGGCAGAGGAGAGGCGGCATGGCGTTTACATTGGCAACCTGGAACATCAATTCGGTCCGCCTGCGCGAGGCGCTTGTCTCGCGGCTTCTAAGCGAAGAGGCACCGGATGTCCTGTGCCTTCAGGAATGCAAAAGCCCGGTCGACAAGATGCCGCTCGCGCGCTTTGCCGAGCTCGGCTATGGCCATGTGGTTGCACGCGGGCAGAAGGGCTATAACGGGGTTGCGATCCTCTCGAAGCTGCCGATCGAGGATGCGGGCGACAAGGATTTTGCCAGCCTCGGCCATGCCCGCCACGTCGCCGGGCGGCTGGAAAACGGCGTGACGATCCACAATTTCTATGTGCCTGCGGGCGGCGATATCCCGGATCGCGACAAGAACGAGAAATTCGGCCAAAAGCTCGATTACCTGACCGAGATGCGCGACTGGTTCCGTGACAGCCGCCCGGAAAAATCCATTCTGGTGGGAGATCTCAATATCGCTCCGCGCGAAGACGACGTCTGGAGCCACAAGAAGCTATTGAAAATCGTCAGCCACACCCCGGTCGAGGTCGAGCACTTTCATGATGTGATGGAGGCCGGTGGCTGGGGCGATGTGACCCGCGCCGATATTCCCGACGGGTTGCTCTATAGCTGGTGGTCCTACCGTGCCAGGGATTGGTCGGAGGCGGACAAGGGGCGGCGGCTTGATCATGTCTGGGCGACCGGTGATATTGCCGCCTCGGCCCATTCAAGCCGCATCCTGCGCGATGCGCGTGGCTGGGAGCAACCAAGCGATCATGCCCCGGTTTTTGCGACATTTGACCTTTGAAATCGACCAAGGCTTGCTCATATAGAGGGCAAGCGAACGGAAGGAAGACAGCGATGCTAGAATTTGGCCAAAACCAAAACGCCCCGGCGGCGGGCGACCTGATCAAGGACGTGTCCGAGGCCGATTTCATGACCGAGGTCGTTGAAGCGTCCCAGAGCGTACCAGTGATCGTTGATTTCTGGGCGCCGTGGTGTGGGCCCTGCAAGACGCTTGGCCCGGCGCTTGAGGCGGAGGTGACACGCGCCAAGGGTGCCGTGAAGATGGCCAAGGTCAACGTCGATGAAAACCAGATGATCGCTGGCCAGTTGCGGGTGCAATCCATCCCGACGGTCTATGCCTTCTGGCAGGGGCAGCCGGTCGACGGCTTTCAGGGCGCGGTGCCGCCCTCGGAAATCGACGCCTTTGTGGCGCGGGTGATCGAGGCCAGTGGCGGCGCGCCCGACGGCGGGCTTGACGCCGCACTTGATGCGGCCGACGAGATGCTCGAAGAGGGCGCGGTTGCCGATGCGGCGCAAACCTATGCCGCCATCGCGCAGGAAGACCCCAACAATGCGCGCGCCCATGCCGGCATGGCCCGCGCCGAAATCGCCCTGGGCGAGCTTGATCAGGCCGAGGCGATCCTGAATGGAGCCCCGGCCGAGATCGCCACCGCCCCCGAGATCGAGGCCGTGCAGGCCCAGATCGCCCTTGCCCGTCAGGCCGCGGATGCAGGCCCTGTTGCCGATTTGCGCGCTGCTGTCGAGGCCGACCCAAGCAATCTTCAGGCGCGCTTTGATCTGGCGCAGGCGCTTTATGCCACCGGTCAGGCCGCAGAGGCGGTTGATGAATTGCTCGAGATTTTCCGCGCCGATCGCGAATGGAACGACGGCGCCGCCAAGACCCAGCTTTTCACCATTTTCGAGGCCCTCAAGCCCAACGATCCGGTGGTGTTGAACGGGCGCCGAAAATTGAGCTCGATGATATTTGCCTGAGGCATTTGCCGGGCTAGGTAAGGTGCATGACAAAAAACGTCGATCTGCCTGAGATAATTCCGGTATTCCCCCTGCCGGGCGCGCTGCTCTTGCCGCGCTCGCGCTTGCCGTTGCACCTGTTCGAGCCGCGCTATCTGGCGATGCTCGAGGATACCCTTAAAACGTCCTCGCGGCTTATCGGGATGATTCAGCCCAACCGTGTTCCTGGCCGTGACGAGGGCACCGGATTGCACACCATCGGCTGTGTCGGGCGGGTGACGCAATTCTCGGAAACCGAGGACGGGCGCTATATGATCACGCTGACCGGCGTGTCGCGGTTCCGCCTGTTGGAAGAGGTTGAGGGTTTTACCCCATATCGGCGCGCCAGGGTGTCCTGGGCCGGGTTCGAGCGCGACATGGGCCCCACGGACGAGGACCCGTGTTTTGACCGCGAGGCCTTCATGAACCTCTTGTCGCGCTATTTTTCCGCGCGCGAGTTGCAGACCGACTGGGATTCCCTGAAAGAGGCCGAGGACGAGCTTTTGATAAACTCGCTCTCGATGCTTCTTGGGTTCGAGCCTGAGGACAAACAGGCCCTGCTTGAGGCGCCTTCGCTCAGCACGCGGCGCGAAACCCTTGTCACCCTGATCGAATATAAGCTGCGTGGCGGCGACAGCGAGGATATCATGCAATGAACGACACCCCTGAAAATCCCCCCGCCTTTGACCGGCGCATGCTGGAGGCGCTGATCTGTCCGCAGACCCATCAGACCCTGTCATATGACGCAGAGCGTCAGGAATTGATCAGCAAGACTGCCGGTCTGGCCTTTCCCATTCGCAACGGTATCCCGGTGATGCTGATTGATGAGGCGCGCAGGATCGACGACTAGCGCGCCCGCTCAGGGCGCGCGACTGGCGATCAGATCGACCTTGATATCGACCCCAAAGCCAAGCGAATTGGCATCGGTCACGCCGGTGCCAAGGCCAAACGCGCGCCGATCCACCGACACCCCGCCACTGACGGTGGCGGTGTTGCCCTCGATCGCAAGGTCAAAGGGCATCTCGACAGGCACCGATTGATCGCGGATGGTCAGCGTGCCGCGTGCCACATGGCCCTGATCGGTGTCGATCAGATCGGCGCTGAACTGTGCGGTGGGAAAGTCGCTGACATTGAAATAATCCGCACCCATCGCCTGTTTCGTGACCGAGCCCAGCGACAGTGAACCAATCGCGATGGTGACATCTGCGCTGCCGTGCTTGCCGCTGGCATCGCCGGTTTCGTCATAGGTGATATCGGCGGTCCAGTCGGCAAAGCTGCCCTGTACCGATGACCCCATCTGCTGCACGGTGATCGTAAGACTGCCCTCCGAGACGGTCCAGTCGCTCTCGATCTGCGCAAGGCCGGGGGCGGTGTTGCCAGTCCCCGCACCGAACCAGCCAAGCATACCCGCCCCGCCAAGCGCCGCCAGCCAGACCGCCAGGGCCGTGACAAACGGCAGAACATGGTCGGGCTGGCGTGCGGTGGGCTGGCCGGGGGCATGACCCGGCAGCATCCGGCGCAGCGTTGCATCGCGGTCCAGGACATGGTGCTTGAGCGCCCCCGCCACATGCGCGCCAATCGCAGCGATCAGCACCCATTGCAGGATATAATGCAGGGTGCCCGCAAGCGCCGACAGCGCCTCGGACTTGGGCACCAGCGGCAAATTCTGTCCAAAGGGCCACCAGATCGGCGCAAACCCCGAGGTGGCCGCGTGATGCACCCAGCCCGACAGCGGCACGGCGACAAGCGATCCGTAAAGCAGCCAATGCACGGTCTCGGCTGCCCAGGCCTCAAGCCATTTGTCGCCATTCAAAAGCCCCGGCTTGGGCTGGCTTAGAGCCCAGGCAATCCGCGCGAGGGCCACAAAGAACATCGCCACGCCAATGGTCTTGTGTAGTGAAAACAAAAAAGTGGCCCGCTCGATCAGGGCCTCGGTTGGGGCGCTCTCGATCTCATATGCCAGATCACTTGCGATGAGGCCGATCGGAATGTTGGACAGGATCAACAGCGCGGTCAGCCAGTGAAAGGTTTTTGTCACACCGCCATAGGTGGTGGCCGAGTTGGTAAGGGGCATCGCGCGTATCCTTTTGGTTGCGCGGCCAATCTAGCCAAATGCCCGCACAGGACAATGGCAGTTGGCGCACAGCGCACGTGCAGCCTTGCAAGATACCCAAAGAGCGTTGCCATGGCGCGCCCGGCGCGGTATCCGGGGACACTTCAAGGGAGGCAAAGAGTAAATGACCCGAGCATTCGTATTTCCCGGACAGGGGGCCCAGACCATAGGCATGGGGCGCGCCCTGGCCGAGACTTATCCGGCGGCCAAGGCGGTTTTCGACGAGGTTGATGACGCATTGGGCGAAAAGTTGTCCGCGTTGATCTGGGAGGGAGACCCGGAGACCCTGACCCTGACCGAGAACGCCCAGCCAGCCTTGATGGCGACCTCGCTTGCAGCGCTGCGCGCGCTTGAGGCCGAAGGCGTCGATATCGCGCGGGCCGCCGGTTTTGTGGCCGGGCACTCGCTTGGGGAATATTCGGCCCTTGCGGCGGCAGGTGCGCTGAGCGTCGCGGATACCGCACGCCTGCTGCGGATTCGCGGGCTGGCGATGCAAAAGGCCGTGCCGGTGGGTGTCGGCGCGATGGCGGCCCTTCTTGGGCTTGATCTTGACGGTGCGCGCGCCGTCGCGGATGAGGCCGCGCAGGGCGAGATCTGTCAGGCGGCCAACGACAATGACCCGGCTCAGGTTGTGGTCTCGGGCCACAGGGGGGCCGTAGAACGCGCGCTTGAGCTGGCCAAGGCCAAGGGCGCCAAACGCGCCTTGCTGTTGCCGGTGAGCGCCCCCTTCCATTGCGCACTGATGGCGCCTGCGGCCGAAGCCATGGCGGCGGCGCTGGCCGAAGTGACCATCAACGCCCCCGTACCGGCCCTTGTTGCCAACGTGCGCGCGACGGCGGTGACCGACCCCGATGAGATCCGCGCGCTTCTGGTCGAACAGGTGACCGGGCTGGTGCGGTGGCGCGAATCCGTGATCTATATGGCGGGTGAGGGCGTCAGCGAGGCCTGGGAAATCGGCGCGGGCAAGGCGCTGTCGGGCATGGTCCGGCGGATCGACCGCGAGATGGCCTGCCGTGCCGTGGGCACCCCCGACGATGTGCAAGCTGCCGCAGAGGCATATGCCGGAGCCTGAGTTGCCGGGCGTTTCGTAAAGAAAGGAATTCAAATGTTTGATCTGACAGGAAAATCCGCGCTGGTTACCGGCGCATCCGGGGGCATCGGCGCGGCGATTGCGCGCGCCCTGCATGGTGCGGGGGCGACCGTCGGGCTGAGCGGTACGCGGGTCGCGCCGCTTGAGGCACTGGCCGCTGAGCTTGGCGAGCGCGCCCATGTCCTGCCCTGCAATCTTGGTGATAAAGACGCGGTCGAGGCGCTTCCCAAGGCCGCCATCGCGGCAATGGGAAGCCTTGACGTTCTGGTCAACAATGCCGGGATCACCCGCGATCAGCTTTTCATGCGGATGTCCGACGATGACTGGCATGATGTGATCGACGTCAACCTGACGGCGGCGATGCGCCTGTGCCGCGGTGCCGTGCGCCCGATGATGAAATCCCGCTGGGGGAGGATCATCAATATCGGCTCGATCGTGGGCGCCACCGGAAACCCCGGACAGGTCAATTATGCCGCCGCCAAGGCCGGTCTGGTCGGCATGACCAAATCCATCGCTTTCGAGGTTGCCAGCCGCGGCATCACCGCCAATGTGGTCGCCCCTGGCTTTATCGCGACGCCGATGACAGATAAGCTTGGCGATGATCAGAAAGCGGCGCTTAACGAGAAAGTCCCTGCCGCGCGCATGGGAACCCCGGAAGAGATCGCCGCCGCCGTGCTTTACCTTGCAAGCCCCGAGGCGGGCTATGTCACCGGCGCCACGCTGCATGTGAATGGCGGCATGGCGATGCTCTGAAACCTTGCGGATAGAGCGGAGGCGCGGGCGCGGCTTTGATCGGTGCCGAGTTGAGTATTTTCGGAAAGATGAAAGTCGCAGCACTGACAATCGCGTGAGGACCGGGGCCCCGGCGTGTTTTGAATCCTGGCAATGGTCGGCATTTATATGCCATAGCTTGAAGCCGTGCAGGTCCGGGGGCGGTCCGGGGGGAAAGTTCAGTCTCGTGAAAGCATTTGCCAATGCCGCGCCATGTGCTATAGGCGGCGCAGAATTACCGGAGAACCAAGCGGATTCTTCCCGGTGGACCGCAGATTGCGGGTAGTCGAGAGCCGCCCGCTGGGGCAGTATGAAAGCCGCCTCTTGGTTTGACCGGGGGCACAAAACGGGCAAAAGTGCCCAAAAAACGATGAGGATTATGACATGAGCGATATCGCAGACCGCGTTAAAAAGATCGTTGTGGAACACCTGGGCGTTGAAGAGGACAAGGTTGTCGAAAAAGCCTCGTTCATCGACGATCTTGGCGCTGACAGCCTGGACACGGTCGAACTGGTCATGGCCTTCGAAGAGGAATTCGGCATCGAGATTCCCGACGATGCTGCCGATACGATCCAAACCTTCGGCGACGCAGTGAAGTTCATCACCGAAGCGTCCTGAGTTTTTCGCTTCGTGCGACTGAAGGCCCTGCCATCTGGCGGGGCCTTTTGCATTTCAGGGGCCGTCCCGCGGTTTGCGGCATGGCCGCGAAATGTCCCTATCATGCCGATTTAAGGACAGTCTGCGGCCCGCGAAAAATGCAGACTGGCCCTCGACCGGCATAACCGCCGGGGGTTTGACCTTAAAAAAGGGCGCGATGATGATCATCTATCCGACGATGGAAATTCTGAATGGCAAATGCGTCAGCCTGACGCGCGGACGGCTGGACGAGCCGGTGATCTGGCATGTGGACCCGGTCGAGACCGCCCGCAGCTTTGCCGCGGCGGGTGCGGAGTGGATGCATCTGACCGATATCAACGGGCTGTGCGGCGAGGACGGCCATGAAGATCTGATCGCCGAGATCATTCGGGCGGCTGGCATCCCTGTCCAGCTTGGCGGCGGTTTCCGCTCGCGCGAAGCAGTGGGTCGCTGGATCGACAAGGGGGCCGGGCGGATCGTGATCGGCACCATGGCGGTGCAGGATTCCGAGACCGTCAAGGAGCTGGCCAAATATCACCCCGATCAGATCGTTGTGGCGGTGGATATCTATCAGGGCATGATGATGACCGATGGCTGGCGTAGTTCCAGCGCCTTCAGCCCCGAGGCCTTTGTCCAGGCCTTTGACGGGGTGCCGCTTGCGGGGATCATCGTGACCGATATCGACGCCGATATCGAGGACAGCGATGGCAGTCTTGGGCTCATCTCCGGGCTTGCCGCCACCACCCGCCAGCCGGTGATCGCACGCGGCACGGTGCGCACTGTCGATGACGTGGCGCGGCTGAAGTATATTCCCAACATCGCCGGCGCGATGATTGGCCGGGCGTTGTTTTCCAAGGATGTCGATCTTGGCGAAGCGCTTGCGGTTGCGCAGGCGCCCGCAGAGCCGAAAGCCGAGTTCCAATAGGCGATCGGCCTCTTACGAATTGGGCGGCACGCCGGAAAACTGGGCGTGTCGCCGCGTAGTGATGCGCGCGGCACTTGCCCCCCGGGGGCAAGCCGGGGTAAGAGCTTTGCAAGAATAAGCTATGAAAGGGCAGCATATGCGGCGTGTCGTTGTCACGGGTCTGGGTCTTGTAACCCCGCTTGCATCCGGGGTCGAAGAAAGCTGGAAACGGCTGTTGGATGGGCAATCAGGGGCGGGAACGATTATCCGCTTTGATCCCTGTAATGTCGCAACCACCTATGCCTGTGAGGTGCCGCTTGGCGATGGCAGCGACGGGACGTTCAACGCCGACGATTTCATGCTGCCCAAAGAGCGCCGCAAAGTCGATGATTTCATCCTTTACGGCATGGCGGCGGCGCAGCAGGCGGTCGAGGATTCCGGCTGGATGCCCGAGGACGACGAGGCGCGCGAACGTACCGGTGTGATGCTTGGCTCCGGCATCGGCGGGCTGCGCTCTATCGAAGAGACCACCCTTATCATCCGCGACAAGGGCGTGCGGCGGGTGTCGCCGTTCTTCATCCCCGGCGCGCTGATCAACCTGATCAGCGGTCAGGTGAGCATTCGCTATGGCTTCAAGGGGCCGAACCATTCGGTTGTGACCGCCTGTTCGACCGGGGCGCATGCGATTGGCGATGCGACCCGCCTTATCATGTTCGGCGATGCCGATGTGATGGTGGCCGGCGGCGCCGAGGCGGCGATCTGCGAGATCGGCATTGCCGGGTTCAACGCCTGCAAGGCGCTTTCGACCAAGCGCGCCGATGATCCCAAGGGCGCCAGCCGCCCCTATGACGACGACCGCGACGGCTTTGTCATGGGCGAGGGCGCGGGCATCGTGGTGCTGGAAGAAT
>NZ_CAJXIP010000076.1 GCF_913054395.1 uncultured Roseovarius sp.
CTGGAAATATGTCTCGATCGACACCCATGTTCTTGGGACGGTGGTGCGCGGCGCCACCGGGCGGGGCATTGCCGACCTCATGTCGGAAAAGATCATCGCCCCCCTCGGGCTTGAGGCCGAGCCCTATTACCTGACAGATGGCGAGGGGGTTGCCTTTGCTCTTGGCGGGCTGAACCTGACCACCCGCGATTATGCCCGATTTGGCATGATGTTCGAGCAGATGGGCCGCTGGCAGGGGCAACAGGTCGTACCGGCGGATTGGGTGCGCGCCTCGACCCGTGCCAGCGCCCCGACCCTGCCCGACAAGATCGGATATGGCTATCAGTGGTGGATTCCCAAGGGCGCCCCCGAGGGCCAATTCATCGCCCGCGGGATTTATGGCCAGTATATTTTCATCGACCAGAACAGCGATGTGGTGATTGTCGTCACCGCCGCTGACCGCAAGTTCCGCGAACCCGGCGTGCATGACGCCAATATCGCCATGTTGCGTGCCCTCGCCGATGGCCTTTAGCGCGGGATTGACGGGGCCGTAATCCACGCTAGGCTTGGCTGTGAAAGAGAGGCCCGCGCGATGATCGAAAAAGACCCCGCCATCAATGTCATGGGCACCGAACTTGAGCCGTGCTCGAATGACCCTGTCACCGGGTTTTTCCGCGACGGGCATTGCAATACCTGCGCGCAGGATCAGGGCAGCCACACGGTCTGTGCGCTGATGACCGCAGAGTTTCTTGCCTATTCCAAATATGTCGGCAATGACCTCAGCACGCCCAAGCCGGAATTCGGCTTTGCCGGGCTAAAGCCGGGGGATCAATGGTGCCTCTGCGCCGCGCGTTTCCTTCAGGCCCACGACGAAGGTTGTCCGCCCAAGGTGCGCCTTGCAGCCACCCACATGCGCGCACTCGATATCGTTCCGCTGGCGATCCTTGAAGAAAACGCCAAGACGCAGTGATGTCCTGTCTCGGGAAATGGGTGCCCGCCAGGCCGGTGTAACCCACCCGCCTGGCGATTTGCGTTGAAAGGTCGGGGCGGCTCAGGCGCCGCTCATGTCAAAACCAAGGTGTTTGGCGACGGTGAAGATATCCTTGTCGCCGCGGCCGCACATGTTCATCACCAACAGGTGGTCCTTGGGCAGGGTCGGCGCGATTTTCATCACATGGGCAAGCGCATGGCTTGGCTCAAGCGCGGGAATGATGCCCTCTTTTTCACAGCTCAGCTGAAACGCCTCAAGCGCCTCGGCATCGGTGATCGAGACATATTGCGCACGTTTGGTTTCGTGCAGCCAGCTATGCTCGGGGCCGATACCGGGGTAATCAAGCCCTGCTGAAATCGAATGCCCCTCAAGGATCTGGCCATCGTCATCCTGCAAAAGATAGGTCCGGTTGCCATGCAGCACACCCGGGCGCCCGCCGGTCAGCGAGGCGCAATGCTCCATCTTGGCATTCACGCCTTTGCCGCCGGCCTCGACGCCAATGATATTGACCTCTTTGTCATCCAGGAACGGATAGAACAGCCCCATGGCGTTCGACCCACCGCCGATCGCCGCAATAAGCGTATCGGGAAGACGGCCCTCGGCGGCCTGCATCTGTTCACGGACTTCCTTGCCGATGATCGACTGAAAATCACGTACCATCGCCGGATAGGGATGCGGGCCCGCAACCGTACCGATGCAATAGAAGGTGTCGCGCACATTGGTCACCCAATCGCGCAGCGCATCATTCATCGCATCCTTGAGCGTGCCACGCCCGGATGTGACCGGCACCACCTCGGCCCCCAAAAGCCGCATGCGAAAAACGTTCGGCGCCTGACGCTCAACATCATGCGCGCCCATGTAGACCACGCATTTCAGCCCGAACTTGGCACAGACGGTTGCCGTGGCGACCCCGTGCTGACCGGCGCCGGTTTCGGCGATGATGCGCTTTTTGCCCATGCGACGGGCCAGAATGATCTGTCCCAGCACATTGTTGATCTTATGCGCGCCGGTATGGTTCAGCTCGTCGCGCTTGAGATAGATCTTGGCGCCGCCAAAATGCTGGGTCAGGCGGTCGGCATAATAAAGCGGGCTGGGACGGCCAACATAATGCGTCCACAGATCATTCATTTCCGCCCAGAAACTGTCATCGGTCTTGGCGCGCTCGTATTGTTCTTCAAGCTCCAGAATAAGCGGCATCAGGGTTTCAGACACGAACCGCCCGCCAAAATCGCCAAAGCGGCCCTTTTCGTCGGGGCCGGTCATGAAGCTGTTGAAAAGATCGTTCATCGCAAGGGCCTTCTCATCCGGGATGTGTTGTGGATGAATATGGGAGGCCGTAAGGATTTTCCAGCGAAAAGCGGTTGCGCGGCACCCGAGATTTTTCGCCGAAAAATCTATGCACCGCTCAGCTGCGGCGGATCACATAGAGCCGCGACCACAAATCGGGCTCGGCCAGAAGAAACGGCCGGAAAGGCACCGAACGCTGGATGATCCGGACCTGACCGCTATCGACCAGCGATTCCAGCACCGATTGAAAGCCCTGTTCTTTCCACGTGGCCTCCAGAAGGTTGAAAACACCGATGCCGCCAGAGCGCGTTACCCGGCTCAGGTGGATAAGGCTCTCGGGCGGGGCATGACCGGGACCGAAGGCGCCGAGACAGGTAAAGCCCGCGAATGTATCATCCTCAAACGGTAGCCCCTCGCCCATATCGGCCTCGAACAATGCGTCATAGGTTCCGGTTCGTTGCGCCGCCTCCAACATGCCGGACGACAGATCGCAGCCTGTGATCGGACCATAGCCCATGATCGCAAGGCTTTCCCCGACAAGCCCGGTGCCACAGGCGGCATCAAGCACAGGCCCCTCGACAAGGCCCATGTGGCGCGCGAACATGCCCGCACCAAGCGCAGGCAGGCGAAAGCCCCGCGCCAGGTTGTCCGCCTCATAGCTCTGCGCCCAATCGTTATAGATCGCGCGGGATTGATCGGGGGTTTTGGCGCCGTAAACGTCGCTCAGGTCATCGGGATCGCGGGTCATCTGGGTCTCCGGTCGGTTCGCTCAGAGCATCCTGCCTGCGCGCGGGCCTGTCAACCGATCCGCCTAGTCTAGCGCGCGTTTGAACCCGAAATGCGAGGCCGTGAAGCCGAGGCTTTCGTAAAACCGCCGACTTTCCGCGCGGCTCTGGTTCATCGTGAGCTGGATAAGGCTGCAACCGGCGGCGCGGGCACGCGCCTCGACATCCGCGAACATCTGATGGCCAAGCCCCTGACCGCGCATGGAACTGGCAATGCGCACCGATTCAACCTGAGCGCGCCGCGCCGCCGAAAGAGACAGCCCGCTGATCAGCGTCAGCTGATAGGTCGCCAGCACCGTTCCATCCGCATTGACCCCGACAATCAGCTGGTTGTTGCCCTCGGTCCGCATCGCGTAAAACGCCGCAAGATAAGGCGCCAGATCGTCAAGCTCTCGTCCCTGCCCCAAAACGTCATCGGCCAAAAGCGCCACCACGGCCGCCACATCCACGCGGTGTGCCGGACGAAACGTCAGCTGCATCTTGCGGCCTCGATAAAGGCGCGGATAAGTGCCGGATCCTTGACGCCCGGCGCGCTTTCAACCCCCGAGGAAACGTCAAGCTGCTTCGCGCCGGTCAGTTTGATCGCCTCGGCCACATTGCCCGGCACAAGCCCCCCCGCCAAAAGCCAGGGCAAAGTCCAGCGCCGCCCCGCGATCAGCGTCCAGTCAAAGGCAAGCGCGTTGCCGCCCGGACGGGTGGCGCCCTTGGGCGGTTTGGCATCAATCAAAAGCTGGTCCGCAACGCGGGCATAGATGTCGATCCGGGCCAGATCGTCGGCCCCGGCCACGCCAAGCGCCTTGATCACAGGAAGGCCATAGCGCGCCTTGATTTCGGTCACCCGCTCGGGCGTCTCGTGACCGTGAAGTTGCAGGAAATCAAGCGGCACGGCGGCGGTCAGCGCATCAAGCCGGGCGTTGTCCGCGTCAACCGTCAGCGCGACCTTGGCGACCCCCGGCGGCACCGGAAGGGCAAGTGCCGCCGCCTTTTCAAGCGCAAGGTGGCGCGGCGACTTCTCAAAGAACACGAATCCCACATAAGACGCCCCCGCCGCGACGGCAGCAGACACATCCTGCGCGGCGGTCAGGCCGCAAATTTTGACACGGATATTCTCAGGCATATGCGCCTTCTAGCTGGCCTGATCCAAAAGTGCCAGAACCTCGTCCTTGCCCTGATGCTTTTCACCTTTGAGGCGCTTGACCTCGGCCCGCAGGCTTGCAAGTTCACGCGCCTGCCGGGCGGCGGCGGCCCGCTCGCCCGCTTCGCGAATCCATTCCCAGATAAAGCCGACGACAAGACCGGCCAGAATGCCGCCGAAGATAACCAGGAACAGCGGCATCTGATAGGTCGGGTTCAGCGCGGCCAGGCCAGCCATCTCATCCGGCAACACCCGAAGCGTCACCGGCGCCCGGTTGGCAAGCGCAATCAGGATAAGCGCCAGGGCGAAAATGGCGATAGAGGCATAGCGAATGTAGCGCATGGACTATTTCCCGTTCAGCCGGTCACGCAAAAGCTTGCCGGTCTTGAAAAAGGGCACGTGCTTTTCCTCGACCTGCACACTTTCACCGGTGCGCGGGTTGCGCCCGGTGCGCGCATCGCGCTGCTTGACGGAAAAAGCACCGAACCCACGAAGCTCGACCCGGTTTCCCCCGGCCATGGCATCGGTAATCTCGTTGAAAATGGTATTCACGATACGCTCGACGTCACGCTGATAGAGGTGCGGGTTTTCATCGGCGATTTTCTGGATCAGTTCCGATCGGATCATCGGTGGTTTCTCCCCCGGTTTTATTGCTTTTCAGATGGTGGCGGTTGCAGGGACTATAATCACAATCGCACGAAACCCAAACAGAAAGCCGGGTCCAAGAGGCGGAAATATATGAAATATTTGACATTCTGGGCGCGAATTAATGCGCCGGGACGCTCTCGCGCCACAGTTGACGGCGGCGCACCGGAATTCTGCATTGCGGCATCCGATTTGATTCGCAAAGGCCCGTCCCGCCTCCTTCATTCGGCGGGTGCACGCGCAGGACCGGCCGCAATGGTGGACATTTCCGCGCGCCCGCCGCATGGTCGTCGCAAGTAAACGAGGGGCCAATGACCACACGCAAAATCATCATCGACACAGACCCCGGTCAGGATGATGCCGTTGCGATTCTGCTGGCCCTGGCCTGTCCCGAACAGCTTGAGGTGCTCGGACTTACCTGTGTCGCGGGCAATGTTCCGCTTGACTTAACGACAAGAAATGCGCGTGTTATCTGTGAGTTGGCAGGCAAAGCTGATGTTCCCGTCTACGCCGGATGCGACCGCCCCCTTGGCCGTGATCTTGTGACCGCAGAGCATGTACATGGCCGCTCGGGCCTTGATGGGCCGACCCTGCCAGACCCGACGATGCCGCTTCAGGAACAACACGCGGTCGAGTTCATCATCGACACCCTGCGCAGCCGCCCGGACAAAAGTGTCACGCTTGTCCCGATCGGGCCGCTGACCAATATCGCAACAGCGTTTAAGAACGCCCCAGATATAATTGATAAGATAGATGAAATTGTCCTTATGGGAGGCTCGCATTTTGCTCAGGGAAATGTGACACCGGTGGCCGAGTTCAATATTCATGTCGATCCGCAAGCCGCCGAAATCGTGTTCCGCGCCGGTGTGCCGCTGGTGATGATACCGCTGGATGTTACCCACAAGGCGCTTGTGACCCCTGCGCGCAATGCCGCGCTTCGCGCCATCGGCACCCCGGTCGGGCGCGCGGTGGCCGAACTGACAGGGTTTTTCGAACGCTACAATCCCGAACGATATGGCGAGGGTGGCGCGCCACTGCATGATCCCTGCACGATCGCCTGGCTGCTCCGGCCAGAGTTGTTTCAGGGACGCAAGGTGAATGTGGAAATCGAAACCCGGTCCGAATTGACCATGGGGATGACCGTCACCGACTGGTGGGGCACGACCGGACGCCGCCCCAATGCAACCTTTATCCACACCATAGATGCCGAAGGCTTTTTTGACCTTCTGATAGAAAGGCTGGCCCGGCTATGACGGCGCTTAATCTGGCAAAACCCGAAGATTTTGACCGGCTCCTCCCGCTTGTACGCGCCTTTCACGACGAGGCGCAGATCGTTCAGGAAGACGCCCACCGTCATGCCGCCCTGATGCCCCTTCTGGAAGGCAGCCCGCATGGCGCGGCCTATCTTATCGGCCCCGGACGCGCGCCGATCGGCTATATCGTGATAAGCTTTGGCTGGTCGGTGGAATTCGCCGGCCTCGACGGCTTTGTCGACGAGCTTTACATCCGTCCCGGCGTCCGTGGGCGCGGCATCGGAACCGAGGTGATGAGCAGCCTGCCCAAGGCCCTTGCCGGCGCCGGATTGAAGGCGTTGCACCTTGAAGTGCGCCGCGATAACACCCGCGCGCGTAAGCTTTATGAAAAGCTGCGGTTTTTCCCGCGCGACGACTACTGTTTGCTGACGCGCGAAATGTAGCTTTTTTCGGCAAAATGCTTACGTTAGGTCAATGAACATGAACATACCCTTTCAAAACACCTACGTTCACCTGCCGCCACGGTTTTTCACGCGCCAGACCGCCGTGCCGGTCAAGGCGCCCAGGGTGATCCGGTTCAACACGCCGCTGGCGGATGAACTGGGCATCACCTGTGACGATTCCGTCGAAATCGCCGAGGTTTTCGCCGGCAACCGCCAGCCAGGCGGTGCCGATCCCCTGGCGCAGGCCTATGCCGGGCATCAGTTCGGCGGTTTCTCCCCACAGCTGGGCGATGGGCGCGCGCTTTTGCTTGGCGAGGTGATTGATAGTGCCGGACAACGGCGCGACATTCAGCTCAAGGGCTCTGGCCCCACCCCCTATAGCCGGATGGGCGACGGGCGGGCCTGGCTTGGGCCGGTGCTGCGCGAATATGTGGTCTCCGAGGCGATGCACGCGCTTGGCCTGCCGACGACACGCGCACTCGCCGCCGTGACCACAGGAGAGACGGTCTATCGCGAGGCGGGCGGATTGCCCGGCGCGATCCTGACCCGCGTGGCAAGCAGTCACCTGCGCGTCGGCACCTTTCAATACTTCGCCGCCCGCCGAGATCTGGACGGGTTGCAGGCGCTTTATGACTACACCGTCGCGCGCCATTATCCGCATGTTGAAGGCCCGGCGCATTTACTGGCCGAAGTCATCCGGCGTCAGGCCAGGCTGATCGCGGGCTGGATGGCGGTGGGCTTTATCCACGGCGTTATGAACACCGACAACACCGCGATATCCGGCGAAACCATAGATTACGGCCCCTGCGCCTTCATGGATGCCTACCACCCCCAGACCGTGTTCAGCTCGATCGACGCCCATGGGCGCTATGCCTATGACAACCAGGCGCATGTCATCGTCTGGAACATGGCACAGCTTGCCACCGCGCTGGTGCCCTTGATGCCCGATCAGGATGAGGCGATCGAGGATTTTACCGCGCTGGTGCACGCAATGCCCGACCAGATCGAAACCGAATGGCGCAGCGCTTTTGGCCGCAAGATCGGGATTGCCCGCGCCACGACCGCAGATGCCGCGCTGATCGGTGATCTTCTGGCACGGATGGCCGACAACCGCGCCGATTTCACCAATACGTTCCGCGCCCTGTACAGCGGCAGTGCCCGCGATCAGTTTCTTGATCCGGCGGCGTTTGACGACTGGGAAACTCAATGGCGCGCCCGCCTGACCGCCGAACAGGATCCGAAGGGCATAATGGCCATAGCCAACCCCGCCTTTATCCCGCGCAACCATCGCATCGAACAAATGATCGAGGCGGCCGTTTCCGGCGATTTTGCCCCGTTCGAGCGGCTCTTGACGGTGCTTGCCAATCCCTATCAGGATCAGCCCGAGGCCAGCGACCTGGCGCGACCGCCGCACCCCTCCGAAGTGGTGCAACAGACCTACTGCGGCACCTGAGGGCGGACAAAAGAAAACGGCGCCGGGGTTTCCCCGACGCCGCTTGAATTTTCAGGCAGCGCTTGCGCGCGGGCCACCGCCGGGTTTGCGGCGACGATTGCCGCCGCCGGGCTTGCCCTGCCCCATACCGGGCTTGCCACCGCCGCCGCCACCGCGACGACGTGGGCCACCACGACCCGAGGGCTGTTTCTTGGCCTTGGGGTCAGGCAGAACCTCCCACGCACGGCCAGACGCGACAGGGATCGAAATGCCCATGACCTTCTGGATGTCCTTCAGTTCGCCCATTTCATCCGGCGCACAGAACGCAATCGCACAGCCATCCCGCCCGGCGCGCGCGGTGCGCCCGATGCGGTGCACATAGTTATCGGGCACGTTCGGCAATTCAAAGTTATAGACATGCTTCACGTCCGGAATATCAAGCCCGCGCGCCGCCACGTCGGTGGCGACAAGCACTTTGACCTGACCGTCGCGGAACGCCTTCAGGGCCCGGTCCCGCTGGCCCTGGCTTTTGTTGCCATGGATCGCAGCCACTTTGAAACCAGCCTGTTCAAGCTTGCGCGCAAGCTTGTCCGAGCCGTGTTTGGTGCGCCCAAAGACCAGCGCCAGCTCGTCCTTGTGCTTGCCCAGCATCTCGACCAGCAGATCCGGCTTGGCGGCCTTGGCAACAAAGTGAACCTCTTGGGTGATCTTGTCGGCGGCCTTGCCCGGAGGGCTAACCTGTACCCGCTTGGGGTGCTTGAGGTAGGTGCTTGCAATCTCTTCCATCTGTTTCGGCATGGTGGCCGAGAACAGCATGGTCTGACGCTCTGCCGGAATCAGGCTCGCGATCCGGCGCAGCGCGTGGATAAAGCCGAGATCAAGCATCTGATCGGCCTCGTCGAGCACGAGGAACCGGGTTTCGTCAAGCCGCAGCGCGCGACGGTCCAACAGGTCAAGCAGGCGACCGGGCGTCGCCACAAGAATGTCGGTGCCACGCTCAAGCCGCTTGATCTGGGCATTGATCGAGGTGCCGCCAACCACGACACCGATCTTGATCGGTGTGTCCTTGACCAGCGGGAAAAGCGCGTCGCGGATCTGACCGGCCAGTTCGCGGGTCGGTGCCAGGATCAGGCTGCGCACGGATTTCGGCGTGGGCTTGCCCTTCATTTCGATAAGTTGCGCCAGCAAAGGCAGGCCAAAGGCGGCGGTCTTGCCGGTGCCTGTCTGCGCCAGCCCCATCACGTCAAACCCATTGAGGGCATGCGGGATGGCGTGGGTCTGGATGGGGGTCGGCTCTTCAATACCCATGGCGCCCAGTTTGCGCACAAGCTCATTGGGCAGACCCATTTCCTGAAAAAGGTTCACTTCATATCCTTTCGGGTCCGGGCACATGCCGCAGACCGTGACGGGCAAGCCTCATGGCAACCCGTAATCGTGGTTGCGCCTGCAAGTGACCCGAGACCGATTGCCCCGATGCCCAGCAGACGTTTTGCCCCACGCGTGATTTTGGGATCAATCCGCGACATTTCATTACTAGGCGGCCATTATTGGCGGCACTGCTCACGCGGCAGGAAATGTCGGTTGACCGGCATATGAGGGCGCGGGGCCACAAAGTCAAGCTTTGCGTTGAAACAGACCCCGACCAGCCCCCTGATCAGCGGATCATCCAGCGCCCCTTGGGCCAGAAGGCGTGAAAGGCAAAGGCGAACATCACGTCATGCGCCAGATCGCGCCCCTGCCCGTCGCGCACCCGTACCGTGCCCACGTCACGCCCCTTGGCGATGGTCGCGTGATCAAGCGCCGAGGCCTGCCCGGGTTCCCAGCTGATGTTCACCCCAGCTTCGCGCACCCCGCCCTCGGCGCGGATGCGCGTCAGAGGCCAGGCGCGGTCGCCGACGCGCACCACCCGTTCCAGCGGCGAAATGCCATGCGGCGGGTTTTCTCCGGTATAAAGAAACGGTCGCGCCGACCTGTCGTAACCGACATAGGGATTGCGCCCATAGCTGCGGTTGTATTCGGGCTCTGACATCACAAGGCCGTTCGGATTGCGCGCCTTGAACTGGGCAAAGCTTTCCATCCAGCTTGGCAGGGCCCTGAGTTTGGTCCCGGTCAGGTCACCGACAATCGCCTCGCCAATCGCCTGTTGCCACCAGCTTTCGGTTTCACGGTCAAACATCACCATGTCCGAATTGCGCAGCTTGCCCGACACTCCGAAACTCAGCGTGCCGCGTGAAATGCGTCGGTCAAAGGTGATGCCGGAATTGCACAGCGGACAGAAGGTGACCGCGATCGGAATGCCGCCGACCCTGTCATTCACGATCTCATGCCACGTCAGATAGCGCAGCGGATAGGCGCGCGGGCTGGCACCGTCGATTTCGACCGTGATCACCGGCTCGGTGCCCGAAATGCGCCGCTCTGACCCGACCTTGTGAAAATCCGGATTGCTCAGCGCCGGGATGCCATCCTTCGGCGGACCGCCGGACATGATCTCGGTCCAGTTGGTGACACTGGTCCTGTTGAAATTGGTATTTGGCCATTCATGGCGCCAGAACGACGGATCGGCCTGTGCCAGCCCGGCCATCACGATCAAGGCGCTCAGCATCGTCATAAAGCGGGTCATCGGCAAACTCCCTGGATGCCGGTCATGATGCCGCCACTGGCCATGCCTGCCTAGCCCCACCCACGCGATTGTGACGCGCGATGATCGGGTCTCAGCGCCGCTCTTGCCTGGCGCGGGCCTCTTTCTTTTTCGCCTGGCCGATGACGCGATCCCACTTGCGCACTCGCAGCAGCCTGCGAAAGGCGCGCTCAAGTTCGCCGACGCCGTCGCGCAGATAGCACCGCCCATGCGCCAGAACGATCCGCTCGGGCGCCCAGCCGATCATCGCCTCGACGCTATCGGCCAAGGCCTCTTTGTCACGAAATCCCCACCGCAGGATCGGCGGCATCTTGCCGTCGGTATCATCAATCCCGTTGAGCCAGACAAACGGCCTGAACCGCGCCGCGATCCTGGCGGTCTCGATATTCTCGATCAGGTCGGTCAGAATCAGGGTCCGGCTCGCCTTGTGGAAAAACACCGCCTCGCGATGGGTCTTGCTTCCCGCCACGATCAATTGCTCAAGCTGGCCTTTCCACGGCGCCTCGGCGCGATCCGGCCTGAGCTTGCGCTCCACCGCGAGTGTCAGGCCGTTCCTTGCCGCCCGTTCCACCACCCCCGGCGCGGCCCAGGCAGTGGCACGGGGATACCTTTCCTGCCAGTCGCCGAGATGGGCAAAATGCAGCGCATTCGGTGCAATCAGGTGTGCAACCGGGCCAATCGCGTCAAGCTCGCCGCAAAGGCCTTCGGTTATTCTGGTGGGGGAATGCACCCACAAATCCCCGTTTTCCAACCGCACAACCGTGGCGCGGGTGGAAAACGGAAATCCGTAGGATCGGATCGCAGGCCCATCCACAAGCCAGATCCCCTCGGCCAGCGGCTTGAGAGTATTGAGCGGCTCGTATCCTGTGGCCTGCGTCATGGGGTCACTCGATCACGGTGACCTTTTTCATCACGTCAGGACGCCCGACAACAGAGCCATTGGGCCCATTGCCAAGCTTGATCTGGTCGACCACATCCATGCCCTCCGTCACCTCACCAACGATGGTATACTGTCGGTTCAGGAATTCACCCGGCTCGAACATGATGAAGAACTGGCTGTTGGCGCTGTCGAAATCCTGCGAGCGGGCCATGCCGACCACGCCGCGCAAAAATCGCTCTTGCGAGAATTCCGCCTTGAGGTTGGGCCGGTCGCTGCCGCCCATGCCTGCGCGCGACATGTCGCCGCCCTCAAGCTTGCCGAATTGCACATCGCCGGTCTGCGCCATGAACCCCTTGATCACGCGGTGAAACACCACGCCGTCATAGGCCCCTTCCGCGGCCAGTGCCGTGATCTGCTCGACATGAGCGGGGGCAAGGTCTTCGCGCAGGTCGATGGTGATGGTGCCGTTCGCCTCGCCTTCGACCTCGATCTGCAAGCCCGACGCAAACGCAGGGCCCGCCAGCAGAGACAAAACAAAGGCCAGTTTACGCATCAGAGGCCACCTTGACGCTGATCATGCGATCGGGGTTCGCGGGCGGCTCGCCGCGGGCGATCTTGTCCACGTGCTCCATCCCCGAAAGGACACGCCCATAGACCGTGTACTGGCCGTTCAGGAAACTGTTGTCCTTGAAATTGATGAAGAATTGCGAATTCGCGCTGTCCGGGTTCTGGCTGCGCGCCGCGCCGATGGTACCGCGATCATGCGGGATACGGCCGAATTCCGCCTTCAGGTTGGACAGGTCGCTGCCGCCGGTGCCGGCCATGCGCGGGTTATAGTCCTTTTCCATATTGGCATGCTGCACGTCGCCGGTCTGCGCCATGAAGCCGTCGATCACCCGGTGAAAGGCGACGTTGTCATAGTGACCGCCACGGGCCAGCTCTTTCATCCGCTCGCAATGGGCGGGGGCGATATCGACCAGAAGCTCGATCGCGACGGTGCCATCCTTGAGTTCGATCAGAATGGTGTTTTCGGGGTCTTTAATCTCGGCCATCTGGCCCTCCTTGCACAAAACTTTCCCCGAATACCTAGGCGCTTCCGGCGCGATTGCCAAGCGCAGAGGTTGACGCCTGCGGGCGCGCGCGCCAATAGAGGCCGAAAGAAACGAAGGAGCGTCATTCGATGAGCTGGAAAACCCTTGACGATTTGGATCTGAGCGGCAAGCGCGTGCTGGTGCGGGTCGATATCAACGTGCCCGTGGAAAACGGCCATGTGACCGACGCGACCCGGATCGAACGCATCGTGCCGACCGTCAAGGATATCCTCGCCAAGGGCGGCAAGCCGATCCTGCTGGCGCATTTCGGGCGCCCCAAGGGCAAGGTCGTTCTCGACATGTCGCTGCGCGTGACCGTGCCCGCGCTTGAGGCCGCCCTGGGACGCAAGGTGCGCCTGATCGAAACGCTTGAGGGAGCCGAGAACCTCACCGACGAGGCGCTTGCCTCCGAGGTGCTGCTGCTCGAAAATATCCGCTTTCACCCCGGCGAAGAGACCAACGACCCCGAATTCGCCGCCCGCCTTGCGACGCTTGGCGATGTCTATTGTAACGATGCCTTTTCCGCCGCCCACCGGGCCCATGCCTCGACCACCGGGCTTGCCCGGCACCTGCCGTCTTGCGCCGGTCGGTTGATGCAGGCCGAATTGCAGGCTCTCGAAGCCGCGCTTGGGGCGCCCAAACGCCCGGTCATGGCCGTGGTCGGCGGCGCCAAGGTCTCGACCAAGCTTGACCTGCTCGGCAACCTGGTCAGCAAAGTCGATTGCCTGGTGATCGGCGGTGGCATGGCCAACACCTTTCTCGCCGCCATGGGCCTGAATGTGGGCAAGTCGCTGTGCGAACACGATATGGCCGAAACCGCCCGCGAAATCATGATCAAGGCTGGCGCTGCGGGCTGTGAGATCCTGCTTCCGGCCGATGTTGTCGTTGCGCGCGAATTCGCCGCCGGTGCCGCGCATGAGGTGCTCGGCGCACATGCCTGCCCGCCCGATGCCATGATCCTTGACGCAGGCCCACAGGCGGTGGCGCGGATCATCACCGCACTCGACAAGGCCATGACCCTGATCTGGAACGGCCCGCTCGGCGCCTTCGAAATCGAGCCATTCGATACCGCCACCAATGCCGCCGCGCGCCATGCCGCAAAGCTGAGCCGCGAGGGCAAACTGATTTCGGTCGCGGGCGGCGGCGATACCGTCGCGGCCCTCAACAAGGCAGGCGCAGCAGAGGATTTCACCTATATCTCGACCGCCGGCGGCGCCTTCCTTGAATGGATGGAAGGCAAGGACCTGCCCGGCGTCGCCGCCCTCAAGACCTAAGCCCCCCTGTTAGCGCGACCATCATTGCACCCCACGCGCCGCTCGCCTAGAAGCGGCAGCAAACGTGACATCATCAAGCGGGACCTCAGACATGACGAAAATCAGCCAGGCAGACAAGATTCGCAGCGGTCAGGGCTTTATCGCGGCACTTGACCAGTCCGGCGGATCGACCCCCAAGGCGCTTGCCCTCTACGGGATCGACGAAAGCGCCTATAGCTCCGAGGCCGAGATGTTCGACCTGGTCCATGCCATGCGCTCGCGCATCGCCCAGGCCCCGGCCTTCAACGGCGACAAGGTGCTGGGCGCGATCCTGTTCGAGATGACCATGGACCGCGACATCGCCGGCAAACCCGCCGCCCAGTATCTCTGGCAAGAGCGCGGCGTCGTCCCCTTTCTCAAGGTCGACAAGGGCCTTGCCGAGGCCGCCGATGGCGTCAAGCTGATGAAACCGATGCCCGACCTCGACGCCCTGCTGGCGCGCGCTGTCGCCGCGGGCATTTTCGGCACCAAGATGCGCTCGGTGATCGATGCCGCCTCGCCCTCGGGGATCGAGACCGTCGTCGCGCAGCAGTTCGAGATCGGCAAACAGATCCTCGCGTCTGGCCTGACGCCGATCATCGAGCCCGAAGTGACCATCTCGATCAAGGACAAGGCCGAGGCCGAGGCCATCCTGAAGAACGCCCTGCTCAAGCAACTTGACGCCCTGCCCGCCGATCAGGAAGTGATGCTCAAGCTCACCCTGCCCGAGGTCCCGAACCTCTACGCAGCCCTTGTCAATCACCCGCGTGTTCTGCGCGTCGTGGCGTTCTCGGCGGATACAGCCGCGACGAGGCAAACGTGCGTCTGGCCCAGAATACCGGCATCATCGCAAGCTTCAGCCGCGCCCTGACCGAAGGTCTCTCGGCCCAGCAAAGCGACGCTGAATTCAACGCCGCCCTCTCCGAGGCCATCGAGGCCATCCACAAGGCCTCGGTCAGCGGCTGACCGCCAAACCTTGGCGAACCAAGAAAGGGCGCCCCATCCGACGCTCCTTTTTCACGTGCCCCAACATCCAGATTCTTCTTGGTCGAAATGCTCTGGGGGTTTGGGGGCAAAGCCCCCAAGGCCTGCGTGGCCCGAACGCAAACCGCCCTGCGCGGCCCTCGGGCCGCTCCGCTGTTAAAGTATCCACCTTGATGTCGGATTTTCAAGACGTTCAAAACCGATTGCCACTTTTGGGCAACATGCTCTTAAAAGCCGCTAGACGGCGATTCCGCGCCGCCCGGCCAGATCGCTGAAATACTGCCAGGCCACCCGCCCCGAACGCGAGCCGCGCGTCGCCTGCCACTCGATCGCCTCGGCGCGCAATGTGGCGTCGTCAATCTCGACGCCATGTGCATCGCAATAGCCACGGATCATCGCCAGATACTGATCCTGATCACAAGCATGGAACCCAAGCCAAAGCCCAAAGCGATCCGAAAGAGACACCTTTTCCTCGACCGCCTCGGAGGGGTTGATGCCCGACGACCGTTCGTTCTCGATCATGTCGCGCGGCATCAGGTGGCGACGGTTCGAGGTGGCATAGAACACCACGTTCTCGGGGCGCCCCTCGATCCCGCCATCCAGCACCGCCTTGAGGGATTTGTAATGCTGATCGTCATGACTGAACGACAGGTCGTCACAAAACAGGACAAACCGCTCACCGCTTTCGCGCAACAGCGACAGCAACCGGCTGACGGTGGGCAGATCCTCGCGTTGCAACTCCACTATCTTGAGCGGCAGCCCCTCGGCCAGAACGGCGGCATGCACCGCCTTCACAAGGCTCGATTTCCCCATCCCGCGCGCGCCCCACAGAAGCGCGTTATTGGCCGACAGGCCGCGCGCGAACTGAAGCGTATTCTCAAGCAGAGTATCGCGGGCGCGGTTGATCCCGAGCAAAAGCTCCATCTCGACCCGGTTGACCTTCGGCACCGGCACAAGGCGATCCGGGCTCACATGCCACACGAAAGCGTCAGCCATTGCAAAATCGGGGGCCGCGATCGGCGCCGGGCTGATGCGTTCAAGCGCGGCGGCAATACGTTCCATAGGGTCGGTCATCATCTAGCTTTTACCCTTGTCGTCCTCGTCCTCGGCCACGGCATCGGTGAGCGGATCATCAAAGTCGAAATCCTCGTCTTCGTCGTCATCCACCCAGAGCCCCTGCGCGCGCAGCTCGGCTTCGCGCTTGCGTTCAACGCGGGCGACCAACTGAATCGACAGCTCGTAGAGACCATAGACCACAACGAACAGGATCACCTGCGTCACAACATCAGGTGGCGTCACCAAGGCGGCAAGGATCAGAATTGCGACCACGGCATATTTGCGCACGCTTCGCAGACCGGCCGCGCTCACAAGCCCGGCCTTGCCCATCAGGGTCAGCAGCACCGGCAGCTGAAAGCACAGACCAAAGGCCATGATGAACTTCAGCGTAATGTCGAGGCTCTCGTTGACCTTGCCAAAGAACGTGATCTTGATACCTTCGCTGGTCTCCGGCACCACCGCGACATCCACCGGCACCTCGCCCGAGGCGCGCGACAGCAGGTAGGCAAAGATCGAACTCACATCCGCAAAGCCCAGAAAGAACTGCATTGCCAGTGGCGTCACGACAAATTGCGCGAAGGACGCCCCCAGCAGGAACATGAATGGGGAGGCGACAAGGAACGGCATGAAGGCACCCTTTTCGCTCTTGTAGAGCCCCGGCGCCACGAAACGCCACAGCTGGAAGCCGATCACCGGAAACGACAGGGCAAACCCGAACACCATCGAGATCCGGAACAGGGTGAACAGATATTCCTGCGGCGAGGTATACTGGAGCGTCGGCGACGGGTCGCCCAGCTCGCGCAGGGTCGCCTCGATCGGATGCACCAGAAACTGCAG
>NZ_CAJXIP010000077.1 GCF_913054395.1 uncultured Roseovarius sp.
TTTTTCGCAAAGGGTCAGGCCGGTGTGTGGCGCGACGACCTCACGCCGCAACAGGTGGGCCGCATCCGCGAGGCGTTCCTGCCGACGCTGGAACGGTGGTACCCGGAGATGCTCAAGGAAACCGCCGAGTTTGCCGCTCACGGCTGATCACACCTCTGTGTGACGCCCCGTGCGGGCTGGATATCGGCGCCGAATTTCGGTGTTCTTCAGGATAAACGATTATCCAGAAGGACAGATTCATGAAATATTCCCTGGCCCTGCTTGTCGGTCTTTTGTCGGCCTGCACAAGCACCAGCAACGTCACCACCCGCGCCTTGCTTGGGCCTGATCCGGTGGTGTTCGAAGGGCGCTATGATTCCGGCGGTGGCATTGCCGTTGCGACGGATATCCGGGAACATAACGGGAAAACAATGGTTTGCGGCGTCTGGTCACAAAGCGATGATCAGGCCTCTATCACGAGGGGCGCAAAGACCGAGGTCCTTGGGGCGGGGTCGATCAATCTTGAGGGCAAGGCGCTTATGCGCGGTCTTGGCAGGCTAAACGAGGTGGCAGACGCGGCGGATTATGGTGGTGCCCCGGCAAGTTGCATCTTGACCGATCGAGACTGGAAGAGGGGCGATGAAGGGCTGCGCCCAACGGTGCGTTTTCCGCGCAAGGAGATCTATATCGACGCCGAGGACGTCGGCAGCGATATGGTGCGTTTTGCGCCGGTTGTACCCGGAAACGGCGGCTGAGGCGGCAATCGGGGTGGCATTGATCCGCAACCTTGCTATCTATCGGATGAGAGAAGTCATTCAGCCAAGGGGTTCGCGCTATGAAACACGTCCTGATCCTGTCCGTCGGCCTGCTCGCAGCATGCAGCACCACAACCGGGACCGCCACCGCGCGGCTTGGCGCCGACCCTGTGGTTTCGGGTGGCACCTATAGCAGCGGCGGCGGCATCACCGTTGCGGTCGATGTTCGGGAATCCAACGGCAAAACAATGGTTTGCGGTGTCTGGGCACAAAGCCGCGCGCAATCCGTCCTGACCAAGGGCGTCGAACCGCGGGTCCTTGGATCGGGCTCTGTTTCGCTTGGCGATGCGGTGTTGGTGCGCGGGTTGTCGTTCATGCCGGAGATCGCCCCGGCAGCCGATTACGTGGCAAGCGAGGCGCGCTGCGTCGTCAGCGATCACCCCTGGCAAGCCGGTGACGGTGCCCGCCGCCCGCGCATAAGTATCCCCGGACAGGTCGTGTATAAAGAGGGCGATGATCTGGGCCACTTTACGGTCACGTTCCGCCAGACCGGGCCGGGGGCAGGCGACAGTTAGGGCCCGCTTTTCGCCTTTCCGGGCCAGCCGTTGCGCGCACGCTTTGCCCCCTAGCGATCCCCTCGCGGTGTGTGCCGGGGTCCTAGTCGCCGCGCTCCAGCCGGTTCAGGCCTTCGGCTAGACCGTCCCCCATGCCTGCGGCGTCCATATGCTGGCGCAGGCGCTGGTTATAGCCGCCGGGTGTGTTGAGCGCATCCAGAAGCGGGCCGCAGGGGCCGCTGAGCAGGCTGCTGCCTACCAGCGCCCGCAGGAACGCCTCGCCCTGATCGCGATCCGCACCCCGTGTGGCAAGCCAATCGGCGCTTTGCCCGACCAACCGGACGGCGGGCGACAGGACCGCCTGTGCGCAAAGATAGGCATCAAGCTCTGCCGCGTCGCGCAGGGCAAACACCTGATTTTCAGGCGCGAACAATTCGGTGATCAGGCCGGTATCGCCCATCGCCAGAATGGGCGAGCCGCCCTGCGCGATCCCCGGAAACGGCAGCATGATGGCCGCGCCGCGGGCCGGGGCAACCAGCGGTGCAAGCGCCTCAAGCGAACATCCGGCCATGAAGGAAATCACCTGTTGGCCCGCGCGAAATGCCAGGCGCGACAGGATGTCGGGCGCGGCCTCGGCGATCAGGCCGATGAAAATCGTGTCGCTTCGGTCAATGACTGTCTGATTATCGGCGATGCTGACACATTCGAACTCGGCGGCAAGGCGGGTGGCATGGGCTGTGCTGCGCTCGGAGACGGTGATCTGGTGACCGGCCCTGGCAATGCCGCGCACGGTGGCCGATGCTATGGTTCCGGTGCCTATAAAACCAAGTCGCATGTGAAAGGCCTTTCATCAGGTGCCGCGCGTCGGGCGAGAGTGGTCACGGGACATAGCGAACAGGAAAGGCCGATGAAAGTAAAATGAAATCCGCGCGCCTTTTATTGCCGCCAGAGTGCAGGCGAAGCGCGCAGACATCTGGACCTTTGGGCAAAGCTGTGGGATGCAATGACAGTTGTCCGGGACAGCACGGGGCTGGCCCGATGGGGGACAGGATAAAACAGGGCGGGGTAAACCGGCCCGCATCAAGGGAGACGATGATATGAAATTGAAAACACTTGCCATGGCCGGCGTGCTTGGCATGGCGGCCTGCGCGGCGCAGGCTGACATCAAGGTTGGCATGATCACCACGCTTTCGGGCGGCGGGGCAGGCCTTGGGATTGACGTGCGCGACGGCTTCATGCTTGCGCTGGAACAATCCGGGCGCTCTGATATCGAGGTGATCATCGAGGATGATCAGCGCAAGCCTGATATCGCCGTGCAACTGGCCGACAAGATGATCCAGTCGGACAAGGTCGACGTGATGACCGGGATCATCTGGTCCAACCTCGCCATGGCGGTGGTGCCCGGTGCGGTGGCGCAGGGCAAGTTCTACCTTTCGCCCAATGCCGGGCCCTCGGCGCTTGCGGGTAAGGGCTGTAACAAGAATTATTTCAACGTCGCCTGGCAGAATGACAACCTGCACGAAGGCGCCGGCGCCTATGCAAGCGATGCGGGCTATAAGAGCGCGTTCATCCTTGCGCCGAACTATCCGGCCGGGCAGGACGCGCTGACCGGGTTCAAGCGGTTCTTCAAGGGCGATCTTGCCGGTGAGATCTATACCCAGTTGGGCCAGACCGATTATGCGGCTGAAATCGCGCAAATCCGTGCCAGCGGCGCTGATAGCGTGTTTTTCTTTCTGCCCGGCGGCATGGGGATTTCCTTCCTCAAGCAATATGCCGATTCAGGTGTCGGCCTTCCGGTCGTCGGCCCCGCCTTCAGCTTTGACCAGGGGATTTTGCAGGCCGTTGGCGATGCCGCGCTTGGGGTGATCAACACAAGCCAGTGGAACAAGGATATCGACAATCCGACCAATGCCGGTTTTGTCGCCAGTTTCAGCGCGAAGTACGACCGTCTTCCCTCGCTCTACGCAAGCCAGGGCTTTGACACTGCCAATCTGTTGATCAGCGCGCTCGAAAGCGCCGACATCAACGATCAGGATGCGTTCCGCGCAGCGCTGGAAGCGGCCGATTTCAATAGCACGCGCGGCGAGTTTGCCTTTGGGCCGAACCACCATCCGATCCAGAACATCTATGTGCGTGAAGTGATCAAGGAAGGAGATATCTATACCAACAAGATCATCGGCACGGCCCTGACTCAGCACGGCGATGCCTACGCGGCAGAGTGCAAGATGTAAGACCACTGGCCGGGCCTTTTATCGGGCCCGGCCGATGAGCGCGCGCAGATGTCCCTGATCCTATTTACAGAGCAGATGCTGAACGGGCTTCAGTTCGGCGTCATGCTGTTTTTGATGGCGGCCGGCCTGACGCTTATCTTTGGCGTCATGGGCCTTATCAATCTTGCGCATGGCTCGCTTTACATGGTCGGGGCCTTTGCCGCCGCCTGGGTCGCGGGGGCGAGCGGATCGTTTCTATTGGCGCTGATGGCCAGCCTTGCGGCGGCGGCGGCGGCGGGCGCTTTGATCGAGTTGACGGTGATCCGGCGGCTTTATGCGCGCGACCACCTTGATCAGGTGCTGGCGACCTTCGCGCTTATCCTGATCTTTTCCGAGGGCACGCGGTGGGCGTTTGGCTCGTTCCCGCTGTTTCTTGATATTCCGCCGCTTCTTTCGGGGCCCGTGACCCTTCCGGGGGGCATCGAGTATCCGCTTTACCGGTTGACGATCATTCTTGTCGGCCTGACCGTGGCGGCGGCGCTTTTTGCACTGATCGCGCGCACGCGCATCGGTATTCAGATCCGTGCCGGGGAAAGCGACCGCGAGATGATCGCGGCGCTTGGCGTCAATATTTCGGCGCTCTACACCCTTGTTTTCGCCCTTGGTGCGGCCCTTGCGGGGCTGGCGGGCGCGTTGATCGGGGCCATTCAATCGGTGCAGGTCGGCATGGGAGAACCGGTGCTGATCCTGGCCTTTGTGGTTATCGTGATCGGCGGCATCGGCTCGATCAAGGGCGCGCTGGTGGGGGCGATCCTTGTCGGGCTGACCGATACGCTTGGGCGGATATTGCTGCCTGCGTTCTTTTCCCAGTTCATGGCGCCACAGGCGGCCAATTCTGTCGGTTCGTCGCTTGCCTCGATGGCGATTTACATCCTGATGGCCGTCGTGCTTGTGGTGCGCCCCGGCGGCCTGTTTGGAAAGGCCTGAGATGCGCCGTGAACCCCTTCTGAACGGCGCGGTCTTTCTCGGCCTGCTGGCCCTCGTGCTCTGGGCATGGGCGGTGGACGAGCCGTTTACCATCACGCTGGCGACACGGGTGGCCATTCTGGCGCTGGCCGGGGTGGGCCTTAACCTTGCGCTTGGGCTTGGCGGGCTTGTCAGCCTTGGCCATGCGGTGTTCTTCGGCATCGGCGGCTATGCGATGGGTATCCTCGCCAGCCACGCCCAAAGTTACAGCCCGCTGATCGAATGGCCGGTGCTGATCGAGGGCACGAAGTCCATGCCGGTGATCTGGCTGGTGGCGATGAGTGCAAGCGGACTTGCGGCGCTGGCGATCGGCGCGCTCAGCCTGCGCACCTCGGGGGTGTATTTCATCATGATCACACTCGCCTTTGGCCAGATGTTTTACTATTTCGCCATAAGCTGGCCCGCCTATGGCGGCGAGGACGGTTTGTCGATCTATGTCCGAAACGGGTTTCCGGGGCTCAATACGCTCGACCCGATCCAGTTTTTCGCGATCTGTTACGTGATCCTCGGGCTGGCGCTCTGGCTGTTTTCGCGGCTGTCGCGTTCGGCCTTCGGGCTGGCCCTTGGTGCGGCGCGCCAGAATGCCGAGCGGGTGATGGCGGTGGGAATCGCGCCCTATCGGTTGCGGCTTGTGGCCTTTACCCTTTCGGGGGTGATCACCGGGCTTGCAGGAGCGCTTTTCGCCGATCTCAACCGCTTTGTCAGCCCGACCATGTTCAGCTGGCAGACCAGCGGCGAGATCATGGTGTTCGTTATCCTCGGCGGGGTGGCGCGGCTGTTTGGGCCGGTCATTGGCGCAGCAGTGTTTATCCTTTTGGAACATATGCTTGGGGGCCTAAGTGAATTCTGGCACATCTACCTTGGCGCGGTGCTTTTGGGGGTCGTTCTGTTCGCGCGTGGCGGCATCATCGGCCTGATTGCGGGACGCGAGGTACACCATGACTAGCCCGCTTCTGGATATCCGGGGCATCAGCAAATCCTTCGGTGCGATCAAGGCCTCCGAGGATGTGTCGCTGACTTTGGAATGTGGTGAAATTCATGCCCTTATTGGTCCGAACGGGGCCGGAAAATCAACGTTAATCAAGCAGATAGCGGGCAATCTTGAGCCCGATAGCGGCCGCATCCGGTTTGATGGGCACGATGTCACAGCGCTTGACACCGTGGCGCGTGCGCGCGCCGGACTTGGGCGGACCTTTCAGATCTCCTCGCTGGCGATGGAGATGAGCGTGCTGCAAAACGCCGTGCTTGGCGCCTTGGGGCGTCGCGGGCGCGTGATGCGCTTTTTCCGCGATGTGATGCGCGACGCGGCCTTGTTGGAGGTTGCGCGCGAGGCCCTGGATGAGGTCGGGCTGGGCGCGGTCGCAGGCACGCGGGTGGCGGACCTTTCGCATGGGCAACGCCGTCAGCTTGAGGTCGCCGTCGCCCTGACGCAATCGCCCAAGGCGTTCCTGATGGACGAACCCATGGCCGGGCTTGGCGGTGAAGGCACGGCACGGCTCACGGTGTTTCTGGATCGCTTGCGCCACCGCGCGCCGATCCTGTTGGTCGAGCATGACATGGATGCGGTCTTTGCGCTGGCCGACCGGATCAGCGTGCTGGTCTATGGCCGCATCATCGCCACCGGCACACCCGAGGCGATCCGCCGCGACCCGCAGGTGCGCGAGGCCTATCTTGGCGATGAGGCGCTGTCATGAGCCTGTTGCAGCTGTCCAATGTCACGGCCTTTTACGGCCCCGCGCAGGCGCTTTTCGACGTCAGCCTTGACCTTGAAGAGGGTGAGGTTCTGGCGCTGATGGGGCGCAACGGGATGGGCAAGACGACGACCATCAAGGTGATATTCCGCCTGCTCGCGCACCAAAGCGGACAGGTGATGTTCGACGGGCGCGATCTTGGGCCGCTGCCAAGCCACCGTGCGGCGCGTGCGGGGCTTGGGCTTGTGCCCGAGGGGCGGCGCTGTTTTGCCAACCTGACGGTGCGCGAGAACCTGATCGCGGCGGCGCGGCCGGGGCCTTGGGATCTGGCGGGGGTACAGCGGTTTTTTCCCCGGTTGGGCGAGCGGACCGATCAGAATGCCGCCTCGCTTTCGGGAGGCGAGCAGCAGATGCTGGCGATCGGGCGCGCGCTTATGACCAATCCGCGCGTTCTTGTGCTTGATGAGGCGACAGAGGGGCTTGCCCCGGTGGTGCGTCAGGAAATCTGGGGCGCGATTGCGCGGCTCAAGTCCGAAACCGGGTTGTCGCTGATCGTGGTGGACAAATCCCTGCGCGAGTTGGCCGGGGTGGCGGATCGCGCGGTAATCCTTGAAAAGGGGCGCTCGGTCTGGAGCGGCGCCTTTGGCGGGCTGACGCCCGAGATCAGGGATCGCTATCTGGGCGTTTAGGTGAAATCGAACAGTGTTCGATTAATACCTTGACCGGAAAAACCCGACAGTGTTTGACTTGAGGCAGCCCCAAGCCCAACCCAGCCCCAAGCCCGAGGAGAGCCCCGATGTTGATGACTGCCGAGGACTATCGCGAAAGCCTGCGCGCCTATAGCCCGCGGGTGTTCATCAACGGCAAGCGCGTGGAAAGCGTCGCCGATGAGCCGCTGTTGCGCCCCGGCATCAACGGCGTGGGCGTGACCTATGATTTCGCCCATCAGCCTGCCACCGAACGGCTTTTGACCGCGACGCAGGGCAGTTCCGGCAAGCGTGTGAACCGGATGCTGCATATCAACGAGACCTCGCAGGACCTCTTGACCAAGCTTGAAGCGGTGCGCGCGGTCTGCAAGGTGTCGGGCTGCGCGCAGCGCTACCTGAGCCATGATGCCCTGAACGGGATATTTCAATCGACGGCCCTGACGGATGCCAATCACGGCACCGAGTATCACCAGCGGTTCATGGCCTATCTGCACGAGGTGCAGGACCGTGATTTGACGCTTGGGGTGGCGATGACCGATGCCAAGGGCGATCGCTCGCGGCGCCCCGGCCAACAGGACAACCGCGATGTCTATGTGCATATCAAAGAGCGTCGCCCCGACGGGATCGTGATCCGGGGCACCAAGGCGATTGTCACCGGCGCGCCCTATATGCACGAATTTCTGGTGATGCCGTGCCGCACGCATCTGCCCGAGGATGCCGATTTTGCGGTCTGTTGTGCGGTGCCGGTTGATGCCGAGGGGATCACCATCGTCTCGAAACCCGCCGGGCGTCCGAACGAGGCGGCGGCGAAGTTTTCCGCCACCTATGGTCAGGCCACCGGCGTGGTGATCTTTGACGATGTGTTCGTGCCCCACGAAAGGGTGTTTCAGGCCGGCGAGGTCGCGGAGGGCGGGTTCATGACCACCTCTTACGCCACCCATCACCGCCATTCCTGCATCGCCGCGCGCGCCGGGTTTGGCGATCTTCTGATCGGGGCGGGGGCGATGATGGTCAAGGCCAACGGGCTTGACCCGGACCGCCACGGCCATATCCGCGATGCGATGGTCGATCTGATCACCATCACCGAAAGCTTTTATGCCTGCGGCGTTGCGGCCTCGGTCTATTGCAAGGATGATCCGGCGGGCTCGGTCATGCCCGATCCGGTTTTTTCCAACGTGGGCAAGTTGTTGCTGGCGACCAAGATCTACGACATGCACAAGGCGGCGCATTATGTGTCGGGCGGTCTGATCGTGGCGCTGCCCGGCCCGGACGAGGATCACAACCCCGAAACCCGCGCCTCGCTAGAGGCGGTGCTTGGCGGGCGCGGCGATGTGCCGATGGACCGGCGCATGGAAATCTCGCGCTTCCTTGAGGATCTGACCGTGTCGCATACGGCGGGGTGGTATTCGCTTATCTCGCTGCATGGCGGCGGTTCGCCCGAGGCGATGAAGCGTGAAATCTGGCGCAATTACCCGGTCGAGGACAATGTCGACCTGGTCTCGCAACTGATTGATCGCGGGGTTTATGACATGGGACAGAAGGTGTCGAAACAGCCGGGCCGCTGTTGTGCCAAGGGCTGCGAGGTGCCCGAGCCGCTATTGCCCGGTGAGGCCGCCGAATAGGGCACCTGCCGATCAGGTTTGGTGGTCAAGGTTTGCGGCGGCGCGGGCCAAGGCCTCGATCTCGTCCCAGCGTCCGTCCTCGACAAGCGCCTGTGGCGCAACCCAGCTTCCGCCGACGCAAAGCACGTTATCAAGGCGCAGATAGCTTGCCGCAGTTTCGGCGCTGATGCCGCCGGTGGGGCAGAATGTGATCTGGGGCAGGGGCGCGCCGATGGCCTTGAGGGCGGGCGCACCGCCCGAGGCCTCGGCGGGAAAGAACTTTAGCATGTCATAGCCGCGCGCCAGCAAATTCATGGCCTCGGTTGCCGTTGCCGCGCCCGGCAAAAGCGGCAGGTTTTCGGCCTCGCAGGCGCCGAGCAAGGCATCGGTGGCACCGGGCGAGACGCCAAAACCGGCCCCGGCCTCTTTCGCGGCGCGCACGTCCTCTGGCGTGATCAGGGTGCCCGCGCCCACATGCCCGCCGGGCACCTCGGCCATTTCGCGGATCGCGTCAAGCGCGGCCGGGGTGCGCAGGGTCACCTCAAGCGCGGGCAGGCCGCCCGCGATCAGCGCCTCGGCCAGGGGGCGGGCGTGGCGCGCGTCATGGATCACCAGCACCGGCACGATGGGGGCCAGCCCGCAAATCTCGCGGGTGCGGCGGCTGGCATGCATGGGGGAAAGGGTCATGGGTCAGCCTCCGAAAATGCTGGCGCCGCTATCGGCGGCGCCGACGGTCTGGCGGAAGGTGGCAAAAAGCTCGCGTCCGAGGCCGGTCTGATGCGCGCTCAGGTCGGCGGTGGCGGCGGGGCGTTCGGCGATGCCCGGCGTTACAACCTCAAGCGTGCCCTGCACCGCATCGACCCGCAGGATATCGCCGTCGCGCAGCCGCGCGATCGCGCCGCCATCTACCGCCTCGGGGCAGACATGGATCGCGGCGGGCACCTTGCCCGAGGCCCCCGACATGCGCCCGTCAGTGACCAGCGCCACCTTTTGCCCGCGTCCCTGAAGGATCGACAGAAGCGGGGTCAGGCTGTGCAGTTCCGGCATGCCGTTGGCGCGCGGTCCCTGAAAGCGCACAACGACCACGAGATCGCCGGTTAGCGTACCGGCCTTGAAGGCGGCTTTGACGTCGTCCTGATCGGCAAAGACGCGCACCGGGGCCTCGATCACGCGATGCTCGGGGGCGACGGCAGAGACCTTCATCACCGCCGTGCCAAGCGATCCGGCAAGACGCACAAGCCCGCCCGAGGCCTGAAACGGGTCGGAAACTGGGCGCAGGATCTTGTCGTTCAGGCTTTGGGCGGCGCCTTCGGTCCAGGTCAGGGTGTCAGAGATCAGCCTTGGCTCTTGCGTATAAAGCCCCAGACCGCCCCCCGCGACGGTTCTTGTGTCGGGATGGAGCAGGCCTGCGGCAAGCAGTTCCCCGATCATGTAGCCCAGACCGCCCGCCGCGTGGAAATGGTTCACATCGGCCAGGCCGTTGGGATAAATCCGCGCCATCAGCGGGGTCACGCCGGACAGGTCCGAGAAATCTTGCCAGTCAAGGACAATCCCCCCGGCGCGCGCCATGGCGATGAGATGGATCAAAAGGTTCGTCGACCCGCCCGTGGCATTGAGCCCGACAATCCCGTTCACGAAGGCACGCTCGTCAAGGATGTCACAGACCGGGGTATAGCTTTGCCCGAGGGCAGAAAGCGACAGCGCGCGCCGCGCCCCCTCGCAGGTGAGGGCATCGCGCAACGCGGTGTTGGGGGTGACAAAGCTTGCCCCCGGAAGATGCAGGCCCATGAACTCCATCAGCATCTGGTTGGTATTGGCGGTGCCATAAAAGGTACAGGTGCCGGGGCCATGATAGGCGGCCATCTCGGCCTTCATCAGGGCGTCGCGTCCGACCTCGCCGGTGGCAAATTGCTGGCGGACCTTGGCCTTGGCATCGTTTGAAAGCCCGCTTTCCATCGGCCCCGCCGGAAGGAAGACTGCCGGAAGGTGGCCAAAGGCCTGCGCGGCGATCACGAGGCCCGGCACGATCTTGTCGCAGACCCCGAGGAATACGGCGGCGTCAAAGGTGGCGTGGCTAAGCGCGACCGAGGCCGCAAGCGCGATCACGTCGCGCGAAAACAGCGAGAGTTCCATGCCCGCTTCGCCCTGGGTGACGCCATCGCACATCGCCGGAACGCCGCCAGCCACCTGTGCGGTCCCACCGATCCCGCGCAGGGCGTCGCGGATAAGGCCCGGATAGCGTTCAAACGGCTGATGCGCCGAAAGCATGTCGTTATAGGCGGTGACGATGCCAAGATTGCCTGCGGTCGTGGTGGCAAGCCGATCCTTGTCGGCCCCCGAGGCGGCATAGGCATGTGCCTGTCCGCTGCATGACAGATGCGCGCGTGCCGGTCCCCTGGCCCTGGCTTCCGCCATCCGCTCAAGATAGGGCGCGCGGGTGGCGCGGCTTCGAGTGATGATGCGGTCGGTGACGCGCGCGATGGTCGGGTGAAGTGTCATCTGTCCCGCCCCTCCGTGCCACGGCGCATGCGGTTCCTTGTCATGTGGACTGTTATCATCTTCCCACCATCCTCTGCGATAAGATAGCGCTAACATCCGGGCGCGCCAAATGCAATCCGGGGCAGGGCGGCGTCTTTTCTGCCTGTTGTCGGTCTTTGATGCTGTCACAAAACTTTTGTGCGCCGGACACAAATATGAATCCGACGGCCACTACCCCTGCCGCCAAACAAGGGGTTTTCAATGCTGAGCTTTGATAAGGTCACCAAGTCTTTCGGCGCCAATACGGCGGTTCAGGCGGCAAGCTTTACGGTCGACAGGCCGATGATGATCGGCATCATCGGGCGGTCGGGTGCGGGGAAATCCACCTTGCTGCGGATTCTCAACCGCCTGACCGATGCCACCACGGGCGCGATCACCTTCGAGGGCATGAATGTCACCGCGCTGCGCGGCAGTGCCAAGCGGAACTGGCAGGCACAATGCGCTATGATCTTTCAACAGTTCAACCTCGTGCCGCGGATGGATGTGGTCTCGAACGTGCTGCATGGCACGCTGAACCGGCGCTCGACGCTGACGAGCATGTTCAACCTCTTTCCCGATGCCGACATCACCCGCGCAATTGATATCCTTGATCGTCTCGGTATCGCCGAACACGCGCCCAAGCGCGCCGAGGCCCTGTCGGGAGGTCAGCAACAGCGTGTCGCCATTGCCCGCGCCCTGATGCAGGATCCGCGCCTTATCCTGGCGGATGAACCGATTGCCTCGCTTGATCCGATGAATGCGCAGGTGGTGATGCAATCGCTGCGTGACATCCATGAACAGGACGGTCGCACGGTGATCGCCAACTTGCACACGCTGGATACGGCGCGGCAGTTTTGCGACCGGGTCATCGGCATGCGCGATGGCCGGATCGTGTTTGACGGCACGCCGGAACAGCTGACCACCGGGGTGGCCCGCGACATCTATGGCGCGGATGCAAGCTTTAGCGAAGCGGCCACCTCGACCCGGATAGAGACCCTCGGAACGACCAGGCCAAGGCGGCCAGAGCCCGCCGAGGCCCTGTGAATTTTTGATCGACCCCCGTGCCCCGACCTCCGGGGCCACACAAAAGAAGAAGAGAGACAGACGATGAGAACCCTTACAGCAGCCCTTCTTGCAACATCCGCGCTGGCCGGTGCGGCGATGGCCGATGGCCAGCCGATCACAGAATTCCGCATCGGTATCCTTGGCGGTGAAAACGCTCAGGACCGGATGAACTCGAACGAATGCCTGCGCGCCTATACCGAGAAGGAGCTGGGCGTCGAGACCAAGCTTTTTGCCCCGGCCGATTACAACGGCGTCATTCAGGGCCTGCTGGGCGGCACGCTTGACATGGCCTGGCTCGGGGCCTCGGGCTATGCGGCCGTTTACATCCAGGACCCCGAGGCCGTTGAGCCGGTGTTGGTGAAGGTCAATGTTGACGGGTCCATCGGGTATCACTCGATCGGTTTCGCGCGCGCAGACAGCGGCATTGCCAAGCTTGAAGACGTGAAGGGCAAGGTCTTTGGTTTCGGCGATCCGAACTCGACCTCGGGCTACCTGATCCCCTCGATCGAAATCCCGCAGTACGGCGAGGGTATCACCATGGAATCGGGCAAGTATTTTGGCGAGGTCAAATTCACCGGCGGTCACGAGCAGACCATCGTCGCGGTCAATAACGGCGATATCGACGCGGGTGTGACCTGGGCCGATGGTCAGGGCAACTGGGAAGACGGCTATAACTCGGGGGCGCTGCGCAAGGCCGTTGATTCCGGACTGGTGGATATGAACGACCTGGTCGAAATCTGGCGCTCCAAGCCGATCCCCGAAGGCCCCGTCGTTCTGCGCAGTGACCTGCCTTCGGATGTCAAAGCCAAGATGACCGCCCTTGTTGACGGGCTTCACGAGGCCGACCCGGCCTGTGCTTATGGTGTCGCAGCGGGCGAAAGTCTTGGCTTCGATCCGATCGGCCACGAGGCCTATGTCTCGATCGTCGAAGCCCGCAAGGCAAAATCGAATTAATCAAGGCCATTTCAAACGGTCTGCTGGCTCCGGATTTATTCGGGGCCAGTAATTTTCAAAGGGGCACACATGACGGATATCGCAGGCAGCGCCACGCGCGTCGCCGACATTCAAGCCGCCTATCTGGCGCAGGCGCGATCAAAGCGGGTGATGAATCTGATCCTGATCGTGATCTTCGCGGCGCTTCTGATAGCGGGGTTTCGCACCGCGGATCGGCGCAATGCCGGCGGGTTCTGGGATGGCTTGCCCAATATTCTGGATTTCCCGGCGGATGTGATCGGCGAGGCGATAGAGCGCGCGCATCTTCTGCCCGGATATCTGATCAAATACCTGCCCTCGCTGATCGAGACCATCAATATCGCGGGGGCCTCGACATTGCTTGGGGCGATGGCCGGGCTGGTGATGTCGCTTTTGGTGACACGTGGCCTTGGGCCGGTGCCCTGGCTGGTCGGGCCGCTGCGCCGTGTGCTTGATATCCTGAGAGCGGTGCCCGAGATCGTGATCGCGCTGGTGCTGATCTTCATGCTTGGCGGCGGCCCGGTGCCGGCGATGATCGCCATCGCGCTGCACACGACCGGGGCCCTCGGCAAGCTGTTCTCGGAGGTCAATGAAAACGCCTCGCTCAGGCCGGTCGAAGGGCTAGCCTCGGTTGGTGCGACCTGGACACAGCGGATGTTGCTTGGCGTGGTGCCGCAGGTGGCGCCGAATTACCTGAGCTATGCGCTGTTGCGGTTCGAGATCAACATCCGCGCCTCGGCGATCCTTGGCTTCGTCGGCGCGGGCGGCATCGGCTATGATCTACGCAACACCATGAGCTGGGGCGCGGGCAAATTCGACGAGGCGGCGGCGATCTTTCTGCTGCTGTTCCTGTCCATCGTCGCGGTCGACCAGATGTCTAGCATCCTTCGGCACCGTCTGACCCATGGTGCCAAACCCGGAGAGATCCACCGATGAGCGCGCAAGCCCTTCACCAACAGACCCGCCGGAATTTCAACCGCAAGCGGCTTATGTCTTTTGCCTTGCCGGGGCTTGTCCTTGGGTATTTCGCCTATATTTTCATGGCTTTCGACATGGCCGGACTTGGCGTGCGGGTCAATCTTGAGAACGCAAGAACGCTTGTGTCGGACGCCTATAGCTACAAGACCCATGTGACGCAGGACAATCGCACCGGCGCGGTCGAGATCGCGATCGAGGGCGAGCGCAAGGGCGCCTATGCCCCCGGCACCGCCCCCGGATGGGTGCGCCTTGGCGAGACAAGCGAGATTGACCTTGGCGGCGGCCATGTCGTGACCTTCGGGGGTCGCGTCACCTATGACGTGCCGGGCTATGGCCTTGTCATGGCAGAGCCGGGGGCAGGGGGCGTGAACGCCAGCCTGCCCGATGGTGCGCTGCCCGATTTCATCAGCCTCTCGAAAAACCGGCTTATGGTGAAGACCGATGCCGGGCGCCTGACCGTCACCCGCAACCGGGCCGAGGTGTTCAAATACTCTCTCGGCTGGGAATTGTTCTTTTTCACCCTCGACAGCCCCTACCACGGCATGTCCCCCGGCGCGCTTTTCAAGGCGGCGGTCAATGGCGAGGCGGGCGCGATCTGGCAGGGGTTTGTCGGCAACAAGATGTGGCGTCACGGAGATGTGGGCTGGGCGCTGCTCGAAACGGTGCTGATGGCGTTTCTGGGCACCTGCGGGGCCGCGATCATCGCACTGCCGCTGGGGTTTCTGGCGGCGCGGAATTTCACGCCCCTCGGCGGGCTTCGTTTCGCGGCGCGGCGGATGTTTGATTTCCTGCGCGGGGTTGATGGGTTGATCTGGACGATCGTTCTCAGCCGCGCGTTCGGGCCGGGGCCGCTTACCGGATCGCTGGCGATCCTGCTGACGGATACGGGATCGTTCGGCAAGATGTTCTCGGAGGCGTTGGAAAACGTCGATGCGCGGCAGGTCGAAGGGATCACCGCGACAGGGGCCCGACCGTTGCAGCGCTATCGCTTTGGGGTCATCGTGCAGATCACGCCGGTCCTGCTCAGTCAGGTGCTGTACTACCTGGAATCCAACACCCGCTCAGCGACGATCATCGGCGCGATCACAGGTGGCGGCATCGGCCTTCTGCTGACGCAGGCGATCAACACCCAGAAGGACTGGGAAGAGGTGAGCTATTACATCGTGCTGATCATTCTGATGGTCATGCTCATGGATAGCGTTTCGGGATGGCTGCGACGCAAGCTGATCAAGGGCAACGGGGGCGGGCACTGATGACGCGACTAAGGGCCGAGACCCCGTTCATTCACCCCGATTGCGAGATGTCGGATGCCAGTTTCGGGCGCTATGTCGAGATCGGGCGCGGGACACGGCTGGCGCAGTGTCACTTTGACGATTACGCCTATTGCGACCGTTACGCCGATATTGCCAATGCCAGCGTGGGCAAGTTCGCGAATATCGCCGCCTTTGTGCGGATCGGCGCCACCGATCACCCGATGGACAAGGCGAGTTTGCATCATTTTCACTATCGTGCGGCCGATTACTTTGAGGATGCCGCGGATGATGCCGACTGGTTCGCGCATCGCCGTTCGCGCCGGGCCGTGATCGGACATGACACATGGCTTGGCCATGGCGCACAGGTGCGCCCCGAGGTCAGCATCGGCCATGGTGCCGTTGTCGCAGGCGGGGCGATCGTGACCAGGGATGTGCCGCCCTACATGATCGTCGCGGGCATTCCTGCCGTGCCGCTGCGCGCGCGCTTTAGGCCGCAGGTGGCCGACCGGCTCATGGCCCTGGCCTGGTGGGACTGGCCGCACGATGCCCTGCGGAGCGCGCTTGAGGATTTCCGTACCCTGAGTGCAGAGGCCTTCCTTGAACGCTATGCGTGAGCATTCTCGCCATGGGGCATTGTCCGAATTCGTCGATTTTTATGGATGCTGCATTCAGTCTTGATGGCGGGATTTGGAAGGTTTCGACGACTTCCCGAAAGCCGCCGTTCAGGGCACAGGCAGCGAATGCAGGGTGAGGGCGCACAGTACCAGTTTTCTGTCGTGCAGCGAATGTCAGCTAGCGCTTGAACCACTCATTGAGAGCAAGTCTTAGAGCTTTCTAATGCTGTACAAATAACTCATAGCAGCCGACTTTGAATTAACTGAGAGCACACTTGGACGCATATCTATGGAAGCGCGGATCGCTGCCAAACCGGACAAACTCAATGTCTCTGGAGGGATGTTGGTTGTCTGCGAAGCCACAAATGCAGCGGCAAGGGCGGCAGCAGTTGCAGGGTCGAATGTAAATGTAAGTTTGAAGGTTTTAACGACCCTTCTTCCCCACGATTCTTCGCTGACTTTGGCCAAATTTTCCGTAGAGGATTGGATTTTCCGCCTCAGTACAGAAGACGCATCCGCTCGACAAAGTATTGCGGGGTCTGACCCCAGTTCATACAGCTGATCCCAAAAGGCGTCATATTCAGCACGCCTCTTTTCCTTGAACTCTTTTACCTCCTCTAACGGAATGCCACGAGATGGCAGGAAGATAAGGTCTTTGAAATCTATGGATAAACAAAGGTTCATCTCGGGCATTTGCGCTGCAAAGTGATCGGCAACAACAACGTCTGTAGGTGCTATACCC
>NZ_CAJXIP010000078.1 GCF_913054395.1 uncultured Roseovarius sp.
CTGACATGCACCGCGTCCACCATTCCGACATCCGCGCCGAACACGATAGCAACTATGGGTTTTCCCTGTCGATCTGGGACCGGATGTTCGGCACCTATATCGCCCAGCCGACCAGGGGCCATGACGATATGACCATCGGTTTGCAATGGCAGGATGACCGCCCCTCACGGCTTGGCTGGTCCCTGACCCTGCCATTTCGGCACAAATGATGCCCGAGAGGTTAAGCACCCTGGCCGCCGCCGTGCATCTTGCGCCCTTCGGCACATTGCACCTGCGGCCCGGTGAACTTCCCGGAATGCAGAGCCTGATCCTTCTCGGCCCTGACGAGCCGGGCTTTTGGGCGCATTTCACCGCCTCGCCGGAATATCGCGATGGCGCCGAAGACCCGATGAACCGCTGGTCCGAGCGCGTGATTGGCGACATCGCAGAGCGGCTTGGCGCACAGGCCGTCTTTCCCTTTGGCGGGCCGCCCTATCAGCCGTTTTTCGATTGGGCCAAGCGCAGCGGGCGCGCGCATCCGTCGCCCGTGGGCCTCCTGGTGCATGACCGCGCCGGGCTTATGGTGTCCTATCGCGGGGCCTTGGCCTTTGCCGAACGCCTGAGCCTGCCCGCAACCGCCCCCTCGCCCTGCAAGAGTTGCGCGGCGCGCCCCTGTCGCAACGCCTGTCCGGTCGATGCCCTCAAGGGCAACCACTATGACGTGCCGCGCTGCAAGGATGATCTGGACCGCCCCGAAAATGACTGTATGGACCAAGGCTGTGCGGCGCGGCGCGCCTGTCCTATCAGCCAGAGCTATGGCCGCCAGCCCGCGCAATCCGCCTTTCACATGAGGGCCTTTCGATGACACGTCACCTGATCCTGATGCGGCATGCAAAATCCGACTGGGGAAGCGCCGGACAGCGCGACCATGACCGCCCGCTGAACGCGCGCGGCAGGGCCGCCGCCAAGGCTCTTGGGCGCTGGTTAAAGGCGCACGGCACGCTCCCCGATCAGATCCTGTGCTCTTCGGCGGTCCGCACCCAGGAAACCTGTGCGCTTCTGGGCCTGGCGGTCACGCCCGAGATCCTGCGTACGCTCTATCTGGCGGACCCGCCAGAAATGCTCGCCGAACTGCAAGCGGCCACCGGCCAGTGCGTTCTGATGCTCGGCCATAACCCAGGCATCGCCGATCTGGCGATGGAGCTTTTGGGCGATCCCCCCGATCACGAGCGATTTGGCGATTACCCCACCGGCGCCACCCTGCTGGCACGGTTTGACATCGCGGATTGGGCCGGCCTGCGCCCCGGTACCGGAGAGGTCGAGACTTTCGTGATCCCCCGCGAACTCGTCTAAGGCGCGCGCAGGCGATGCAGCCCCCGCGCTTCATAGGATCAGAGATCTATCGCGGCTCCAGCTATGGCCCCCGCCATCCACTCAGCATCCCGCGCGTGCCGACAGTGACCGACCTGAGCCGGGCAATGGACTGGCTGCCGGCGACGCAATACATCAATAGCCCGCGCGCCAAACCGGCCGCTTTGACGGCCTATCACACGCCGCGCTATATCGCTGCTCTGCAAGCCGCCGAAACCGCGGGTGCGGTCACCCCTGAAACCCGTGCACGCCATCAATTGGGCACGCTCTCCAACCCGGTATTTGGCGAAATGTTCCGCCGCCCCGCAACCTCTGCGGGGGGCTCTCTGCTCGCCGCAGAGCTTTTGGCCGACGGCGGCGTGATCTATAACCCCGGCGGCGGCACCCATCACGGCATGGCCGATCACGCGGGCGGCTTTTGCTACCTCAACGATCCGGTTCTGGCGATCAAGGCGTTTCTGGCGCAGGGGCTAACCCGCATCGCCTATGTGGATATCGACGCACATCACTGCGATGGCGTTGCAGCGGCCTTTGTCGGCGAGCCGCGCGTGCTCATGATCTCGACCCATGAGGCCCGCCGGTGGCCCTTCACCGGTACGCTTGACGATCGCGCAGGCGGTCAGGCGATCAACCTCCCGCTGGCGCGCGGCACCAACGACACCGGCTTTGCCATGGCCCTGCACGAGGTCATCCTGCCCGCCCTTCAGGCCATGCGGCCAGAGGTGATCGTGCTGCAATGCGGGGCCGATGCGGTGGCCGAGGATCCGATGGCCCGGCTGATGCTCTCCAACAATGCCCATTGGTCCGCAGTGGCCGCGTTGCGCACCATGGCGCCGCGCTTTTTGGTGCTGGGCGGTGGCGGCTATAATCCCTGGACGGTGGGCCGTCTCTGGGCCGGGGTCTGGGCCACGCTCAACGGGTATGAGATTCCCCCTCGCCTGCCCGAACCCGCCCGCGCGGTGCTGGCTGCCCTTCACTGGACACGGCAGAGAGGCGCGCGCGCCGATCACCTGGTCGAAACCCTGCGCGACGCGCCGCGTCATGGGCCGGTTGACGACAGCCTTCGCCAGAACATCCAACATCTTCGCGCCCGCCAAACCGTCTGGATCTGACATGAAAAAGGGACCGGCACAAAACCGGTCCCCTGTTTCTTCTTGGCAAAAATACTCAATCCCAAGTCAGAAAACACGACCCGGATTTTGATTTAATGCCCCAGAATCTGGCTCAGGAACAACTTGGTCCGCTCGGATTGCGGGTTGTTGAAGAACTCTTCCGGTTCGTTCTGCTCCACGATCTGACCCTGATCCATAAAGATCACGCGATTGGCCACCTTGCGGGCAAAGCCCATTTCGTGGGTCACGCAAAGCATGGTCATGCCTTCTTCGGCCAGCTCGATCATGGTGTCGAGCACCTCCGAGATCATCTCGGGGTCAAGCGCCGAGGTGGGTTCGTCGAACAGCATGATGCGTGGCCGCATGCACAGGCTGCGGGCAATCGCCACGCGCTGCTGCTGACCACCCGAAAGCTGACCGGGGTACTTGTCGGCCTGCTCGGGGATCTTGACCTTTTCGAGGAAATGCATCGCGATTTCCTCGGCCTCTTTCTTGGGCGTCTTGCGCACCCAGATCGGCGCCAGGGTACAGTTTTCAAGGATCGTCAGATGCGGGAACAGGTTGAAGTGCTGGAACACCATGCCAACCTCTGACCGGATCTTGTCGATATTCTTGAGGTCATTGGACAGGATCGTGCCATCCACCGTGATCGAGCCCTTCTGATGCTCTTCCAGCGCGTTGATACAACGGATCAGCGTCGATTTCCCCGACCCCGATGGCCCAGCGATCACGATGCGCTCGCCCTGATAGACCGTCAGGTCGATATCGCGCAGCACGTGAAACGACCCGTACCACTTGTTCATCTTGTTGATCTCGACAGCAACCTCGTCCGAGACGTTCATTTGTTTTTCTGCGGCCATGGAACTGGACCTCCTTAACGATGATCGGTCCGGAGCTGACGCTCCAACCACTGAGAATATTGCGAGATGCCGTAGCAGGTGATGAAGAACAGGACGACGGCAAAGCCGAACAGTTCCCAATAGACCCCGTTCCATTCAGACGACGACAGGATCGGACCGCGGATCATCCCCACGATGTCGAACATCGAGATGACCGAAACCAGTGTCGTATCCTTGAACAGGCCCACCGCCACGTTGACGATCCCCGGAATCGAGATCTTGAGAGCCTGGGGCAGGATGATAAGCTGCATGGATTGCGCATAATCAAGTCCAAGGCTGTCACCGGCCTCGTACTGGCCGCGCGGCAGCGCCGCGAGACCGCCCCGGATCACCTCGGCGATATAGGCCGACGAGAACATTGTGATCATGATGATCACCCGCAGGATCAGGTCAAAATTCGTACCCGGCGGCAGGAAATACGCCAGCACGACATTCGCAACAAACAGCAGCGTGATCAAAGGCACGCCGCGAATGAACTCGATGAAGACCACGCAGATCCATTTGATGATCGGCATCGAAGACTGCCGCCCAAGCGCCAGCAGGATCCCCAGCGGAATCGACAGCGACACACAGATCACGCCCAGCATCAGGTTGATCATGAACCCGCCCATATCCCGTGAGGGAATCGCCTCAAGCGCCATGACATTCGCGAACGGCCCCGAGAGGTATCCCGACGCAATCCAGAAGACCAGGGCGGCGATAAAGGATACGATCACCGCGATACCGGCACTGGTCTTGACCATTTTGCTATAGACGAAGGCGCCGAACAGAACGCCAAGCAGGGCAAAAACCGGTGTCGAGACAGGCCCGCCCCAGATAAGCCAGAAGGCGATGAACGGGTAAAGCCCGGTAAAGATCAGCATCTTGCGCGGAAATATCTTGCCGAACAAAAGCGGCGCCGCTGCGACGAACAAAAGCACAAAGGCCAGCCCCGGACGCCAGTAAAGGTCGGAGGGGTATTTAAAGCCGAAAAGCAACTGGTTCCAGCGTTCGGTCAGCACCGCGAAACACCCGCCGACCTTGCCGCCGAGAATCTCGCGACAGGCCGTAAGGCTTGGGCTGTCCCAGATGCCGTTAAAGAACCACGGCGCCGCAGAGGTGACGATCTGGTACACCACCAGAACCGACACCACTGTCAAAAGGCTGTTGGCGGGGGACGAGAAAAGGTTCTCGCGCAGCCACTTTACAAGTCCGGTCGCCGCAAGGGGGGGCGGCGATTCCGGAAGCATTTCGGTGCGCACAAATCCAAGCTGTTCACGTGACATGGCTCAGCGCTCCTTCAATTTCATGCTGTTGTTGTACACGTTCATCACCGCCGAAATGGCAAGGCTGATGGTGAGATAGAACAACATCAAAAGCAAAACCGCCTCGATCGCGCGGCCGGTTTGATTGAGGGTAATCCCCCCAAGCGTGCCGGTCAGGTCCATATAGCCAACGGCGATGGCCAGCGACGAGTTCTTGGTAAGGTTGAGGTATTGCGAAATCAGTGGCGGGATGATTACCCGAAGCGCCTGCGGCAGGATCACGAGGTTCATGATCCGCTTGGGCCGAAGACCCAGCGATGCCGCCGCCTCGGTCTGGCCTTTCGAAACGGCCTGAATACCGGCCCGCACATTTTCTGCGATAAAGGCGCCGGTATAGATCGCAAGTGCGAACCAAAGCGCAATCAGCGAGCCGCGAATATGCAGGCCACCCTGAAAGTTAAATCCCTTGAGCGCCGGGTAATCCAGTGAGATCGGCTGGCCCAGAGCAAAGAAGATGATCAGCGTCGGCAGCACCAGAATGGCCAGCGACGGCCAGCCCATCGGCAAAAGCCGTCCGGTGTCGTACAACAATTTGGTGGCATAGCGACGATAGTAAAACACACCGAACACCGACGCGAGGAACGTCAGCACCACGACGAGCGATCCGCTGCCCCAGATCGGCGAGGGGATGTAAACGCCGCGATTGGTAAAGGCGGCCGCATCAAGGAACATGCTCGATGCCGGATTTTCCCCGCGGAACGCATTCGGGGCCGGCAGGACGGCCGTCATGATGGTGAAAATGATCAGGATCCAGATCAGGACCGGCACATTGCGGAACGCCTCGACATAGATCGCCATCAGCTTGCGCACGAGCCAGTTCGGCGACAACCGCAGGATACCTGCCGTCACGCCAAAGATGGTCGCCGTGATGCACCCGAGAAAGGCCACAATCAACGTGTTGATCATCCCCACCAGAGCGGCGCGCATGTGGCTTGATTGGCTATCGTATTCAATCGGTCGCTGGTTGATGTCATAGCCTGCCGGCTCGCCAAGGAACGAATAAGAGATATTCTGGCCTTGCTCGGCAAGGTTCTTGACCAGGTTGACGCCCAAAAAGGCCATGAGCGCGATCAAGAGGGCAAGAGCGATAAATTGAAATGTGTAAGAGCGATACCGGGTGTCGTAGATCAGCATAGATAGCTGAAACGACGCCTTTGGAGGGTCGGTCATCGTTGTCATCTGGGATTTCCCTGTTGTTCGACCCGGTTTTTTATCGGCATTTCCTGCCGTGGGTCGATTTTTAACTGGTCTTATCGTAAAAGAGGGCGCGGAATGTCCGCGCCCTCTTTCGTTTGGATTTTAGCGGAAGGGCGGTGTGTAGAGGATACCGCCTTCGGTCCACTGAGCGTTCAGGCCACGGGCCAGACCGATCGGGGTTTTCTCACCGATGTTCTTTTCGAACAGTTCGCCATAGTTACCGCCAGCGGCAATCGCGCGCATGGCCCACTGGGCGTCAAGACCGATCATCTCGCCAAGGTTGCCCTCGGTGCCAAGGATACGGTTCACTTCCGGGCTGCCGCCAGCGGCTGCGCCGAGTTCAGCGACGTTCGCGCTGGTGATGCCCATTTCTTCGGCTGCGATCAGAGCGTTCAGCGTCCAGCGTGCGATATCACCCCATTCGTTGTCGCCATGGCGCACGAGCGGGCCAAGCGGCTCTTTCGAGATGATTTCGGGCAGGATGACGTGATCGGTCGGATTTTCAAATGCCGCACGGGTCGAGGCAAGGCCCGACGCATCCGTGGTGTAGGTGTCGCAGGCACCTGCAAGGTACTGCTGCTGACCTTCGGCATTTGTTTCGATCGGAACGGGCTCGTACTCCATGTTGTTCTTGCGGAAGAAGTCCGCAAGGTTCAACTCGGTGGTGGTGCCGGTCTGGATACAAACGGTCGCGCCGTTCAGATCCTTGGCCGATGTCACGCCAAGCGCCTTGGGAACCATAAAGCCCTGACCGTCATAATAGTTCACGCCGACGAAATCGAACTTGAGGTCGGTATCGCGCGAGAAGGTCCAGGTGGTGTTACGCGCCAGCAGGTCGATTTCACCCGACGCCAGAGCGGTAAAGCGGGTCTTGCCGGTGGTCGGCACGAATTCGACGGCGGTCGCATCGCCAAGAACGGCGGCGGCAACGGCGCGGCAAACGCCAACGTCAAAGCCTTCCCAAACGCCATTTGCGTCGGGTGCAGCAAAGCCAACCAGACCAGTGGTCACGCCACAGTTCAGCTTGCCGCGTGCCTTCACGTCATCCAACGTTCCGGCAGCAGCAGCGCCAGCCGCCAGGCCGGCGAGTGTGAGCGCGCCCAAAAATACGGTTTTTTTCATGTTTACCTCTTCCTGATTGTCCCCCCTTTAAAGAGGGGTTGGTACGGCCTTCATTGGCCGCTGTCCTACTGGTATCGGGGGACGAGCCCCCTCAGTGCCAGCAAGTTTGGGTGAATTCATCACGAAACGTCAAGTCATAGTTCACGAAAATCACTGGCAAAACCAAGTGTTTCCCCTACGGAAGCCATAACTTGTGCACCTTCATGCTAGGCCCTTGAAATATCATAAAAGCGCTTGGCATGCAGAAAGTCAGATTCTTTCCTTGTCGCGGTGGCAACGGCCTCATCATCGCTACCCCATTGCTCTTGTTGCCAGGTTTCGTCAATTCGCGACAGATCCCAGAGCATTTCCGCAGGGTGCAAATCGTATAGCGCAGCAAAGCCGATGATCAGGGAACCGCTCAGGCTCACGAGATCGTGAAAGGCGGTAAGCGCCCAAGAATCAAGTGCTTCCACCCGATGATGGAGATGCGCAAGCACCACCGGATCCTGGGCAGAATGCACAACCCCCGCAACCGGAAGGAGTTTTACGTTAAGGACCGATTCGGCCCAATCCAAGAGCGGGTCCCAGGCCTCGGCCTGACGCGCGACAAGTTCCACAGGCGCCTCGGCGCGGTAACAGACAAGATCGGCATCGCCGTAATCCGCAATCATCCGGGCCACTTCGGCATGCTGATGGGTCACCTTGTCGATCGCGGCATTGGACGACCGGGTATAGGGCATGCTCGCGGGGTCGATCCGCTCGCCCTGGGCATCCCATTCGCGCGCAATCTCTTGTGCAAGGGCACGGGTCGGCACCACAAGCGGCGCCTTGGCCGGGGTGCGCACGGGGCGCGCATCAAGATGCACCGCAAAGCCGCCCGGTGCCTCGGCCAAGGTTGCGGTTTTCCAGAACCGTTTGGCTGTCCATGCGCTCATCTGACTATCTCCAAAGCTGGTCAAGCACGCCCGGCAATGCGCGAAAGTCCTCAAGGATCGTGACCGCCGCGCCAAGCGCCTCGGGGGAATGGTAGCCCCAGCTCACGCCGATTCCCGGCACCCCGGCGGCGCGCGCCATTTCCATGTCAAAGCTTGTATCGCCGATCATCACCGCGTTTTCGGGCGCGACACCGGTCTCTGACAGGGCAGTCTCGATCATCGAGGGATGCGGCTTTGACGGGTGGTGGTCGCTGACCTGCCGGGTGACGAAAAGATGCCGCAACCCGTGCCCGTCCAAAAGCTTGTCGAGCCCGCGCATGGACTTGCCCGTGGCCACGCCAAGCAGGTTGTCGGGCACCGCATGAAGCGCCTCAAGCGTGTCGCGCGCATGCGGATAAAGCGGCGAAGATGCCGCCACGCCGGACTGGGCCCGAAGGCCCATATAGGCGTCCTTGTAGGACTGAATGATCGCGGCATGGGTCTGATCGGGCAAATGCGGTGCCAGACGCGGGATTGCCACGTCAAGCGACAGTCCGACAATGCCGAGTACCGCCCCGTGATCCGGCGCCGGGTGATCCGCTCGCTCGAACGCCTGGGTCATCGCCGCCACGATGTCACCCTGGCTATCGACCAGCGTGCCATCGACATCAAAGATGATAAGCCGCAGCGGCGCGGTCATGCCATATCCTCAAGCGGGTCATCGGGGGCCTCGCTCGGGATCCACTGGAACATGTCCCAGGTGCGCTGCATGTGGTCCGGCAAGGGCGCCGTGATATGCAGGATGGCACGGGTCACCGGGTGCTCGATGGTCAGCGAGCGGGCATGCAGGTGCAGTTTGCGGCTGATGTCGCCGCCAAGCTGCGCGCCCCAGCCATCGCCAAGGTTCTCCTGCCCCGAGCCGCCATATTTGCCGTCGCCGATGATGGGGTGTCCGACCTCGGCCATATGCGCGCGAAGCTGATGGGTGCGCCCGGTCACCGGGATAAGCGCCATCCACGACGTGCGCCCGCCTGCGGCCTCGATCACCGCGTAGTCGGTGGTCGCGGCCTTGGCGCCGGGGGTGGACTCGACATCGCGCGGATGCACGCAGATCATCTTTTCGCCCTCGCCCTTGGCGCCATGCCCCGGCGCCTTGACCAGTGCATAGCGGATCGTGCCCATGCGCGGGCTTGGCACGCCAGCGACCGCCGCCCAGTAAATCTTGCGCGTGGCACGATGCCGGAACGCCGCCGTCAGGCCACGCGCGGCCTCGCGCGTGCGCGCCAGAAGCAGAACGCCAGAGGTGTCCTTGTCAAGCCGATGCACCAGTTTGGGCTTTTCCTCGAGCCCAAAGCGCAGCGCCTCGGCCATGCCGTCGACATGGCGCGATTGCTTGCTGCCGCCCTGCACCGGCAGGCCCGGGGGTTTGTTCAGCGCAATGATGTGATCGTCACGATAAATCACGCAGGACTGGATCATGCGCGCGTCGGCGGGGCTTATTCTCGAGGTATAGACCTCGGGTTTGTCGCCCGGTCTTGGCAGCGGCGGAATGCGCACCTGCTGGCCCGCGACAAGCCGCGTTGCCGGTTTGACGCGCCCGCCGTCGACCCGGAATTCGCCCTTGCGACAGAGCTTTTCGATCTGCACCTGCCCGAGATGCGGGAACATGCGCCGCAGCCAGCGATCCAGCCGCTGATCGCCATCATCCACCGCGACCGTCAATATCTGAACGCTGCTCATGCCCAGATCATCCGCGCCAGCCAGACCCCAAGCACCAGCGCCGCCAGCGACAGCACCACCGACAGCAGCACATAAGACGCCGCCGCAATAAATTCGCCCCGCTCGAACAGGGTAAAGGCCTCAAGTGAAAAGGCGGAAAACGTCGTGAAACCGCCAAGGATACCGGTCATCACAAACGGATTGAGATGACCAAGATCGCGGTGGAAGGAAAGGACCATGAAAACCCCCATCAGGAAAGAGCCCAGAACATTGACAGTGATCACGCCCAAGGGAAAGCCCGGCCCGCTCACGCGCAACAGCGTTAGGGTGGCACCATAGCGCAGGCTGGCGCCGAGTGCACCGCCAATCGCCACCTGAAGAAAGGTTGTTATCATGGCCGCGTCTGTCGCGCGCGCGCCCCTGTTTGTCAAGCTGAACGCGCCCTGAACCAGTGTCGCGTGCCGGGCAAGGGCGGGACGCCTCCGGCGGGACGCCTCCGGCGGGACGCCTCCGGCGGGAGTATTTATGGAAAGATGAAAATGCGTCTTGGACCGAAGGGGCCCTTTTGCCCATGAGCCAAGGCCGCTAGGGTGCGCCCGAAGAGATGCCTTTGAGGAAATGAAAATGAATGCTCCCGCCGAACCGCTGGCCCTTTTGCGCGACCTGTTTGACCGGGCGGTGGCGGTGGCCGATCCGATGCAGAGCCTGCATGACGCCCTGCCGCCACGCCCCGAAGGTCGATTCGTGGTCATCGGTGCCGGAAAGGCCAGCGCGCGCATGGCCGAAGCGGTCGAGGCGGTCTATGGCCCCTGCGAGGGGCTGGTGATCACGCGGTACGGCTATGGTCGCCCCTGTCAGGGCATCGAGATTGTCGAAGCCGCCCATCCGGTGCCCGACGAGGCCGGGCTTGCCGCCACCGCGCGGATGCTTGATCTGGTGGCAGGGCTTGGCGAGAACGACATGGTGCTTGCTCTGATCTCGGGCGGGGCATCGGCGCTTTTGGTGCAGCCCGCGGGCGGGATGACATTGGCGCAAAAGCAGGCGGTGAACGCCGCCCTTCTGGCATCAGGGGCCCCGATTGGCCAGATGAACGTGGTGCGCAAGCATCTGAGCAGGGTCAAGGGCGGACAACTCGCAGCGGCGGCCTATCCCGCGCGCCTGACGGCCCTGATGATCTCGGACGTGCCGGGCGACGACCCGGCCGAGATCGGATCGGGCCCGACTGTGGGCGAGACCAGCACGCCCGCCGATGCCCGTGCCATACTGGAGCGCTACGGAATCGAGGTGCCAGAGGCGGCGAAGGCGGCCCTTGGTGGGCAAAGCGGGGCGATCGCGCCGGACGACATCCGCCTGAGCAGGGTGGAGAACGTGATTTACGCCGCACCGTCGCAATCCCTTGCCGCCGCCGCCGATCTGGCGCGCGCGCAGGGGCTGACGGCACAGGTTCTCGGCGACGCGCTTGAGGGTGAGGCGCGCGAGGTGGCGCGCCAGCATGCTGCGCAGGCCCTGGAGGTACAGGCAAGGCTTGGCGCGACGGACGCGCCGGTGCTTTTGCTGTCGGGCGGAGAGTTGACCGTGACACGGCGCGGCGACGGGGTTGGCGGGCCGAATGCGGAATATGCGCTCGCGCTCGCGCTGGCGCTTGACGGCGCGCCGGGAATTCACGCGATCGCCTGCGATACCGATGGTGTCGATGGGGCGGCAGAGGTGGCCGGCGCGGTGATCGGTCCGGACACGCTCATGAAGGCCCGCGCGGCGGGGCGCGATCCGCAACAGGCACTTGCCGCAAATGATGCGCATGGGTTTTTCGGGGCCATCGGCGATCAGATCGTAACCGGCCCCACCCTGACCAATGTGAACGATTTCCGCGCGATCCTGATCGCTCCGTCCTGACGTCAGGCCACAGACCCTGCGAATTTGAGTCGCGCCGCGCCCAAAGATTTGCGACACTGACGGGGGAAAACGGCAAAAGGACCGCACATGCGCCGCAGATGTTTCATCGCCGCCATACTGGCCGCCTCGCTCGGGCCATGCCTGCCTGCGACGGCGGCCCCCACGGCAATCGCTGCCGACGAAATCACCGCATTGCTGACCGGCAACACGATTGTCGGGACATGGTCGGGCACACGATACCACCAGTATTTCGAGGCCGATGGCACCACGACCTATATCGCGGAAGGCGGGCGCAGCGATCAAGGCCGCTGGCGGGCAAATCCGGACACCAACGAATACGAAAGCTGGTGGCGCAGCACTGGCTGGACGCCTTATCTTTTGGTGCGCACCGAAGATGGCGGTTATGCCTGGGTCAACGGCGACCGATACGAGCCCTTCGAAGTTAGGCAGGGCAAACATATCGATTGGTAAGGCGCCGCGAGCCCTCTAGCGCAGGGCGGGAAGGCCGATACCCGTCGACTCGAACCCGCCATCCACGGCGATGATCTGGCCGGTGACATAGCTGGCCTTGTCCGAGCAAAGGAAGGTGATCATCGAGGCGATTTCATCCTCGGTGCCATAGCGGTTGAGCGGAATGGCGTCGTGATAGGCGGCGATGATCTCGGGGCTGTGCACGGCCATGGCAAGCTTGGTCGCCACCGGCCCCGGACAGACGCAATTGGCGCGCACGCCGAATTCGCCAAGCTCTGCCGCCTGCTGTTGTGTCAGATGCTTGACCGCCGCCTTCGAGGTGCCATAGGCCACCCTGAGGGTCGAGGCGCGCAAACCCGAAATCGAAGCGATGTTCACAATTGCACCGCGTGCCGCGCAAAGCGCGTCGCGCAGGGCCTGACTTGTCAGGAACACACCATCAAGGTTGGTTTCCATAACCGTGCGCCAACGTGCGAAATCGGTCTCGGCAATCGGGCCGAAATCGGCGACCCCGGCGTTATTGACAAGCGCATCGACACTCTCGCTTGTGGCGGTGACATGGGCCGCCATCTGCGCCACCTGATCGGGCCTGGACACGTCGCAGATCACCGGATCGACACCCACAAGCCCAAGCGCTGCCTGTTCAAGTGCCGGTTCGTCCCGGTCCACCATGACCACGCGCCAGCCCTGATCGAGAAACTGCTTGGTGGTGGCAAGGCCGATCCCGCGGGCGGCCCCTGTGACGATGACGGTTTTCATGGCTGGCCTCTCCGCTGGTCTCATTCAGGCAGAGTTTACGCAGGATTGGCAGGCATTGACCATAAGGCTTGAGCGGAAATGCGAAATCCGACAGGGTGGCGGGAAAAGGGCTTGCCGCGCGATGCGTAAAACCGAACACCTGTATAAGCAGATGACCGAATGGCGGCATGATTTCCACCGCCACCCGGAGCTAGAGTTTGATCTTGGCCGTACCGCTGCGCGGGTCGCGGAATTGCTGCGGGGGTTTGGCCTTGAGGTGCATACCGCGATTGGCCAAAGCGGCGTTGTCGGCGTATTGCAAAAGGGCAATGGCCCGCGCAGCATCGCCGTTCGCGCGGATATGGACGCCCTGCCGATCACCGAGGCGAATGGGTTTGACCATCGGTCGGCCAGCCCCGGCAAGATGCATGCCTGCGGTCATGACGGGCATATGGCGATGGCGCTTGGGGCGGCGAAATACCTTGCCGAAAGCGGTGATTTCAACGGGCGTGCGGTGTTCATCTTTCAGCCGAACGAAGAGTTCGGCGAAGGCGCCTCGGCAATGATCGCCGACGGCCTTTTTGACCGCTTCCCGGTGGATGAGGTCTATGCCATCCACAATATTCCGGGGCTGGCGGTCGGCACATTCGCCACCCGCGCCGGGCCTGTCACCGCTGCGGAATCGCTGTTCGAGATCGACATCGCCGCGCGCGGCGGCCATGCCGCCCTGCCCCATATGGGGGTCGATGCGATCACTGTGGGCGCTGAAATCGTCAGCGCGTTGCAGACCATCGTCGCGCGCAAGCTTGACCCGGCACAGAACGGCGTGGTTTCGGTTACCGAATTCATCACCGACGGGCGGCGCAATGTCTTGCCCGGCCGTGCCACGCTGCGCGGCGATTGCCGTGCGCTTACCCCGACCACCAATACCGCGATAGAGGTGGCGATGCGCCGGATCGTTGACGGAATCTGCGCCGCCCATGACGTCACCGGCACGGTCACCTACAACACGCTTTTTCCGCCGACCATCAACGCGCCGCAAGCGGCCCGCGCGGCAACCGAGGCCGCGCACACAATCGCAGACATGGTGGACGGCGATTGCCCGCCCAAGCTTTTCTCGGAGGATTTCGCCCATATGGCGGCGGCTGTGCCGGGGGCATTCGTGCTGATGGGGAACGGGGTCGAGGGCGGCCATGCGCATCCGTTGCACTCGGCGGATTATGATTTCAACGACGCCGCGCTTGTGCCCGGATCGTCCTTTTGGGTGGCATTGATCGAGCAGCAATTGAAAGGCGGCACCGATCAGCGGTGAAGTCAACACCCATGACCTTACGGGGCATTCCGATGGCATGATACGGAATTTGCCGCCCGGCGATCCCGCAGGTGGTTGGACAGGTCGCTTGCGGCATTGTAAGAGGGCCTGAACAACGCGGGGCGCGGGCCGCTGCGCAGCATCTGCAGGAGCAAGACGATGGGTCAGAAACTATTTGGCACCGATGGCGTGCGCGGACGCGCCAACAGCTGGCCGATGACGGCGGATATGGCGCTGCGGCTCGGGGCGGCGGCTGGCCGGTATTTTCGCGCCGACAAGCAGGAGCACCGCGTCGTGATCGGCAAGGATACACGGCTTTCGGGGTATATGATCGAATACGCGCTGACGGCCGGTTTCACCTCGACCGGGATGAACGTCTTCCTGCTCGGGCCGGTCCCGACGCCCGCGATCGGATACCTCACCCATAGCATGCGCGCCGACGTCGGCGTGATGATTTCCGCAAGCCACAACCCCGCCAGCGACAATGGGATCAAGCTGTTCGGCCCGGACGGGTTCAAGCTGAGCGATGAGGCCGAGGCCGGGATCGAGGCACTGCTCGACAGTGGCGTCACCCCCGCCGCGCCGGAAAACATCGGCCGCGCCAAGCGTATCGACGACGCGCGCGGACGCTATGTGGAATATGCCAAGACCACCTTTCCCAACCGCAGGCGGCTTGACGGGCTTCGCATCGTTCTGGATTGCGCCAACGGTGCCGCCTATCGCACCGCCCCCGAGGTTCTCTGGGAATTGGGTGCCGAGGTGATCACCATGGGGGTTGAACCCGATGGCTACAACATCAACCTCGACTGTGGTTCGACCAAGCCCGAGGCGGCAGCACGCAAGGTGCTTGAAACCCGCGCAGATCTTGGGATCTGCCTTGATGGCGATGCCGACCGGGTGGTGCTGATCGACGAGCAGGGCAAGATTGCCGATGGCGATCAGTTCATGGCCCTGATTGCCACCCGCTGGGCGCAGGACGGGCGGCTGGCGGGCAATGCCCTCGTCGCCACGGTGATGTCCAATCTCGGTCTGGAACGGCACCTGAATTCGAAGGGGATCGAGCTAAAGCGGACCTCGGTCGGGGATCGCTATGTCGTCGAGGAAATGCGCGCCAACGGTCACAACCTTGGCGGCGAGCAGTCCGGCCATATCGTGATGACCGATTTTGCCACCACGGGCGACGGCCTTATCGGCGCGCTGCAATTTCTCGCGGCGATGGTGGAAACCGGGCAAAAGGCCAGCGACCTCGTGCAGGTGTTCGACCCGGTGCCGCAACAGTTGATCAACGTGCGCTTTGCCAAGGGCAAGGCACCGCTCAAGACCGATGCCGTTCAGGCCGCAATTGCGGGCGCGGAAAAGGAACTGGGCGGCGACGGGCGGCTGCTGATCCGTGAATCGGGCACGGAACCGCTTATTCGCGTGATGGCAGAGGCGCTTGATCCGGCCCTTCTTGACCGGGTGATGCAAAGCGTCGTCAAGGCGGTCCGTCTGGAAAGCTAGACCGCGCCCTGCGCTCACCCTGTGTGGCCACCTTGTCCACCGCACCATCGGCAAGAACGACCCCGAACAGCGCAAGCGCCTGTTCGGGCGTATAGCGGCCAAGGCGCACATCCTCGGCCACCGCGTCCGGATCGCGCGCCATCGGGTTGCCATAGCCGCCACCGCCGGGCGTGCGCACATGGACGCGATCACCGGGGGCAAGCGGGATATCCTGCTCCTTTGACAGATGTTCGGGCGTATAGGGCACCCCCCCGCGCCAGACTGTCACCTCGTTCGGCGCGCCGTCACCACCGCCAAGTGCGCCCTGCGGGCCAAACCGGCCATGGTCCATAACAAAGCTCGCCCGCGCGCTGCCGCGGCGCAGTTCGACCTCGTAATCAAGCCCGAACCCGCCGCGATACTCCCCGGCCCCACCCGATCCGTCGCGCAGGCCATAGCGATGGTAAAGTACTGGAAAGGTCTGTTCCATGATCTCGACCGGCGGCGCCTTGGATATGCCGATGGTCGAGCACCCGTTGCTAAGCCCGTCGCCCATCGCAGAACCGCCATAGCCACCGCCAGACAGCTGATACATCACGAAATCACGGTTCCTTTCGGGATCATGCCCGCCAAGCGCGAAATTGCCGCTCGTCCCGGCGGGCGCCGCCGTCACCCGCCCAGGCAAGGCCCCGACAAGCGCGGCAAAGACCGCCTCGGCGATCCGCTGGCTGACCTCCGCGGCACAGCCCGAGACCGGGCGTGGATATTGCGCATCCAGAAAGGTGTCCTTGATGCCCGTCACCCTGAGCGGCTCGAAGGCGCCGGCACTGATCGGAACCTCGGGGAAAATGTGGCGCATCGCCAGATAGACAGAACTGAGGGTCGTCGCGCGCACCGAATTCATCGGCCCCCGGCAGGGCGCGCTCG
>NZ_CAJXIP010000079.1 GCF_913054395.1 uncultured Roseovarius sp.
ATTGCGGCCCTGCCGTTTCTAGGAGCGGTTTTCCCCGCTCTGCTTATCCGCGCCGGGCGCAACGCCTCGGCCTCGGCTGCAGGTCTTACCACATTCCTTGCCTTTGTTGGCCTGATGCTGCACGCCCCTGCTGTGTTTCGCGGCGAGATCATCCAGGTGGGTGTCGATTGGCTGCCCGCGCTTGGCCTCAATGCAAATTTCTTTCTTGATGGGCTTGGCTTTCTTTTTGCCACCATGATCCTCGGGATTGGTTTGCTGATCATTCTTTACGCGCGTTTCTACCTATCACGCGAAGATCCAATGGGGCAGTTCTACACCTATCTCCTGCTGTTTCAGGGGGCGATGGTCGGTATCGTTTTGTCCGACAACATATTGCTTTTGCTTGTCTTCTGGGAGCTCACCTCGCTTTCCTCCTTTCTGCTAATTGGCTATTGGAAACACCTGCCAGAGGGCCGCCAAGGCGCGCGCATGGCCCTGGCAGTGACGGGATCGGGCGGGCTCGCCATGATTGGCGGCATGATGATCCTCGGCCATATCGCTGGCTCTTATGACTTGAGCGTGATTTTGCAAAACAAAGATCTGATACAGGCCTCGCCGCTGTATCTGCCGGCGCTGATCCTGATCCTCTTGGGCTGCTTTACCAAATCGGCGCAGTTTCCGTTTCATTTCTGGCTGCCGCACGCCATGGCAGCCCCAACGCCGGTCTCGGCCTATCTGCACTCGGCCACGATGGTTAAGGCGGGGCTGTTCCTGATGGCGCGGATGTGGCCGGTTCTGGCGGGCACGCCCGAGTGGTTCTATATCGTGGCCACCACCGGCCTGATCACCATGCTGATCGGTGCCAAGATCGCCCTGTTCAAGGACGATCTCAAGGCGCTTCTGGCGTTTTCAACAGTCAGTCACCTTGGTCTGATCACCATGCTGCTCGGCTTTGGCACCAAGATGGCCGCTGTCGCGGCGGTGTTTCACATCATCAACCACGCCACCTTCAAGGCCGCTCTCTTCATGTCGGCGGGTATTGTCGATCACGAGACCCACACCCGTGACATCAAGCGCCTTGGCGGCTTGCGTCACCTGATGCCGATCACCTTTGTGATCGTCGTCTTCGCGGCATTGTCGATGGCGGGCATCCCGCTTTTGAACGGGTTCCTGTCCAAGGAAATGATGCTTGAAGAAGCCGCGCACACTGTCTGGCAGGGAAATCACTGGATCGTGCCCGCGCTCGCCACTTTGGGCGCGCTGTTTTCGGTGGCCTATTCGCTGCGTTATATCGTCCATGTCTTTGGCGGGCCGGTACGCGATGATTACCCGTCCAAGCCGCATGATCCCGGCTTTGGCATGTGGGCCGCCCCTGCGTTTCTTGTGGTGCTGGTCGTCGCCATCGGCCTTGCGCCGTTTCTGGCAGAGCCCCTCGTGCGCACCAGTGCGGGTGCCGTAACTGGCGGTGCATTGCCCGAGTTTCACCTGAAAATATGGCATGGCATCACCCCTGCCCTGTTCATGTCGGCAGCGGCAGTTCTTGGCGGTGCGATCCTTCTGGCGCTGCATGCGCCATTGATGCGGCTTTGGCTGGCAACCCCGCGCCCCGAGGCCAAGACGATGTTTGACGCCGTCACCCGCGCCGCCACCCATGCAAGCCGCGCCTTCACCAACGGCGTGCACAATGGCGCGCTGACACGCAATGGCGCGACCTTTACGGTGACGGTGCTGGCCGCCGGATGGTTTGCCTGGGTCGGTGGCGAAACCCTTCCCGCAACGCGCGAAATGCTGCCGATTACCGCCCTGCCCGCGATTGGCTGGATGTTGCTGATCGTGGCCACGGTCGGGCTTGTGGCCTTCCATCGCAACCGTTTTCTGGCGCTGATGCTGATGGGGATTGTCGGGCTGATAGTTTCGCTTGGCTTTGTCTATTTCTCGGCGCCCGATCTTGCCCTGACGCAGATTTCGGTCGAGGTGGTGACAATCATCCTGCTGTTGCTGGCGCTGAACTTCATTCCCCGCACCACCCCGGTTGAAAGCAGCCCGGCGCGCCGGATGCGCGACGCGCTTATCGCCGTTGGCGGCGGGGTTGCGGTGGCCGGTCTGACCTATGCCATCCTGATCAGCGATTTCGCCTTTGAAAGCATCTCGGCCTATCACCTCGCCAATTCCTACAAGGGCGGCGGCGGCAACAATGTGGTCAACGTGATCCTTGTCGACTTCCGGGGCTTTGATACCTACGGCGAGATCATCGTGCTCGGGATTGCGGCGCTGGTGATCTTTGCGCTGACCGATACCGTGCTCAAGGGGGCTGGCGGGCGCTGGCTTGCCAATTGGGACCAGGCCAAATACCGCGAGGCGGGCGATCGTCACCCGCTTATGATGGTTGTGGCAACACGGGTCATGATGCCGATTGCGCTCATGGTTGGCGCCTATATCTTCCTGCGCGGCCATAACGAGCCGGGCGGCGGGTTCATTGCCGGGCTGATCGTGGCGATTGCCTTCCTGATGCAATATATGGCCTCGGGTTTTGCCTGGGCCGAGTCGCGCCAGCGGGTGACCTATCATGCCACCATCGGTGTCGGCGTTCTGATCGCAAGCCTGACCGGACTTGGCGCCTGGCTTGCGGGCAAGCCGTTCCTGACAAGTGCTTATGGCTATATCAAATTACCGCCGCTTGAGAAATTCGAGTGGGCCACCGCGATGGCGTTTGACACCGGCGTGTTCCTGACCGTGGTCGGTGCGGTGATGCTGGCCCTCAACAGCCTCTCAAGCATGGCACGCCGGGCAGGCGAGACCGTCAACATCTTCCCGATGGATATCAACCCGGCCCGCACGGATGCGGACGGCCAGGACGAGGGAGGCAAGTAACATGGAAATGCTACTGGCAAGTGCGATTGGCGGGCTGAGCGCGGCGGGCATCTATCTGATGCTGCGGCTGCGCAGCTTTCCGGTGATCATCGGCATTTCACTGCTCAGCTATGCAGTGAACCTGTTTTTGTTCGCCACCGGGCGGCTGGTGGTCAATGCGCCGCCTGTTCTGCGCGATGGGGTTGAAACCTATACAGATCCCCTGCCGCAGGCGCTTGTGCTGACGGCGATCGTGATCTCCTTCGGGATGACCGCCGTGATCGTGATCATGGCGCTTGGCTCTTACCTGTCGTCGCGCAGCGATACCGTCAACATCACCGCCGACACCCCCGCCGAGCAGGAGGGCGAGGCATGAACCACTGGATCATCGCGCCCGTTGTCCTGCCAGCCGTCATGGCCTCGGTCATCACGCTGACATTGCGCTTTCACCCAAGCTTGCAACGGGTCTTTTCGCTCGCAAGCTGTATCGCGCTTTTGATGATTGCGCTTGGCCTGACGGCAGTTGCCGCGACCGGCCGCATCGAGGTCTACGAGCTTGGCAATTGGCCCGCGCCCTTTGGCATCGTTCTTGTGCTCGACCGCCTGTCGGCGCTCATGGTGCTTATCACGGCGGCGCTTGCGCTGGTGGTGCTGCTTTATGCCACCGGCAGCGGCTGGGATCAGCGCGGCAATAATTTCCACGCGCTTTACCAGTTTCAGCTGATGGGGATTTTCGGCGCCTTCCTGACCGGCGACGCCTTTAACCTCTTCGTGTTTTTCGAGGTTCTGCTGATTGCCTCTTATGGCCTGATGATCCATGGCGGCGGGCGGCGGCGCCTGCGGGCGGGTGTGCAATACGTGATCTACAACCTGCTTGGCTCGACCCTGTTCCTGTTCGCGCTTGGCACGCTTTATGCGGTGACCGGCACGCTCAACATGGCCGACTTGGCCGAGCGGGCGGCGGATATCCCGGTGGGTGACAGCGGGTTGTTACGGGTCGGCGCGGTGCTGCTGCTGCTGGTATTTGCCATCAAGGCCGCGCTTTTGCCGCTGCACTTCTGGCTGCCGGAAACCTATGCCGAGGCCCCGGCCCCGGTGGCGGCGCTGTTTGCCGTCATGACCAAGGTCGGCGCCTATGCGATCCTGCGGATGTATACGCTTGTCTTTGGGCCGGAACTTGGCGCGACCGCCGATATCATTGCGCCTCTGATCCTGTTCGCGGCGCTGGTAACGCTGGCGGTGGGGATGATCGGTATCCTGGGCGCCAGGCGGCTTGGGCGGCTGGCGGCCTTTGCGGCGATTGCATCCATGGGGACGCTGTTGATTGCCATTTCCGGCTTTCGCCCAGAGACAACCGTCGCGGCAATCTATTACATGATCCATTCCACCCTTGCCGGTGCGCTGTTGTTTCTGGTGGTCGATCTGGTGCGCATGCAACGCGGCGAGGCACGCGGCGCGCTGATACCCGCCCCGCGCATGGCGCAGCAAGGGCTTGTTGCGGCCCTGTTCTTTGGTGCTGCGATTGCCAGCGCCGGGATGCCGCCGCTGTCGGGCTTTATCGGCAAACTTCTGATCCTCGATGCGGTGCGCGACATGCCGCAGGTCTGGCTTATCTGGTCGGTGATCCTGATCACCTCCCTCGTGGGCATCCTTGGCTTTGCCCAGGCCGGTAGCATCGTCTTCTGGAAAACCGTGCCCGCCGAACCGCCCACCGACGAGCCCGAGACCGACGCCGCGCCCGCCACGACACCGCGCGCCGCGGCCCTGCCGCTGGTGGCGAGCTTTATCCTGCTGGCAGGCATCACCGCCCTGTCGGTCTTTGCAGGCCCCGTGACCGGCTTTGTCGAGGCCACGGCGGATCAAATTCACACCCCGAGCGGCTATATCAATGCCGTTCTCGGCCAACGCTGAGGGAGGGCCCAAGATGCTGCGCAAGATCCTGCCCCATCCATTGCTGACCCTGACGCTGATCGTGGTCTGGCAGATGCTGGTGAACAAACTGACCCTTGGCAATCTGGTGCTGGGGGGGATTCTGGGGCTGATCATTCCGGTCATCACCTCGCCCTACTGGCCCAACCGCCCGCGCCTCACGAGTGTGCCAGGCATCGTGGCCTATGTGCTTTTGGTGATCTGGGATATCATCGTGGCCAATTTTCAGGTGGCTTATATCATCCTGTTCAAGGCCAACCCGACCATCAAGCCGGCCTGGATCAGCATCCCGCTTGAACTGCGCACCCCCGAGGCGATTACCGTGCTGGCGGGCACCATCACCATGACCCCCGGCACGATATCCAGCGACCTGTCCGCAGATGGCCGCAGCCTGTTGGTGCATTGCCTTGATGCCCCTGACCCGGATGCGGTCCGCGACGACATCAAGAACCGCTATGAACGCCGCCTGAAGGAGATTTTCGAATGATCGAATATGCCCTCCTGTTCGCCTTTACCTGTTATGGGCTGGCCTTGCTGATGAATATCTATCGCATCATCCAGTCCCCCGGCCCCGGCGACCGCATTCTGGCGCTCGACACCTTGGTGGTGAACGCCATCGCGCTTTTGGCGCTGTTTGGCATCCTCGAAGGCACGACCGTCTATTTCGAGGCTTCGATGATCATTGCCATGACCGGCTTTATCTCAACCGTGTCCTTCACGCGCTTCCTGCTGCGTGGCGACATTATCGAATAAGAGGCAGAGCGATGATCATAGAAATTCTGATTTCGGCCTGTCTGGTGATCAGTGGCGTCTTTGGGCTGGTCGGCTCTTTCGGGCTTATCAAACTGCCCGATCCGATGATGCGCCTGCATGCGCCGACCAAGGCCACCACCCTCGGCGTAGGCGGCGCGCTTGTGGCGTCGATGCTCTACATGCATTTCGTCAACGGAACCTTCTCGTTTCACGAGCTGATGATCACGCTGTTCCTGTTCCTGACCGCGCCGGTCACCGGCAACTTCCTCGCCAAGACGCACCTGCACCTGAACCGCAAGGCAAGCGACCTGCCGCCCACCGCCACCGACCGGCCCTGGGCAACCTATGAAAGCGATGAAATGCGCGAAAGAATCGAAGCGGCAGAGGACGCATCGGCAGACTAACCAATCCGCCGCCCGGTCTTTGCGTCAAAGAGATGCATGTTACCCGCCTCAATCGAGAGGCGCAGCGCCCCCTCGCCCGGTGCCACCCGATGCACGCCCGGCAGGCTTGCGGTAAAGCCCGCCCCCGAGGTCAGCCTGCCATGCAGCAAAGTATTCGCGCCCAAGGGTTCGGCGAGCAGGACCTGCATTTCGATCGGCCCTTCGGGATCCGGCGCAAGATGCTCGGGGCGCACCCCAAGCATGACAGGGCCGGTGATCCCCGATGGCGCCGGAAGGGTGATATCGGCAAAGTGAAGCATTCCGTCGCGCGCCTCGGCCTCGATGACATTCATCGAGGGGCTGCCAATGAACTGTGCCGCGAACAATGTCTCGGGGCGCTCGTAGACATCGAGCGGCGTGCCGATCTGTTCGGCCACCCCGGCATTCATCACGATCATCCGGTCGGCCATGGTCATCGCCTCGACCTGATCGTGGGTCACGTAAAGCGAGGTAATGCCAAGCTTTGACTGCAATTCCCTGATCTCAAGACGCATCTGAACGCGTAGCTTGGCATCGAGATTCGACAGCGGTTCATCAAACAGAAACACCGAGGGCGCACGCACGATGGCGCGGCCCATGGCAACGCGCTGACGCTGACCGCCCGAAAGCTGTTTCGGCTTGCGATCCAGCAGGTCGGTCAGCTGCAACAGCTTGGCGGCCTCAGCGACCTTGGCGGCGATCTCGGGTTTGGGCAACCCTGCGATCTTGAGGCCATAGCCCATGTTCTGGGCCACGCTCATATGCGGGTAGAGCGCGTAATTCTGGAACACCATGGCGATATCGCGATCCATCGGCTCGCGCTCATTGGCGCGCTGACCATTGATGCGCAATTCACCCTCACTGATCGTTTCAAGCCCGGCAACCATGCGCAAAAGCGTTGACTTGCCACAGCCCGAAGGGCCGACGATGACAATGAATTCGCCGTCCTGCACACTCAGGCTCACGCCCTTGATCACCTCGGTATTGCCAAAGCGCTTTTTGATATTGTCGAGGTCTACAGTTGCCATGTCGTCTATTTCTCGCTGTCCACAAGCCCGCGGATAAAGAGTTTCTGCATCGAGATGACCACCACCACCGGCGGCACCATTGCAAGGATCGAGGTGGCCATGATCACCGGCCAGTCGGCCACGTCATCGCCGCTCGGGAACATCTGCTTGATGCCCATCACGATAGTGTTCATCGACGGATCGGTGGTGATCAGAAGCGGCCAGAGGTATTGGTTCCAGCCATAGATGAACAGGATCACGAAGAGCGCCGCGATGTTGGTGCGGCTCATCGGCAAGAGGATATCCCAGAAAAACCGCATCGGACGCGCGCCATCGACCCGCGCCGCCTCGGCCAGCTCATCCGGCACGGTCAGAAAGAACTGACGGAACAGGAAAGTCGCCGTTGCCGAGGCGATGAGCGGAAAGATCAGGCCGGAATAGCTATTGAGCATACCAAAGCCCGCGATCACCTCGTAGGTGGGCACGATCCGCACCTCGACCGGTAGCATCAGGGTAAGGAAGATCAGCCAGAAGAAGATATTGCGCCCCGGAAAGCGGAAATAGACGATGGCAAAGGCCGACAGAAGCGAGATGACGATCTTGCCAACCGCGATGCCGATGGCCATCACCATCGAGTTGGCCAGCATGGTCAGCACCGGCACGTTCACCCCCGAGAAAAGCGCGGCGGTATAGTTCTCGATGAACCTGTCCCCCGGCCAGAGCGGCATCGGCGGCTGCACGATCTCGGGTTGGGTGACGGTCGAGGCGACAAAGGCAAGCCAGATCGGAAAGAAGATCACCAGCACCCCGGCGATCATCAGCAGATGCGTGAACCAAAGGCCCATGCCGCGCCGCTCGACCATGCCTGTGACCTCGCGCGCCATCAGTAATGCACCCGTTTCTCGACAAATTTGAACTGCACCACGGTCAACAGTCCCACAACCACCAGCAGGATCACCGATTGCGCGGCGGACGATCCGAGATCCTGACCGACAAAGCCGTCGGAAAACACCTTGTAGACAAGGATCGTCGTGGCCTGCTGCGGCCCGCCGCTGGTGATGGTATGTATCACGCCAAAGGTCTCGAAAAAGGCATAGACGACGTTGACCACCAAAAGGAAAAACGTGGTAGGCGACAGAAGCGGCAAAACAATGGTGAAGAACCGCCGCCAAAAGCGCGCGCCATCAATTGCCGCCGCCTCGATGATCGAGCGCGGCACCGCCTGAAGCGCGGCAAAGAAGAACAGGAAGTTATAGCTGATCCGCCCCCAGCTTGAGGCGACAACCACAAGGCCCATCGCCTCGCCTTCGTTCAACACGTGGTTCCAGTCATAGCCCAATTGCCCAAGATACCAGGCCACCACCCCGACACGGGTGTTGAACATGAACAGCCACAGCACCCCCGCCACCGCAGGCGCCACCGCATAGGGCCAGATCAGAAGCGTGCGATAAACCCCCGCCGACTTTACAAGCCTGTCGGCAAGCACCGCCAGAAACAGCGCGGGCACCATGGCGGTCAGCGTGACCAGCGTCGAAAAGATCGCCGTGGTGACAAAGGCGCTTCGGTAATAGGGATCGCCCAGAAGGTATTCGAAATTGCCCAGGCCAACGAAACGCGACGACAATCCGAACGGGTCTGGAATGAACAGCGATTGCCAGACCGCCTGCCCCGCCGGGTAAAAGAAAAACACCGCCGAGATGACCACCTGCGGCGCAATCAGGCAGAGCGGCAACAGCCAGCCTTTGAAGGTGACGCGTTTTTCCATGATCGGCCCCTTGGGTCAAAAGGGCCGGGACGAATCCCGGCCCGATCACAGGCGTTTAGCGGTTGGCCTGCTCGAAACGGCGCAACAGCTGATTGCCGCGCGTCGCCGCGCTGTCAAGCGCCGCCTGCGCATCCTTGTCGTCGGACCAGACCGCCTCCAGCTCTTCGTCGATGATACCGCGAATCTGATCAAACGAGCCAAGGCGAAGCCCCTTGGAATTTGCCGTCGGCTGTTTCGCCGTCATCTGGATCACCGCCACATCGGTGCCGGGGTTGGCCGCGTAAAACCCGTCGGCGCGGGTCTTTTCACCGGCCGCGATCGTGATCGGCAGATACCCGGTATCCTGATGCCACTTTGCCTGAACCTCTGTCGACGAGAGGAAATTCAGGAACGCGGCGACGGCTTTGTATTCCTCGGCCTCATGCCCTTCCATCACCCAGAGGGATGCGCCGCCGATGATGGTATTCTGCGGCGCGCCATCCACCCCGTCCCAATAAGGCAGGGGGCGCACGTCGAAATCGAACTGTGCCTCGGCCTTGATCCCGGCATAACCCGCAGAGCTTTCGGTAAAGAGCGCACATTCCCCGGCACGGAAATTGGCGCCGCCCTCGTTGCGTCGCCCGGCATAGATGAACTTGCCCTCGCCTGCCCATTCGCCCATCTGCGCGATGTGCCGCACCTGCACCGGGCCGTTCAGGGCAAGCTCGGTATCGAGACCGGCGAACCCGTTATCCTTGGTGGCAAACGGCACGTCATGATAGGCCGAGAGGTTTTCAAGGTGGATCCAGCTTTGCCAGGCGGTGGTCAGCGGGCAGTCGTGGCCTGCGTCTTTCAGCTTGTCCAGGGTCGCATCCACATTCTGCCAGGTCGACAGATCGGTATCCGGGTCGATCCCCGCCCCGGCAAGCGCGTCGCGGTTGACCCACAAAACCGGCGTGGACGAGTTGAACGGCAGCGAAAGCATCTGCCCGTCGGTCGACGTGTAATAGCCTTTGACCGAACCGATATAGGCATCAGGGTCAAAATCTGCACCTGCATCGGCCATCACCTCATGGACCGGCTTGATCGCGCCCTTGGCCGACATCATCGTGGCGGTGCCGACCTCGAAGACCATAAGGATCTGCGGCTGTTCGCCAGCCCGGAACGCGGCGATGCCCGCATTCAGGGTTTCCGAATAGTTCCCCTTGTGGGTCGCCGTCACGTGATAGTCGCTCTGGCTGCTGTTGAATGTCTCGACCTGTGCCGCGACCAATTCGCCAAGGCGGCCGGTAAAGGCATGCCAGAATTGAATGTCGGTTTGCGCCATGGCCGCCATCGGCGACAGCATCGTGGTTCCGGCGAGCAATGCGCCAAAGGCAGTCTTATGCATGTCTTCCTCCCAGGTGACATGGCAGACCGCCTTGCGCGGTCCGCCGCGATGTTAGAACAGGGCACACGCTACACGGAAACCGACATAACGCAACACCACTTTTCTTGGCCTATTTATAATATCATATTATTGTCATATACTGCGGGAACCTAGGAAAGCCTCGATCATGCCGACCCGTCTGCGTCTGCGACAGCTGGAAGCACTTGAATGTGTTGCCGAAACCGGGTCGATGACCCGCGCCGCAGACGTCCTGGGCATCTCGCAACCCGCCGTAAGCCGCCTCTTGTCCGATCTTGCGACCGAGGTCGGCTTTCAGCTTTTTGACCGTCGCGGCGGCCGTCTTATCCCGACGCAAGAGGCGCGATTTTTGCTGCCCGATATCCATCGCCTTCTGGAAATGCTCGATCATATCGGCGAGGTGAGCCGCCATTTGACCGATCGCAAGGCGGGGCATCTGCGCATCGCCTGCCTGCCGGGGTTCGCGACGAGCCATCTGCCCGAAATTCTCGCCCGGTTCCTGTCGGATCGCCCCGGCGTCACCGCCACGATAGAGCCCGACCGCCCCGAACGCATTCTGGAATGGATTGTCGGCGAGCAATATGATGTCGCGATCACCGACAATTTCGACGCTCACCCGGCGGTCACCAGCGAGACGATCTTGGTGCGCTCGGTCTGTATCATGCCCGAAGATCATCCGCTTTTGGCGCGCGAGGTGATCACCCCCGCCGATCTTGCGGACGAGCGGCTTATACACACCCGCCGCGATTCCGCATTTTACCGCGAGTTGACAGAGGCGTTCCTGTCGCAAGGCATCGAGATGAATTCGATCGTCGAGACACGACAGTTCACCGCCGCCTGCGAACTGGTTCTGCGCCGCGTCGGCCTGTCGGTGATAAGCGAGCTGGATGCGGCGGGATATGCGGGGCGTGGGCTTGCGTTCCGCCCCTTTGCGCCCGCAGTGGCACACCGCCTTGCGCTTGTGCGCCCGCTGCACAAGCACCCTTCGATGATCACGCTGGAATTCATGGAAATCTTCCGCGACAGCCTGCGCCCTTTTGAGCAGGTTTAGGGGCGGCGCACCGCCCCCGCCGCGCCCCTCAAAGGGCGACTGGCGTCACCAATCCCTGTTCGCGCGCCAGCCGTGCCGCAACCGAGGCCACCGCCAGATCCTGGAGCCCGACGCCGGTTCCGTCGAAAAGCGTGATCTCTTCGGCGCTGCGGCGGCCCGGATGGGTGCCATTGATCACCGCGCCAATCGCCGTCAGATCACGTTCGCCGACAAGGCCACTGGCGATCGCATGCTGTGCCTCGCCGATGGTGATGGATTGCGCGATCTCATCGGCAAAGACAGTGGCGGATTTGAACAGCGCCGGATCGACCTCTTGCTTGCCCTTGGTATCGGTCCCCATACAGGCGATATGCGTGCCCGGCTTGATCCAATCGGCCATGATCAGCGGCTCGAACGCACTTGTGATGGTGATGATCACATCGGCCTCTGCGCCAAGTTCCTCGGGCGTGACCGCCTCGAAGGCAAGGCCAAGCTCTTCAGCCACGGCCGCCAGACGCGGCAGCATGTCAGGGTGCGGGTTCCAGGCGACGACACGCTCGAAATCGCGCTGCTCGGCGGCGGCACGCAACTGGAACGTCGATTGATGACCGGCGCCGACCATGCCAAGTACGCGTGCGTCCTTGCGTGCCAGATGCGCAATCGACACCGCAGAAGAGGCAGCCGTGCGCAGCGCCGTCAGGTAGTTGCCGCCAACAAGCGCCGTCAAGCGCCCGGTATCGGGATCAAACAGGCAGACCGTCGATTGGTGATTGGTCAGGCCCTTGGCCATATTACCCGGCCAATAGCCCCCCGCCTTGACGCCAAGAACCATGCCGGCGCGGTCAAAGCCCGATTTGAAGCCATACAGGGCATCGGCATGGCCAATCGCCTCGCGGACCACCGGAAAGTTATAGGCATCACCGCGCGCCATCGCGCCGAACACGGCCTCGACGGCCGAAAAGGCGTCGGGGCGGCGAATGACCTGTTCGCAAATCTCTTCGCTGACAATCAACAGCCCGTCATCGGTATTGGCGCTCATCTGGTTCTTCTCCAACAGTATTCTGGTTTGATAGCGGCGGCCCACACCCGGCGGGCCGCCCTTGTTGTCCGGGGTCGGGGTCTTAATATGCCTTGCCGCGTGCCGAGACCGGCCAGAGGGTTTCAACCTTGCCATTCCGCACGCCGACATACCAATCGTGCACGTTGCAGGTCGGATCGCAGTGACCCGGCACAAGGCGCAGCTTGTCATTGACCTTGAGCACCCCCTTGGGATCGGACACCACGCCATGCTCGTCCGAGCATTTGACATATTCCACGTCATCGCGGCCATAGATGGTCGGCAGACCACTATCGACCGACTGCGCCTTGAGGCCGGCATCGACAATCGCCTTGTCGGCCTTGGCGTGGCTCATGACAGAGGTCAGGATAAACAGCGCGTTCTCCCACTCGCCCTGGTCAATCCGCTTGCCGTCCTTGTCAAGGATACGACCGTAATCGGCATCCATGAAGGCGTAAGAGCCACACTGAAGTTCGTTGAACACGCCCGAAGCCGATTCAAAGTAATAGGATCCGGTACCGCCGCCGCCGACGATATCGCTCTCGATGCCTTCTGCCTTTAGAAGATCGAGTGTATCAGACACTTGCTGAATTGCGATGTCGGTCTTGGCCTTGCGGTCATCGTATGAATCCAAGTGCTGCATCGCGCCTTGATAGGCCTGGATACCGGCATATTTCAGGCCCGGCGCGGCCTCGATCGCCTTGGCAAGCTCGACCACCGGCTGACCAAATTGCACGCCACAGCGGCCCGCCCCAACGTCGATCTCGACAAGGCATTCGATCTGTGTGCCATGCTTTTGCGCGGCGGCCGAAAGTTCGGCCACGTTGTCGATATCATCGACACAACAGATGGTGCGCGCGCCAAGTTTGGGCATGCGGGCAAGGCGGTCGATCTTTTCGGGCTGGCGCACCTGGTTGGAAACCAGCACATCCTTGATGCCGCCGCGGGCAAACACCTCTGCCTCTGACACCTTCTGACAGCAGACCCCGCAAGACCCGCCAAGGCGCTCCTGCAACAGGGCCACGTCGACCGATTTGTGCATCTTGCCATGAACCCGGTGACGCATGCCGTGGGATTTGGCGAAATCGCCCATTTTCTTGATGTTGCGCTCTAGCGCGTCGAGGTCCAGCACAAGGCAAGGCGTCTGGATATCGGCCTCGTCCATGCCCGGCAGGGCGGGCACGTCATAGCCGACTTCGAGATCGTCAAATGTCACAGGCTTGTTCATTTCAGTATCCTCACTTGATCCAGGGAAGCGTGTCGAGATCGACATTGCCACCGGTGATAATCACGCCGACGCGTTTGCCGGCAAAGGTCTCGCGGTTCTTCAGAATCGTGGCCAGCGGCACAGCACAGCTTGCCTCAATCACGATCTTCATGCGCTGCCAGGTCAGCTTCATCGCGTCGATGATTTCCTGCTCGCTCGCGGTCAGGATATCGGTCACGTTGTGCGACACGAAATGCCAGGTGTTCTCCTTGAGCGGCACCTTGAGGCCATCCGCCACCGTCACCGGCGCGTCATCCGCGATGATATGACCCGCCTTGAAGCTGCGGCAGGCGTCATCGGCCTGTTCCGGCTCTGCGGCGTAAATCTTGACGTCCGGCGCAAGGTTGCTGAGCGTCAGGCAGGTGCCCGACACCATGCCACCGCCGCCAATCGGCGCGATCACCGCATCAAGGCCCTCGGTCTGCTCAAGCAGTTCCGCCGAACAGGTCGCCTGCCCCGCGATGACCCGCAGATCGTTATAGGGATGCACGAATTCGGCACCGGTTTCGGCCTGCACACGGGCAAACACCTCTTCGCGACTCGTAGTCGAGGGCTCGCATTCGGTGATGATGCCGCCATAACCGCGAACGGCGGCCTTTTTCGCCTCGGGGGCAGTACGGGGCATGACCACGTGACAGGGAATGCCGCGACGCCCGGCGGCATAACTCAGGCTAAGCGCGTGATTGCCGGAACTATGCGTGGCGACGCCGCGCTTGGCCATCTCTTCGCTCAGGCCAAAGACCGCGTTCGAGGCCCCGCGCACCTTGAACGCCCCGGCCTTTTGAAAGTTCTCGCACTTAAAGAACAGCTCTGCCCCGGTCAGATCATTGAGATAAGACGAGGTCAGAACCGGCGTGCGGTGGATATAGGGCGCGATGCGTTCGCGCGCCGCCAGCATGTCGTCAATCGTAAGCTGGCTCGCCGTTTTGATATCAAGCATTCCGGTCTCTCCTTCAGGCGGCTTTGGCCAGGGCCGGTGCGGTGGTGGCGCGGAAATATTCCTGCGCCGCGACAACGCCACTGCCCAGCTTAACGGGATAGTTCAGATCGGCCATCGCCATCTCGATCGTGGCAAGACCCGACAGAACCATCGTGTCGGTCAGGCTTCCGAGGTGGCCGATCCGAAAGGCGCGGCCGTTCATCTCGCCCATGCCGATGCCAAAGCTGACACCATAGGTGGCAAAGACATGCTCTATCAGGGCATTGCTGTCGAAGCCTTCGGGCACGAAGACAGCGCTGACCGTATCGGAATAAAGATCCGGGCTTTGCGCCACAAGCTTGAGGCCCCAGGCATCAACCGCGCGGCGCACACCGGTCGCAAGACGATGATGGCGGGCATAAACGTTATCAAGCCCTTCCTCGAACAGCATCTTGAGACTTTCAGCCATGCCGTAGATCAGCTGCAACGGCGGCGTATAGGGATATCCGCCCGCTGCATTCGCACTCATCATGTCGCGGAAGTCAAAGAAGGTACGCGGCAGCTTGGCGGTGTCCATCGCGGCAATCGCCTTGGGACTGACCGCAAGGATCGCCATGCCGGTCGCCAGCATGAACCCCTTTTGCGAGCCAGACACGGCAACATCAACGCCCCAGTCGTCCATCCGGAACTCCATCGAGCCAAGCGAGCTGACGCAATCGACGAACATCATCGCCGGGTGGTTGGTGGCATTCATCGCACGGCGCACAGCGGCAATATCGGATTTCACGCCTGTCGCGGTCTCGTTATGGGTGACCAGAACCGCCTTGATGGCGTGATCGGTGTCGGCGCTCAGCGCCTCTTGAAACCTGTCCGCGGGCGCACCGCCGCCCCAGGGGCATTCGATGATCTGAACGTCAAGCCCGTGACGCTGGCACATGTCGATCCAGCGGTGACTGAACATGCCATAGCGTGCCACAAGAACCTTGTCGCCGGGGCTGAGCGTGTTGGAAATCGCTGCCTCCCAGCCACCGGTGCCGCTGGCGGGAAATGTGATGATGGTCCCATCGGTGGTGCCGAAGACGGTCTGCAGCTTGGGGCTGGTGGTCACGCCCTGGGCAGTGGGCACGCCCCACATGGTCTGGGAGAATTCGTCGAATTTCGAGAAGACCACGGCCAGGTTGCGCGGCCAGCTGGTATCGCCTTCGCGGGCGAAGGGCGCACCGGTGCTCGAGCCCTGCAGCACGACGGCCTTGTAGCCGTCGGGCATGGCCGCGGCGGCATTGAGGACGGTC
>NZ_CAJXIP010000080.1 GCF_913054395.1 uncultured Roseovarius sp.
CAGGGTCAACAGCACCGGAAGCTGAAAGTAAAGCCAGAAGGCGACGATGAACTTGATCGTAAGGTTAAGATATTCCTGGGCAGAGCCCTGAAACACCACCGACAGCGGCGCGGCGCCGGTGCCGCCTTCAACCGCTTCGCCCGCCCCGCCAAATTGCTGGAACCCGAGGAAAAAGTCATAGGCCAGCGGCGTGACAACATAAAACGCAAAGGACGCGCCGAGAATGAACATGAAGGGCGAGGCCACCAGAAACGGCAGGAACGCGCCCTTTTCGGATTTATAGAGCCCCGGTGCCACGAACCGCCACATCTGATTGGCGATATAGGGAAAGGCCAGGATAAAGCCGCCGAGCAGCGAAACCTTGATGGCAACGAAAAAGCCCTCTTGCGGGCTGATGAAGATCAGGTCGCAATCCTGACCGCGCTCGGCAAGCACGGTACACAGCGGCTCGGTCAGGAAATTGAAGATCGGCGTCGCCACGGTGAAACAGATCACCATGCCGATGATAAAGGCCACGACCGAATGAATGAGCCGCGTGCGCAGTTCCGCCAGATGTTCAATCAGCGGTGCAGAGCTGTCCTCGATGTCCTTGCTGGCAGTCATGCCTTGTCCCCGGCATTTGATTTTGGGCTAGCCTTGGGCTTGGCCGGTGTCTTGGCCTTCGGTTTTGCCTTGGGCTTGGGCGTTGCTTTTGGTTTCGCGGCAGGCTTAGGCGATGCTTTTGGCTGATCGCTCACAGCCCCTGCCTTGGCGGCCTCTGCCTCGGCTTCGGCTTCGGCGGCCTTGCGGCTGTTGGCCATTTCGGCGGCCTTTTCGCGGATCTTGTCCGCTTGAGACTGGCGTTCTTCGCTCAGCGCCGGTTTGGCACTTTCCTTAAGATCGCGGGTCACGCCGTCCGTGGTCTTCTTGACCTCATCCATGGCGCTTTTCATCGGATTGGCCGCCTTGCGCAGCGTCTCCTTGATATCGTCCACGCCGGACCCGTCGGCGGCATCGTTCATGGCGTGGCTGAACTCGCGAGCCATGCCCTTGGCCTTGCCAACGAATTTACCGACCGCGCGAAACATCCCCGGCAGGTCTTTTGGCCCCACGACGATCAACGCCACGATGCCAATCAGCAGCAGCTCGGTCCAGCCCAGGTCGAACATGTGAGGTTCAGACCTTGTCTTTTTTGTCGGTCGGCGTCACGTCGCGCGCGTTCTCGACCGAGTCTTTGGCTTCGTCCTCAAGTTCTTTGGTGCCTTCAGAGACACCCTTCTTGAACGAGGTGATCCCCTTGCCAACTTCGCCCATCAGCGACGAAATCTTGCCGCGCCCGAAAAGCACCAGCACCACGACGGCGATCAGAAGAAGGCCGGGAAGGCCAATGTTGTTCAGCATGTCTATCTCTCCCTGTCTCGGGGGCAGCTTAACGCCCCCGGCAATTTCACTGGTTTTATCTAGTCGTTCAAAGCGGCGGTTGGAAGCACCAAAGCGCCAGAATGCATGGAATTTTACAATCTATGCCCACAGACAAGGCATAGCCCCGCGCCAAATGCGACCGCCTGACGCGGCGCAGCGCCCCAGGACACCGACGATCCGGGTGGTCAGGGACCGCAGGGCGCTAGCCCTCGCCCTGTGCCTCGGCGCGCGACTTGCCGCTGACATTCATCGCCAGGGTTGCGGCCATGAACTGATCCAGATCGCCATCCAGAACCCCCTTGGTATCGGAGGTTTCGACATTGGTGCGCAGATCCTTGACCATCTGGTAGGGCTGTAACACGTAAGACCTGATCTGATTGCCCCAGCCAGCATCGCCCTTGGCATCATGCGCGGCGTTGATGGCGGCGTTGCGACGGTCAAGCTCCATCTGATAAAGCCGCGATTTCAGCGCCTTCATGGCGATATCGCGGTTCTGGTGCTGGGATTTCTCCGAGCTGGTCACCACGATTCCGGTGGGGTGGTGGGTGATGCGCACCGCCGAGTCGGTGGTGTTCACGTGCTGACCGCCCGCGCCCGAACTGCGATAGGTATCAATCCGGATATCGGCGGGGTTGACCTCGATGTCGATATTGTCGTCCACCACCGGATAAACCCAGACCGAGCAGAACGAAGTATGCCGCTTGGCTGCCGAATCAAACGGCGAGATGCGCACAAGGCGATGCACGCCCGATTCCGATTTCAGCCAGCCATAGGCGTTATGCCCGCTGATCTTGTAGGCAGCCGATTTTATGCCCGCCTCGTCGCCCGCGCTTTCGGACTGAAGTTCGACGGTATAGCCGCGCTTTTCGGCCCACCGCACATACATCCGCGCCAGCATAGAGGCCCAGTCACAGGATTCCGTCCCCCCCGCCCCGGCGTTGATCTCAAGGAAGGTGTCATTGGCATCCGCTTCGCCATCCAACAGCGCCTCAAGCTCTTTCGCAGCGGCACGTTTGGCCAGAACCTTGAGCGCCGCTTCGGCCTCGGCAATCACCTCGGCGTCGTCCTCCATCTCGCCAAGCTCGATCAACCCGGTGTTATCGGCCAGCTCTTGCTGGATGCCGTCATGGGTCTCCATCGCATCGACCAGCGCCTGACGCTCGCGCATCAGCTTTTGCGCCTTTTCAGGATCATCCCACAGGGTCGGATCCTCGACCCGTGCGTTGAATTCCTCAAGCCGGTGCTGGACGGTTTCCCAGCCCATGCGCTGGCGCAAAAGCTCCAGCGATTTTTCGATCTCGGACACGAGGTTCTGGGTCTCTGCGCGCATTTGGGCTTCCTTGGCTGCTCAGATGGGGGTGATAGCGCAGCGCGCCGGGCCGGGCAAGATCAGCCGCAGATTTGTGGGGCGCAATCGCGCGTGTCTCAGTAAAGCCCGCCCGAACTTATCGAGCCAAAGCTTGCCTTGCCGCCCACCTGGGCCTTTTCCCCGGTCGAAGTGGTCACCTCCTGCACGGGTTCGGACGAGCCCGCGGTAAAAAGGTCAAGGTCGTTGCCCATGGCAAATCCGCCATCGTACATCAGGCCAAACACCGGCTCTTCGCCATCGCGGAAATATTCCGCCACCACGTAATCGCCCTCGGCATCATCCGGAAGCCGCGCGCCCGTAAATCTGTCGATCTTCAGAAAATGCCCTCCGGGCGGCACCTGAAACGGCCCGCCACCGAATTTTTCGACCGCCGCTGACATGAATTCCTGAAACACCGGTCCGCACATTGACGACCCGTAAGCCCCCCGGCCAAGTCCGCGCGGCTGATCGTGTCCGATATAGCACCCCGCAACGATATTGCTGGTAAAGCCCACGAACCACACGTCACGCGCATCATTGGTGGTCCCGGTCTTGCCAGCCACCGGCACCGGCAGGTTGATCGCCCCCGCAGCAGTGCCGCGATCGACCACCCCCTTCATCATCGACGTCAACTGATAGGCGGTGACCGCATCCATCACCCGCTCGCGATCCGACATGATCCGTGGCCCGCGCGTTTCGGGAATCGACGGATCAGAGCAATCGGCACAGTGGCGTTCGTCATGGCGATAGATCGTCTTGCCATAGCGATCCTGAACCCGGTCCACCAGCGTCGGGCGGACCCTTTCGCCACCATTGGCAAACATCGCATAGGCCGCGACCATATTGTAAAGCGTGGTCTCTTCAGAGCCCAGAGAGTTGGCAAGAAACTGGCCCATACTCTCATAGACGCCAAAGCGCTCGGCATAATCCGCGACCACATCCATGCCCACCTCCTGGGCAAGGCGAATGGTCATCAGGTTCCGCGACTGCTCGATCCCGGTGCGCATCGGGGTCGGTCCGTAAAACTTGTTGGAGGAATTGCGCGGCCGCCAAAGACCCTGCGGCGTGTCGATCTCGATCGGGGCGTCGATCACGATCGTTGCCGGAGAATAACCGCTATCCAAAGCGGCGGCATAAACGAAGGGCTTGAAGCTTGACCCCGGCTGACGCATCGCTTGGGTGGCGCGGTTGAACACCGAGGACTGATAGGAAAACCCGCCCTGCATTGCCAGAACGCGCCCGGTGTTCACGTCCATCGCCATAAAGCCGCCCTCGACCTCCGAGACCTGCCGCAGGCTCCAATGGAGGAATGCACCGCTGTCGTCGTCGACCATCCGCCGCACATGCACCACGTCGCCACGCTTGAAGGTCTTTTTGAAATCGTCCGGCAGCCAGGCGATATCCTTGCGCGGCACGACCTGTGGCTCGGCTTTGGTTTCGGGAATGCCCTCGATCCCGATCCGCATCTCCTGGTCGCCGGTTTCCAGAACCACCGCCGGGTACCAGCGCCCATCCTGATCAATGTCGCGCGCCACGGTGAGATTGCCAAGCGCCGCGCGCCAGCTTTCTTCGCTCGCAAGGGCCTCTTCCGGCAGGCTCAGACCGGTGCCACGCCACTTGCCCCGCGCGCGATCATAGCGTTCCAGCTGGCGGCGCAGCGCCTGCGCGGCACGCATCTGCATGTCGGGGTCGACGGTGGCCCGCACACTCAGACCGCCGGTAAAGAACTCGCCCTCGCCAAAATCCTCGCTAAGCTGGCGGCGAATTTCATCGGTAAAGTAATCGCGCGGCGGCAGGTCGGCCGAAAACGGTTCAAAATCGCCATTTTGCACAGTGCGCAGCGGTTCTGTCACTTCGCTTTCATAAACCGCCTGAGAGATATAATCATTTTCGGCCATCTCGCGCAGAACGAAATTGCGCCGCTGCAACAGCCGCTCTTTCTCGCGCACCGGATGATAGTCGCTTGGTGCCTTGGGCATGGACGCAATCATCGCCGCCTCATGCGGCGCCAGTTCGCCCAGTGTCTTGTTGAAATAGGTCTGCGCTGCCGCCGCCACGCCATAACTGTTCTGACCGAGGAAAATCTCGTTGAGATACAACTCGAGGATCTTTTCCTTGCTCAAGGTTTCCTCGATCCGGGTGGCAAGGATGATCTCCTTGATCTTGCGGGCAATCTTGCGGTCGCCCGACAACAGGAAGTTCTTCATGACCTGCTGCGTGATCGTCGAGGCGCCGCGCACGGTGCGGCCGCGCGTGCGTACCGCCTCGACCACCGCTGCCGCGATACCGCGCGCATCATAACCGCCGTGTGAATAGAAATTCTTGTCTTCCGCACTGATGAAGGCCTGCTTGATCAGGTCAGGAATATCCTCGGCCGGGGTGAACAGGCGGCGTTCGCGGGCGAATTCGTCAATAATGCGCCCCTCGCCCGAATAAATCCGGCTGATCGTCGGCGGGGTATAATTGGCCAGCGATTCATGGCTGGGCAAATCCTTGCCATAAATATGGAAAACCGCGCCAATGCTTAGCGCGATCACCATCACGGCAAGCGTCAAAAGACTGAAAATCGTCCCGAAAAGGCTTAGAATCGCACGCAGCACAGCGGCCCCCGCTCAATGGTAAACCCCCATATAGGCCCCCTCTGCGCGAGGGTCAAAAGGGAATGCCCCCGCACCTGCGCCAATTTTCGCTGAGCTTTCATTGCCGGACCAACCCGACACGCGCACCGTCTTCGCGCCGCCAGACCCGCATCACGCAACGCCCCCGCCATACGCGCCCGCCACGCCGCATCGCGCAGGTTCTCAAGATCACGCGGGCTCGATAAAAATCCAAGTTCAAGCAGAACCGACGGAATGTCCGGCGCCTTCAGGACCGAGAATCCCGCATGCCGTCCCGGCCGCGACAAAAGCGGCAGGTCCTGAGCTTTGAAAGTGGCCAGCACCGCCTTGGCAAGACGTTCGGCGCGAGGCTGGGTTTCCTGACGTGCCAGATCAATCAGGACATCCGCCACGACATCATCCTTGCCGCTCAGATCGACACCGGCAAGGATATCGGCGCGGTTGTGACGCTCGGCGAGCGCCGCACTCGCCTCATCCGAGGCGCTATCGGACAGCGTATACACCGACGCCCCATGCGCCCGCGCCCCCGACAGGGCATCGGCATGCAACGACAGGAACACATCCGCCCGCCCCTGATGCGCGAGGGCCACGCGCCGCTCAAGCGGCACGAATTCATCCGCATCGCGCGTCAGAACCACGTCAAACCGTCCATCACGCAGCAGCACCTCCTTCAGTTCCAGAGCGAACTGAAGCATCAGATCCTTTTCCGTGACCCCGCCAACCTGAGCACCGGGGTCAATTCCGCCGTGGCCCGGATCAAGCACCACGAAAAGCGGCCCCTCACCGGGAACGCGCCGCCGCGGCGCCACAAGCGCGCCCTCGGGGTCCGGCAGGTCCCAGCCCGGTAAATCCGGCGTTCCGGCCTGCGCGGCAAAGGCTTCGGCATCGGGGGCCCCAAGGACCACATGCAAATCGCCCGCGCCTGTCACCCGCTCCACCACAAGCCCCGCCGAGTCCAGGATATGCGGCCCCGCCAGATCAATCACCATACGTGACCAGCCGGGCCTGATCTGGCCAACACGCACACCTATGGCACGCTCGGCGCGCGCGAATTCCGCGCCGCTCAGCCCCTGCCAATCGATTTCGCGAAAATCCAGCACAAGCCGCGCCGGGTCGTCCAGCGTGAACACACGGTAGGGCACGCCCTGGCTAAGGCTCAGATGCAATTCCAGCCCAAGCCGGGTATCGCGCACGACGCTCTTTTCGGCATCCACCCGCGCCAGTGCGCTAAAGCCCCGTTCCTGCGCCGCAAGCGCCGGGGCCACGCACAGCATCGCCAAAATCATAACCCATCTTGCCATCGCTCTGCCCACTCGCCGGTCCCCGGTCTGTCATCGGTCCGGATCATACCGGAACCAGGCCATAAAACAGCCCCGCTCTTTCATCTTTCCCTAAATACTCATGTGGCGCGCGCCTGCCAAAACCGCGCCGTCAGGGACAGAATATATCGTTGAACAGCGCAAATACCATCAGCGACAACACAACCGTCAAGCCAATCGTCATCAGAACCCGCAGCGCCCTGTCACTGGGCGGGCGCCCCGTCATCGCCTCATAGGCGTAAAACACAAGGTGGCCACCATCCAGCACCGGCACCGGGAACAGGTTCAGCAAGCCTACGGCGGTCGACAAAACGGCGATGAACCAGATGAAACTTTCCGCCCCCTGGCTCGCCATCGCGCCCGATACCTGCGCGATCCCGATCGGGCCGGACATGTTACAGCTGCTGATCGCGCCGGTGACCATGTGATAGAGCCCCGAAACCGAGCTTTGGACGATCTGGCCGGTCTGGACAACGGCGTTGCCCACGGCCTCGACCGGGCCAAGGGTTTCCTTGGCCGGCTCAAAGGCAAGGCCGCCCGCGATTCCGATACGCCACTCGGTCTTGAAACCGCCGTCCGGTTGCGGTTCATCCACGCGGCGCGGGCTGATGGCCACGTCAAACGCCTCGCCGTCCGGGCGCCAGAGCGTCAGGCTGAGTTCGGCACCGTTCGAGCTTTCGACGACATCCTTCAGCTCGCTGAAGGCCACGACCGGCGCGCCGTTGATTGCGGTGATCACATCCCCCGGCTGCATCGCCGAGGCATAGGCCGCCGATTGCGGCGCCAGCCCGCTGATCAGCGGCGGCATGAGTTGCGGCCCCTTGGCGGCAAGGCGGCGCCCCTCGCGCTCGACCTCATAGTCAAGCAGCGCGCGTACCGGCAGCTCGTCGATCAGATCGTCAAAGCCCTCGTCCTCGTCCATGCCGGGCATGGTGATGCCTTCGATGGCCAGAATCCGGTCCCCCGGTTCCAGCGTGACCCCCTCCACCGGAAGCGGCTTGAGCGCGCCCACGCTGAGCGGATCGGCGGTCTTGCCCTGGGTCATCATCACGGCGGAAAACACAAGGATCGACAGGATGAAATTGAACACCGGTCCCGCCGCCACCGTCGCCGCACGCGCCCAGAGCGGCGCACCATGCATGGTCTGGCGCAGCTGTTCCGGCGAAATCGCGGCCATCGCGGCGGCATCCTTGCCGCTCGCCGCATCCGCATCGCCGAGAAACTTGACGAAACCGCCAAACGGCAACGCAGCAAGCTGCCAGCGGGTGCCATGCCGGTCGACGCGTGAAAACAGCACCGGCCCGAACCCGAGCGAGAACACCTCAGCCTTGATCCCCGACCACCGCCCGACAATGTAATGGCCGTATTCATGCACGGCCACGATCACCGAAAGAGCCACGACAAAGGCCAGCAATGTCATGAAAATATTGCCGAACTGCGGCAGGAAGGTCAGAATATCCACGCGTAATCCTTAACTGTTTCGCTCACTGACGACTTGATCGACGCTCTGTCGTGCCAGATGGTCCATCCGGGACACGCAATCAAGGGTCAGGGCTGCATTCATTTCCGCCGGATCGCCGGTCAGGCGCGTCAGCACCTCTTCGACAACCTCGTTCATCTCCCAAAATCCGATATGCCCGGCGATAAAGCGGTCCAGCGCGCGCTCCTTGGCGGCGTTGAACACGGCACCGCTCAGCCCGCGCATTTCCATCACGTCGCGGGCAAGCCGCAAGGCGGGATAGCGGGCCGGGTCCGGCGCCCGGAAATTCAGCGTGCCGATCGCCGCCAGATCAAGCGCCGCGACCGGCAGCGCCTGACGCTGCGGCCAATGCAGGGCATAGCCGATGGCATGGCGCATATCCGGCGGGCCGACATGCGCCATAAGCCCGCCATCGACAAACCCGACGAGCGCATGCACCACGGATTCGGGATGAACAAGCACTTCGATCTGCTCGGGGTCAAAGCCGAAGAACTCGCGTGCCTCGATCATTTCCAGCGCCTTGTTGAACATCGAGGCGCTGTCGATGGTGATCCGCTGGCCCATCGCCCAATTGGGGTGGCTTGACGCCTCGGCCACGGTCGCGCGGGCCAGATCGGCCAGCGGCCAGTCCCGGAACGCGCCGCCGCTGGCGGTAATGATCACCCGCGACACGGCATCGGCATCCTCGCCGACCATTGCCTGAAAGATCGCCGAATGCTCGCTGTCCACCGGCAGGATGCGGGCCTCGTTCGCGCGCGCCGTCTGCATCAGCAAAGGCCCGGCCGTGACCAGCGATTCCTTGTTGGCAAGGGCAAGCGTCGCGCCCTGCCCGAGCGCCGCAAGTCCCGGTGGAAGGCCCGCCGCGCCGACAATCGCGGACATCACCCAATCGGCAGGTCGGCTTGCTGCCTCGATGAGCGCGGCACTGCCGGCCGCTACCTCGACCGTGCTGCCCGCAAGAGCGGCGCGCAACTCGGGCAACAACGCGTCATGGGCCGTCACCGCCACCTTGGCGCCAAGCGCCATGGCATCGGCCGCAAGCTGCGCGATATTGCGCCCGCCGGTCAGGGCCACGACATTGAATTGCCCCGGAGCGCGGCGGATAAGGTCGATGGTGTTCTGCCCGATAGAGCCGGTCGCGCCCAGAATTGAAACCTGCTTCATACCAGCCCCGGCATCAGGTCCAGCGCCCAGAGGACGACAACCACGACCGCCGCGCCAAGCATGGCATCGAACCGGTCCAGAACCCCGCCATGACCCGGAATAAGGTTTGAGCTGTCCTTGACCCCGCGCAGCCGCTTGACCGCGCTTTCGGCAATATCGCCCATCTGTCCGGCCAAGCCGACCAGCATCGACACTGGCACAAGCGCCAGCCCCGCACCGGTGGGGGCCATGAAAACAAACCCGATCACTGCGGCACCAAGCCAGCCTGCAATCGTGCCGGACCAAGTTTTCTTGGGGCTGATGCGCGGCCAGAATTTGGGACCGCCAAGAGTGCGCCCCGCGAAATAGCCCGCAAGATCGGACAGGACGACCACCGCGACAAGCCAGATCACCCAGACGAGACCGGCATTATCGCGCAAAAGCGCCATGGCGAAACAGCCCAGCAAACTCCAGAAAGCGAGGGCGACAAAAACCCCCTTTTCCCGCTCGACAGAGGCCGTGGCAACAACCACCGCCGCGGCCAGCAACGGCAGGACGAACAGCCCGTGCAACCAAAGCGAAAGGCCGACCGCAACCGCTGCCAAAAGCCCCGAGCGCCGTGCATCGGGGGCGCCGAACATGCGCGCGGCCTCCCACATCATAAGCCCCGCCAGCCCCGAGACAAGCGCGTCGAACAATAGCCCCCCGGCCCAGATCACCCAGATCCCGACCGCCGCCATCGCAACACCTGAAATCGCCCTTGGGGCAAGGTCGGACCATCGCGCACTGCCACTCATACCGATACAGCCCCGAACCGACGATCCCGCGTGCCGTAGTGTTCCAGCAGCTTGGCAAAGATATCCGGGGTGAAATCGGGCCAGAGGGTGTCGATGAATTCATATTCCGCATAGGCCGACTGCCAGAGCAGAAAGTTTGAAATCCGCGCCTCGCCACTTGTCCGGATCACCAGGTCAGGATCGGGCAACACGCAGGTATCAAGGTATTTCGGCAAGGTTTCCACATCGACATCCGCCGGATCAAGACGGCCCTCAGCCACATCCAGCGCCAGCCGTTTGGTGGCGCGCGACACCTCGTCCCGCCCGCCATAATTAAGCGCAATGGTAAGGTTGGTGCCGGTACAGTTCACCGTCATCGCCTCGGCCTCGTCCATCAGGCCACGCAGTTTGCTGTCAAGACGCAGCCTGTCGCCGATAAAACGCACCTGCACGTTATCGGCGACGAATTCCTGCATTTCCTTCATGATATAGCGGCGGAAAAGACTCATCAGACCGGCAACTTCGGTCTGGGTCCGCTTCCAGTTCTCGGTCGAAAACGCAAAGATTGTCAGGTATTTGACGCCGAGAAACGGACAGGACTTGACGATCTCGCGCACCCGGCGCGCACCGGCGTGATGGCCAAACAGACGCGGACGCCCGCGCGCCTGCGCCCACCGGCCATTGCCATCCATGATGATGGCCACATGGCGCGGACCGTCGCCTGCGACGAATGTATCTGGCATGGGCGCGCCCCTTGTCATTCAGACCTGCATGATTTCCGCTTGTTTGGTTTCCAGCGCCTCATCGACATTCTTGATATAACGGTCGGTCAGCTCCTGCACCTCGGTTTCCCAGAACTTCTGGTCGTCTTCGGACATGCTCTCGGCCTTGGCCTTCTTGATCTGATCCATGCCGTCGCGGCGAATGTTGCGCACCGCAACGCGGGCGTGCTCGGCATATTGCGAGGCGACCTTGGTCAGCTCCTTGCGGCGTTCTTCGTTCAGCTCGGGGATCGGCAGCATGATGATCGTGCCGTTCAGCTGGGGATTGATGCCCAGACCGCTTTCGCGGATCGCCTTTTCAACCTTGCCGACAAGGCCCTTGTCCCAGACGTTGATCGTCACCATCCGCGGTTCGGGCACGTTCACCGTACCGACCTGGTTGATCGGGGTCTTCTGGCCATAGGCATCGACCATCACCGGCTCCAGCATCGAGGCCGAGGCCCGCCCGGTCCGCAACGAGGCAAATTCGGTCTTAAGCGCACTAATCGCGCCATCCATGCGGCGCGTCAGATCGGCCGTGTCAATTTCGATGTCATCCGCCATCTTGATGTTCTTTCCTTCTTGCGGCTCTCGCCCGGTTGTCCCTAGTTTAGCGTCAACCATGCACAGTTGTATAGGTGCCCTCGCCGGCCAGAATGCCTTTGAAACCGCCCGGTTCGTCAAGGCTGAAGACGATGATCGGCAGGTTGTTGTCGCGCGCGAGAGCAATCGCGCTGGCATCCATCACCCCAAGATGCTGGGCCAGCACCTCGTCATAGCTTACCCGATCATAGCGCCTGGCATCGGTGTGTTTTTCCGGATCCTTGTCATAGACCCCATCCACCTTGGTACCCTTGAAAATTGCCTCGCAGGCCATCTCGTTGGCGCGCAGCGTCGCCGCCGTATCGGTGGTGAAATAGGGGTTGCCGGTGCCGGCTGCAAAGATGCAAACGCGCTTTTTTTCCAGGTGCCGCACCGCGCGACGGCGAATATAGGGCTCTGCCACCTCGTCCATGCGGATGGCCGAGATCACCCGGCAAAACACCCCCATCTTTTCCAGCGCGCTCTGCATCGCCAGCGCGTTCATCACCGTGGCCAGCATGCCCATGTAATCGGCGGTGGTGCGTTCCATCCCCTGCGCGGATCCCTGAAGGCCGCGAAAGATATTGCCACCGCCGATCACCATGCAGATCTCGACCCCCAGGTCATGCACGATTTTGACCTCGCGCGCGATCCGTTCCACCGTTGGCGGATGAAGCCCATACCCAAGGTCGCCCATCAGCGCCTCGCCAGAGATCTTGAGCATGACGCGGCCGAACTTGGCCTTTGACTCTTCGGGGGCGGACATCGGCATTTCTCCACTGCGTCAGGGTAATCGCGCGCAAAATGTCTCAAATGTCGGAAAGGTTCAATCGCAGAAACCCGCACGCGCCCGGAAAAGACGCAAAACCGCCTCGTCAAACGCGGCGAACTTGGGTAACGGAAGGCATGGGCATGCCATTTGATATTGATCCGGACCTGCCGGTACTGATTGCCGGGCCAACCGCAAGCGGCAAATCTGCCCTGGCACTGGAGATCGCCCGCGCCCAGGGCGGCGTGATCGTCAATGCCGACGCCTTGCAGGTCTATGCCAACTGGAGAATCCTTTCAGCCCGTCCAAGTGCCGAGGATGAAGCGGTCGCGCGCCATGCACTTTACGGTCACGTGGCGGCCGATGCCGCCTATTCCACCGGGCACTGGTTGCGCGATGCTGCGCCATTTCTGCAAGGGAGCGAAAGGCCGATCATCGTCGGCGGCACCGGGCTTTATTTCAGCGCCCTGACCGAAGGGCTTGCCGATATCCCGGAGACCCCACCCGATCTGCGCCAACGCGGTGATGAAATACGTCAGTCAGGCGGCCTGGACGCGCTGATCTCGGCGCTTGATCCAGAGACCCGCGCGCGGATCGACCTGCGCAATCCGATGCGGGTGCAACGCGCATGGGAGGTGTTGCAGGCCACCGGACGCGGATTGGCCGCCTGGCAGGGCGACACCCCGCCCCCGCTTTTGCCGATCGGGAAATGCCAGCCCCTTCTGGTCGAGGCCGAAAAAGACTGGCTCAATGCCCGGATCGCGCGGCGATTCGATGCGATGCTGGATATGGGCGCCCTGGACGAGGTGCGCGCCAATCTCGACGGCTGGGACCCGGCTCGCCCCTCTTCCAAAGCCATCGGCGCGCCCGAGCTTGTGGCCTATCTGCATGGCGACATGACGCTTGACGAGGCGCGCGATGCGGCCACCATCGCCACCCGGCAATTTGCCAAGCGCCAACGCACTTGGTTTCGCGCAAGAATGCGGCAATGGCAGCGGATTGACGCCGAGACGCTTTAGATTTTTCGCTATTTTCCCTGACATCGCGCCAAATCTGTGCGACCAATTAGTCCAATTGCGACTATTTGGGGGGATTCCCCCGATCATCCGGGAACGCTCAGATCATGCAGCATGCCGAAATCAAAACCCTCGTTCAATGGGCCAAAGGCAGCGATTGGCGCAGCACGCTGCAACATAGCAGCACCGCACATGCGCTGATCTGGATCACCCGTGGACAGGGCATCGCGGTGGTCGACGGGGTGCGGCGTGGCGTTGGCGTGCACAACGCTCTGGCGATCCCGGCGGGCACGATGTTTTCGCTCGACCTTGGCAAGACCGGCTTTGGCCTTGTCTGCCTTGTGCCCGCAGGCGGGCCGATCCTGATGCCCGACCAGGCCCAGCACCTTCGGATTCGCGATGTCACAAGTCAGAACGAGCTGACGGCAATCCTTGAGGCGATGCAGCGCGAGCAAAGTGCCGCCCGCCCCTTCATGGATGAGGCGCTGAATGCCCAGGCCAGCCTTCTGACGGTCTGGCTTCGCCGTGCAATGATCGACTATGGGGTGCCCGACAAGCGGGGCGCAACAGAGCGCCTGATGAAGGGCTATACCGCCCTGATCGAACGGGATTTCACCAGCGGGCGACCGATGGCGGTCTATGCCCGCGCGCTTGGCGTGACGCCGACGCATCTCAGCCGGGTCTGCCGACAGGCCTCGGGATTGACGGCGGCGGATATGCTGACCGAACGCAACCTGCATGCGGCGCGCGATCTTCTTGAGGACGGCGAGATTCCGATCGGCCAGATCGCCGCCATGCTGGGCTTTGGAAGCGCCGCCTATTTCTCGCGCTTCGTGCTTCAGCACACCGGGTTAAGCCCCTCCGCCCTTCGTGCCAAAAGTGCAGAGCGTGCGCCGCGCGCAATCAGCGCCTGAACCGCGTTCATTTCACCGGATATTTGGTCGCTGCGGGTTGCACTTGAAGGCCGGTCGTTATCTACTGGTGTCAATGACTTGATCGGTGACCGGGGGCACTGCCCCCCTCCTCTTTGAAAGCGTTCCATGTCGCGCCACTCTTGCCCGCCGCCCCATCCTGCCGCCCGCCGCTATGCCGGTGATCTCAAGGCCGGGCGCATGGACAGGCGAGAATTTCTGACCCGCACCACGGCGCTTGGCCTGACGGCTGGCGCCGCCTATGCACTTGGTGGCCTGCCCGGCCCTGCCGCCGCGCAATCCCCGGCCATTGCCCCCGGCGGCACCCTGCGCATTCAGCAAAACGTCAAACCCCTCAAGGACCCGCGCAGCTATGATTGGAGCGAGTTGGCCAATCAGACCCGCGGTTTCCTTGAGTATCTGGTGGAATACGTCGGCGACGGAAGCTTTCGCGGCATGCTGCTTGAAAGCTGGAGCGTCAACGAGGATGCCACCCGTTACCAGTTGAAGGTGCGCAGCGGTGTAACCTGGAACAATGGCGATGCCTTTGATGCCAATGATGTGGCCCGCAACATTGCCCGCTGGTGCGATACCACCGCGCCGGAAAACTCCATGGCCGGGCGGTTTGCAGGCATGATTGACCCCGAGACCGGCCAGGCCCGCACCGGCGCGATCACCGTGCTGGACAAGAACACCGTTGCGCTGGCCCTCTCGGCGCCGGATATTTCGGTGATTGCCAACTTCGCGGATTACCCGGCGGCGATCATGCATGAAACCTATGACGGCGGCGATCCCTTTGCCCATGGCATCGGCACCGGCCCGTTCCGCCCGGTTTCCATGACCGTCGGCGAAAGCTGTATCCTTGAACGTCACCCCGACCACCGCTGGTGGGGCAGCGAGGTGTTTGGCGGCCCCTATCTTGATCGTGTGGAATTCCTTGACTACGGCACCAACCCGTCAAGCTGGCTGGCGGCGGCAGAGGCTGATGAAGTGGATCTTCTCTATGAAACCGTCGGTGATTTCATAGATGCGATGGATGGCATCGGATGGGTCAAAACCCGCACCGAGACCGCCGCAACCACGGTGATCCGGGCCTCGCAGACGGCGCATGTGATCGGCACCAACCCCTATCTCAATCGAAACCTGCGCCGCGCCCTCGCCCTGGCGGTGGACAACGCGATCTGCCTTGAGCTTGGTTATGGCGGGCGCGGCACCGTGGCCGCCAACCATCACGTCAGCCCGATCCACCCCGCCTATGCCGATATCGGCCCCGCCCCCTATGATCCCGCACAGGCGCGCGATGACATCGAGGCGTTCGGCCTTGTCGGCTATGTTCACGAGTTGGTCACGGTCGACGACGAATGGCAACGCAACACAGGCGATGCGGTCGCCGTGCAGCTGCGCGATGCCGGGCTCCGGGTGCGGCGCAAGATTCTGCCGGGGGCCACGTTCTGGGCCAATTGGCGCAATTTTCCGTTTTCCTCGACGCAATGGAA
>NZ_CAJXIP010000081.1 GCF_913054395.1 uncultured Roseovarius sp.
CGCAGCGCGCGAAGATCGGCCCCTAGGCTTTGCGCCCGCCTAATATCCCGCTGATGCATGGTCCCCGCAATATGAAAAAATTGATCGATATTTCACGCTAGGGCGATTCCATGAAATAATCAATGTAAATTTCACGCGAGTCTAACAAATCCCCCGGACTTTCATCTTTCCATAAATACTCCCGCGCGGAGCGCATCCCGCCCCATCGCCGGGTTCAGGTCCCGCCAAAAGGATCGGGGGCGACATTGCCGCCGCAGACAAGCACCGCCACCCGCTCGCCGGGCGCGGGGCGATAGGCGCCTGACATCAATGCAGCAAGGGCCGTGGCCCCGGCGGGCTCGACCAATTGGCGCATCTCGCACCACAAGGCGCCTTGCGCCGCAGTGATGGAGGCATCGCTGACCAGAATGCTTTCGATTTCCTGTCCCTGCGCCAGATCGAAACAGATCCGCCCGATGCGGCGCGCGCCAAGCGCATTGGCGGCGACGCCGGAGACCTCGACATCGACCGGCGCCCCCGCGCTCAGGGCGGCATACAGCGCACAGGACGTGTCCGGCTCGACCGCCACGACCTTGCGCCGCCCGCCAAGCCACGCCAGCGCCCCCCCGATCAGCCCGCCACCGCCGACCGCGATCAAAACCGTATCCGCCGCCAGCCCCTGATCCTCCCATTCGGCCATCAGGGTGCCCTGACCGATCACCGTCGCCCTGCCATCATAGGGATGCACCTGCATGGCACCGGTTTCGGCCTGATAGCGCGCGGCGCGCTCGGCAGCCTCGGCATAAGCGCCGGGCACGACCTCAAGCTCGGCCCCCTGCGCGCGGATAAGGGCGATCTTGGCCGATCCGGCCATTTCGGGCACGTAAATCCGCGCGCGGTGACCAAGGCGCGCCGCCGCATAGGCCACCGCCGCCCCGTGATTACCCCCGGATGCCGCCACAAGCCCGGCCCTGGGCACATCGGCGCCAAGCAGGGTATTGAACGCGCCTCGGGCCTTGAAGCTGCCGGTATGCTGCATCTGCTCAAGCTTGATCTCGACCGGGTCGCCAAGGCCAAAGCCACTCACTTGCGCGACCGGCGTGCGCCGCACGTGGGGCTTGATCCGCTCCGCCGCCAATGAAATCTCATGCGGTGAAATTTCCGTCTGCCCAGTCATGCGTCACACCTCTGTCACTTCCCTTGATCGCTCAAACCCTATACGCCTGAATGTAAAGACCCAAGCAAGGATCTCTCATGATGAAAGACGACCGCCTCAGCCAGTTCCGCGATGCTGGCTCCGACCGATCCAGTGCCGAGCAGGTGCCCGACACCGCGCAGACCCGCGCGCCGGCCTATCGCCTTGCCTTTGCCGATCCCGATTTCATGTTGCGCGACGAGCTGCGTCCGGTGCGGCTTCAACTGGAACTGCTGAAGCCCGAAATGATCCTGAATGAACGCGGCATCGAAAGCACCGTGGTCCTGTTCGGTGGTGCGCGCATCCCGGCCCCAGCCGACAAGGCCAGCGCGCGGACCGAAACCTTGGCCAACCTGTCGCGCTATTATGACGAGGCGCGCAAATTCTCGCGGCTGATCACCGAGAAATCCATGGCCACCTATGGCCGCGAACTGGTGGTGGCCACCGGCGGCGGGCCCGGCGTGATGGAGGCCGGCAACCGCGGCGCGGCGGATGCGGGGGGCTCGTCGATCGGGCTTAATATCGTGCTGCCGCATGAGCAGGCGCCAAATGAATATGTCACGCCGGGGCTTTGTTTCAACTTCCATTATTTCGCCATCCGCAAGATGCATTTCCTGATGCGCGCCAAGGCGATCTGCGTCTTTCCGGGCGGCTTTGGCACGCTTGACGAAATGTTCGAGGCCCTGACCCTTATTCAGACCGACCGGATGCGGCGGGTGCCCTTCCTGCTGTTCGGCGAGGCGTTCTGGCGCTCGATCATCAACTGGGACGCGCTCTCGGAGGCTGGCACCATAAGCGCCGAGGACCTCGAGCTTTTCCGCTTTGTCGAAACCGCGGAAGAGGCGATCGAGGCGATCAACACATGGCCCTCGACCTCGGAAGAGACGTGATCATGCGGAAGGTCGGCGGGCATTGGCCGACTTGCGCGCCCGCCACCGCCCGCGCCACGATCGCGCTTGATGAACAAAGGCCGCTGGCCTATGGGGGCGCATATCCGCCCGAGCCGCATGGAAAGCCATCCGATGACCGCTGAAACCATTGACCGCCTGCTAATGGCCCTGATTGCCGCGACGCTGATGGCCAGTGTTGTGATCGCCGTGGTGAACCCGAGTTATTTTCACATGGTCTTTGCCGCCGAGGACCGTCTGGTTGAAAACGGCACCGCCCTGTTTTTGCTGTTCGCCAGCCTTGTTCTGGCCCGCAACGCCCTGAGCCTGCGCAGGCGCGGGCTTTCGCTCGCGATGCTCCTGACCGGGTTTTATGCCCTCCTGTTCTTTTTCGCCTCTGGTGAAGAGATTTCATGGGGCCAGCGTATCTTTGGCTGGCAAAGCGGCGATTTCTTCGCCGAGAACAATTATCAGGGCGAAACCAACCTGCACAATCTGATGGTCGGGGACCTGCGTCTGGCGCGGGCGGTGTTCGGTGGGCCGCTGACCATCGTCATCCTGCTCTATCTGGTGATCTTTCCGCTATTGTATCCGCGTGTGCCTCTGATCCGCGCCGTGGCCGACCATCTCGCGGCGCCGGTGCCGGGGATGCGCCATGCGGTTTTTGCCGTGCTTGGCAGCGTGATCATCGGCCTGCTCGACGTGCCCCGCAAATGGGAGGTTTACGAACTTATCTTTGCGATCATGGCGACCTCGACGTTTCTGCTCCCGCAGAACCCTGACAAGACCCGCTAGACATGCAAGTCCAGGCCGCTAACCATATGACAGGTCAAACGCCCCTCGGGGCCGAGTGCCGCCGACCCGAACAAAGAAGAGGTTGCCCATGTTCCGCCTGAACGCGCCCTCGCGCCTGAGCGTTGCCGATAGTTTTCTCTTCGGGATGGCCAATGCCACCCTGCTGTTCACGGTTATCTACTACATCACCGGGCTGCACGACGCGTTCCGCTTTGGCTTTGCCACCGAGGACGGGCCGGTGGAATGGGGCACGGCGATCTGTCTGTTCCTGTCGTCGCTTGTGCTGTTTCGCAACGCCTTTGCCCTCCGGGGCAAACGCGGGCTGACTGCGGCGCTTTTGACCGGGTTTTACGGGCTGCTGTTCTTTTTCGCCTCGGGCGAGGAAATCTCATGGGGCCACCGGTTGTTCAATTGGCAGGCAAGCGAGTTCTTCCTGCAAAACAACGCGCAACAGGAAACCAACCTGCACAATCTTGTGGTGGGCGATGTCAAGCTGGTGAAAACCCTGTTCGGCAGCGGGCTGACCGTGGTGATCATGCTTTATCTGCTGATCTTGCCACTTGTTTACAGCCGCCTTGGCTTTGTGCGCCGGATTGCCGATGCGCTTGCCGCCCCGGTGCCCGACACGCGGCACATGCTCATGACCGTCGCGGCCACCCTCGTGATCCTGAGCGTGCAGATGATGACAAAATGGGAACCTTACGAGTTCGTCTTCAGCCTGATGACCCTGTCGATCTTTCTCAAGCCGCGCAACGCGGATAAAGTCACCTAGGCCCCTAGGCCTGATCGGGTCGGTGCCCCCGTTTCAGGAGATCGGGAAAGCATTGAACCCAGAATCCACCAGATCGCCGATATAGGTCCGCGCGACCTCTGGGTTGACCGCGACGATGGTTGGCCGGCACGCAAGGGACACCAACCCATGCACCGACGCCCATAACAAAAGAAAAAACTGTCGGTGCTGTTCCGACTTCGGATCGCCATCGCCCGCCCGGATCAGCATTTCCAAAAGCCCGATCTGGAAGTCCTGAACCTTGGCATCCGGCGGCGCGTTCGATTTGTATTCGAACAGCAACCACCACCGCTGCGGCTCGGCCGTGGCAAAATCAAAATAGGCTTCGCCCAGGGCGACGACCCGCGACCGCTTGTCCTGTGCCGCGGTTTCGACCGCCGCGTGCAAGGTGTCCGAAAGCATTACGGCGGATCTTGAGATAACGGCGCGAACGACCGCGTCCAGGTCTCCGAAGGCGTTGTAAAGCGAGCCGACAGATACCTTGATATCCCTGGCAAGCCGCCGCGCATTCAGTGCATCGACTCCTTCTTCAAGAACGATGCGCTCGGCAACCAACGTTGCGCGTTCGCGAATATCTGCAAGGTTAAGGTCGCGTTTGGAAAGACGTTCTTGTTTTGTCATGCGAGGGTACTTGAGACAACTTTCCGCCCAAGTCAATTTCTAGAAGCGAATAACGCTGTCGGGGGTGATCCGATAGACATCCCTGGCCAGCTTGTTCGCGGTCATGAACCGGGCAATAGACCCAAATGTCGCCGTCGCAACGCGAGAGCCGTGATCCGCAGTGGTCAGCGCTTGCGAGGCCGCCGGGGCCAGTAGCCGCTTCAAGCCACCAATGCGAATGACCTGCGGCTTGAAATGGGCCTCTATATTGGCTTTGATCTGGGGCACGCTAGTGGTGTTGTAGAGGCTGGCCATCATGACATCGAGCGTGTGTTCGGTACAGTTCTGGAATTGGCTGGAATTGGGATTGGCCAGCACCGAATAATTTGCGTTATGCAAGGCGGCGTAAGTCGGGCTTGCGATCACCTTCAACAGTTTTTTCTGCAACCGCACATCAGGAATGATGATGCCCGCATCCAAGCGGTGCGCACCGGCAAAGAAATCCGCCGGGGTGTCCTGGACAAGACGGCTCCGGGTTTGGTTCCCGGCGTCCTGATAGAGGTTGTAAACGTGATACCCCTGCCCGCGCCTTCCGTCGCTACGCGTGATCTGAGAAAAGACCCAATAGCTTACATGGGTGTATTGCACACCGCGCGGCAAAACCCTTGGGTCGCGCCCCATCCGCGCCACGATTGCAACATGCGCACCGCGCGCGGCAAGGTCTTGCTGAACGCGATTGGAGAAAGTCGCAACCTCGGCCGGAGGCAGGACGGCTTTTCCGGCCTCGCTGCTTCCGGCAAGCGCAAAGGACGGCGACACGGCAACCAGCGCGAAGAGCATCACTGAGAAAAGGCGGCCCATGAGCGTATCCTTTGATCAGGTCAGTCGAGAACCGGCGCGGCATTCGGCGTGACGCGACCAGTCTGGACAGGCTTTCCGACACCGGCGCGTGACAGGTCATTGCCAAGTGCAACCGCGCCTTCACCGACCTCTTCAAGCGTCGCGCCGGATACCGCCAGTGCTGAGCCGAAGGCGAAAATCGGAACTGCGGCGACCGACGCCGCCCCCGTCGAAATCGCGGCCAAGCCATGGCTGGCGGCCTGGGCGCTATGACCGACGGACTGTGCGGAATGCTGGCCGCTTGGGCCGGCAAAGGCCGGGGTTACCAGCAGGCTGGCACTCAAAGCGAGCGAAGTGACGCGGAACGACATGACATACTCCCCTTTTTCATGAACAACGTTCACAAAACGTATATCGTCATAATATTCAGGTCAAGATTTTTGTGAACACCGTTCACGAAGCGCCCGACACCGACCGAACCCGCATGGCGACCTTACCACCGGACTGCGGACAGGTTTTGTTTCGGATGAGGGGGGAGCAAACAGAACATGATGCCGGTCCTGCGTGGCATCGGCTGTGCGACCTGGCGGATCAAATCAGGCTATTGGACAAAGCGGACACTGTCGCGCGCGGCCAAAAGCGCGGGTTGACGCGTGCCGTGAAGCTTGGACACAAGACAGCCGCGACCGGCCTCTTCCACGAGGTCAAGCGCCTCTAGTGCCGCCTCGATATTGACGGCGTTCTGCGGCAGCTTGGGGCGGTTCGATACGTTGTTGACGGTCCCCTCGGGTGGTTCTTTGACGTCAAAGCCGCAGAAGTCGGCAACCGCGCGCACCGCGCCGGGGGTCTCGATATTGATCGCGATGAAATCATCGCGGCCCTTGAAATGCTCTAGCACCCAGGCGAAATAATCGGCGCGGCGATAGGCCTCGTTGATGAAATTCTGTACGCTGAAAACCTTTTGATGGTGCGTCGCGATGCTGTTGAGGTATTTGCGCAAGGGGCGGAAATTCAGGATGAAACGGGCGTTGGGATAGGTCCGGTCATAGGCTGCGACGGGCCGCACCTGACCGAAATCCGAGAACGCATCATAGCGCCCGGTTTCCCAATCGCGGGAATCATGAAAGCTGTTGAGACCATTGGCCACGAACAGCTTGTGCATCGTGGTGGTGCCGTTGCGCGGATGGCCAATCACGAAATACTTGACCGCCTGCCGGTCCCCCTTGGGCGTCACCATGAAATGAAGCCGCATCCGCGTGCGGATCACGCCAAAGGCGATGTCGTTGATATCGGTGGTGCGTTTGGCCATGTCGTTGTCCTTTAATCCTTCCCGGCGCGGCGCGCAGGATCAGATGATCTCATCTTCGTCAAAAAGCGGGGCGGCATCCTGATGTGCGCTGATGTCTTCGGCGGCAGCCTCGCCGCGCGTGGTTTCGGCGATGTGAAACAGGGCGTCGCCCTCGTAAACCACCGGCATATTGGTGCGCCCGATCACGATGCCGGCCACATCGGCCTGCACTTCGGATTCGACATCGCCAAAGGCATTGGCAATCGCGCCAAGCACCGTGCCCGGCTGCACCGCGTCACCAACCGCAAGATAGCCCCGGAACAGCCCGCCGCGCGGCGCCCTATACCAGCTGGAGCGGCTTGCGCGGACCGGCACACCGCGAGAGCGCGGCACACCCTTTCCGGCGACCATCTGCAACTGATGCATGACCCGCAGGATACCGTTCAACCCCGCCCGGGCGGCAAATTCGTCAAACCGAAGCCCCTCGCCGCCCTCGTAAAGCAGAACGTCAACCCCCGCCTCTTCCGCAGCCATGCGCAGCGATCCCTCGCGCAGCCTGGATTCCATCATCACCGGGGCCCCAAAGGCAAGGCCCAACTCGGCCAGCCGGGTATTGCCGGGCGTCAGGCGGATCTGCGGCAGGTTGGTGCGGTGGATCGCCGCCGAGTGCAGGTCAATCCCGAAATCGGAACGCTGCACCACCTCGGTCATGAAGATATGCGCAAGCTGCGACGCCATAGACCCCTCGGACACCCCCGGAAAACAGCGGTTCAGGTCGCGCCGGTCGGGCAGATACCGCGAATGGTTGAGAAACCCGAAAGTATTGACGATCGGCACCGCCAAAAGCGTGCCCGCGACCGACTTGAGCGGCGTGGCGCGCAACAGGCGGCGCATGATTTCCACGCCGATCACCTCGTCGCCGTGAATGGCCGCCGACACGAACAGAACCGGCCCCGGCCGTTTGCCGTGAATGACATGCACCGACAGGTTCACCGGCGTGTGGTTGGACAGGGTACTGACAGGGATATCGACGGTGCGGCGGGTGCCCGGTGCAATCTTCTCGCCGTTGATCTCGAAGGGGGCGCGCCGGTCCATGCTGTCCTCGTTTGTCTTGCCTGCTGCAAGCGATAGGCAAAAATCGTGTGACTGTCCATGCCAGCCCCCGCTTGATCCCGACCCGCCTGCGCGGCTAAGGCGTTGGGGACACAAGAGGGACAACCAGCATGCCGGGGATCACAGGATGACCAGCGCCCTGCACGAGGATCGCCTGCGCGCGATCATCGCCGCCGTGGTGCAAAGCGGCGCGCGGACGCTGCTTGATCTCGGCTGTGGCGATGGCGACCTGATCCTGCGCCTGGCGCCCCTGCCCCGGATCACCCGGATCACGGGGCTTGATATCCATATGCCCTCTCTCACCGCACTTCAGGCCGAGCTGCACAGGCTGACGGAAGACAGCCGCGCCAAGATAAGCCTTGCGCATGCCTCGATGACCAAGGCGCATCCGAAGCTGCGCGGCTATGATTGCGCCTGCCTCGTGGAAACCATCGAACACCTGCCGCTTGGCGATCTGCCCCGGCTTGAAAATGCTCTGTTTGGGGATATGCGGCCCGAAACCGTTCTGATCACCACCCCGAATGCCGATTTCAACCCGATCCTCGGCGTTCCGGCACACCGCTTTCGCCACCCCGGCCATCACTTTGAATGGGGGCGCGCGAAGTTTGCAAAATGGGCACAGGGGATCGCGGCGCGGCGCGGCTATGCCGTCAGCCTGAGCGATATAGGCGGCGCGCATCCCCACCTTGGCGGCGCCAGCCAGATGGCGCAGTTCCGGCGCGACTGATAACTGCCGCGCCGGATGTCCGGGGCTTAGCCCGGAAGCCTGGTCTTGCGCAGATAGGGCAGAACGGCATCAAACTCGCCGAACTTGGCCTTGGCCTCTTCATTGCTGACAGAGGGCGGAATGATCACATCCTGGCCGACGGTCCAATCGGCAGGCGTGGCCACGCCGTTCGTGGTGGTGGTCTGCAAGGCATCTAGCGCACGCAGCACCTCGGCAAAGTTGCGCCCCACACTCATTGGATAGGTCATCGACAGCTTGAGCTGTTTGTCAGGACCGATGATAAAGACGCTGCGCACCGTGGCGCTGTCGTTGGGGGTCCGGCCATCGGGCATATAGGCCTCGGCGGGCAGCATATCAAAGGCCTTCGACACCGCCAGACCCTCGTCGGCGATGATCGGAAAGCCGGGCTTGGCGCCGCCATAGCTCTCGATATCGGCTTTCCATTTCTTGTGCTCTTCGACACCGTCAACCGAGACACCGATCACCTTGGTGCCACGCTTTTCCCATTCATCGGCAAGCCGCGCGACGGCGCCGAATTCGGTGGTGCAGACGGGGGTAAAGTCTTTGGGGTGCGAAAACAGGATCGCCCAGCTGTCGCCGATCCACTCATGCAGCGAAAACGTGCCAAGATCTGTTTCAACACTCAGATCTGGGATAGTGTCATTGATACGAAGGCCCATAGGATGCGTCCTTTTTGTGTTGCGGTTACGCGGCGCGCGGCAATTTGATCAAATTCCGCCGCGCCACCAGAATTCCAACCTTGCAGGTTGGCATGACCCCTGACACAGTGCCGCCAAATTTATGGAGGTCAACCATGATCGAGAAACGTCAGTTCTATATTAACGGTGCCTGGGTCAACCCCTCTGCGTCCAACGAGCACGCCGTCATAAACCCCTCGAACGAAGAACCCTGCGCGGTGATCTCGCTTGGCGGTCAGGCCGACACCGATGCCGCCGTCGCCGCAGCCAAGGCCGCCTTCCCGGCCTGGATGGCAACGCCGCCCGACGAGCGTATCGCATATTGCGAAAAGATTCTAGAGGCTTACAAGGCGCGCGCCGAAGATATGGCCCAGGCGATCAGCCTTGAAATGGGTGCCCCGATCGACATGGCCCGCGAACAACAAGTCGGCGCCGGAAGCTGGCATATCTCGTCCTTCCTCAAGGTCGCACGCGATTTCCGGTTCGACGAACCCCTGGGGGATCATGCGCCCAATGACCGCATCATTCACGAGGCCGTCGGTGTCGTCGGCATGATCACGCCGTGGAACTGGCCGATGAATCAGGTCACCCTCAAGGTGATTGCCGGTCTGATCGCGGGCTGCACCATGGTGCTCAAGCCCTCTGAAGAATCACCGCTCAATGCGATCATCTTTGCCGAAATCGTCGACGCCGCAGGCCTTCCCAGGGGCGTGTTCAACCTTGTGAACGGCGATGGTGCGGGCGTCGGCAGCCAGCTTACCGTGCATCCCGATGTCGATATGATAAGCTTTACCGGCTCGTCGCGCGCGGGTCGGCTTATCTCCAAGTCCGCCGCGGATACCCTCAAGCGCGTCAGCCTGGAGCTGGGCGGCAAAGGCGCCAACCTGATCTTTGCCGATGCCGATGAAAAAGCCGTGAAACGCGGCGTTCTGCGCTGCATGAACAATACCGGCCAATCGTGCAACGCCCCGACGCGGATGCTTGTGCAGCGCGAGATCTACGACGCCGCCGTCGAAACCGCCGCCGCCGCCGCCAACAGCATCACCGTCGGCCCGGCAAGCGTCGAGGGCCGCCATATCGGTCCGGTGGTCAATGAGGTTCAGTTCAACAAGATCCAGGGCCTGATCCAGAAGGGCATCGACGAGGGCGCGCGCCTTGTCGCCGGTGGCACCGGCCGCCCCGATGGCCTTAACCGCGGGTTCTTCGTAAAACCCACGGTCTTTGCCGATGTGAACAACGGCATGACCATTGCGCGCGAAGAAATCTTCGGGCCGGTCCTGGCGATTATCCCGTTTGACAGCGAGGAAGACGGTATCGCCATCGCCAACGACACGCCCTATGGCCTGACCAACTATGTCCAGACGACCGATCCGGCGCGTGCCAACCGCTGTGCCCGCGCGCTGCGGTCCGGCATGGTGGAAATGAACGGTCAGTCGCGCGGTGCCGGGTCGCCATTTGGCGGCATGAAACAATCGGGGCACGGGCGCGAAGGCGGTAAATGGGGTATCGAGGATTTCCTCGAGGTCAAATCCGTCTCTGGCTGGACACCGGGGGCCTGAGCGGATGCAGGTCAACGCGTTCGTCCTGCATCTTTTGCGTGCCACGGCACGGCGGGACAATGTGCGCGACCTGCTTGCCGCCTGCGCGCTTGAGGCCGAAATCTGGCCCGCCGTCGATGGCGCAACCCTGTCATCGACGGAACTGTCGTCGACCGTCGGCTCGGGACTGTTCCGCCCTGCCTATCCGTTCTCTCTCAAAACCGGTGAAATCGGCTGTTTTCTAAGCCACCGGCAAATCTGGGCCGAGATCGTGCGCCGGGGCCTTGATGCCGCTCTTGTCATCGAGGATGACGCGGCAATCACGCCCGACCTTTATCGCCCCGCGCTAGGCCTTGGCCTCGGCCATATTGACCGGCTGGGGTATATCCAGCTTCAGACCCGGCCCCAGAAAGGCCCTGCCAAGCTAATCGACATGGCGGGCGCCTGCGCGGTTAGTGTGCCCGAACGCGGCGGCCTGCGCACCACCGCGCAATTGATAAGCCAGGAAGCCGCACGCCATCTTCTGGCGCTCAGCGAGCCGTTTGACCGGCCTGTCGATACCTTCGTGCAAAGCCACTGGCATACCGGGCTTCGCCCTGCCACCATTGAGCCCTCCGGGATCACCGACATCGCCGATCAACTTGACGGCTCGACCATTCAGGGCGGCGCACGCAAACCGCCATTGGCCAAGCTCGGCCGCGAATGGTCGCGCTTTCGCTATCGCCGGGCCGTAAACAACGCCTCGCGCCACAGCAAAGCCCCCGCCGAGGGTGGCCTCGCGACGGGAGAGGTCGAATGATCATCACCCGGCTGTTCGGCGGGGCTGGCAATCAGCTTTTCCAATATGCGGCGGGGCGCGCGCTGGCCGATCACCTGGGCTGTGAGCTTGCACTCGACAGCCGCTATGTGGCCGGCGCCCGTGAGCGGCGCGACTGTTTCGGGCATTTCAGCAAGGCACGGTTCACCCGCGACGTCACCCTGCCACCCGCCAAGGCGGAGGGCGCCTTGCGCTATGGTTTGTGGCGGGCCTTCGGACGCAATCCACGGTTTCACCGCGAAAGCGGGCTGGGATTTGAACCCGGATTTTTCGACCTTGGTCCCGGTACCTATCTGCATGGCTATTGGCAATCGGAACGCTATTTCGCCCCCATTGCCGGACAGTTGCGCGAGGATCTCGTGATGACGACCCCGCTGGAGGGCGCCAATGCCGACATGGCCGCACGCATCGCCGAGGCAAAGACGCCGGTATCGGTGCATGTTCGGCGCGGCGATTACCTTGCATCGGGAAGTTATGCTGCCTGCACCCCCACCTATTACCGGGAGGCCATCGACCGGCTGACGCGCGATCTTGGCCGGGAGCTTAGCTGTTTCATCTTCTCGAACGATCCCGGTTGGGTGCGCGACAATCTTGATCTTGGGCAAGAGCAGGTTGTGGTCGACATAAACGACGAAAGCGGCGGGCATTTCGACCTTGCGCTGATGTCGCGCTGTGCTCATCACGTGATCGCCAATTCGACCTTTTCCTGGTGGGGGGCCTGGCTAAATCCATCCAGCGACAAACACGTGATCGCGCCGGAGAACTGGTTCGGAACCGACAGGCTTTCGAATCCCGATCTGATCCCGGACGGCTGGGGTCGCCTCTGAGCACGCACACCCGCCCTTGCGTGGCGGCCTCGCAAGGCATCTTTCACACCGCCGAAAAACCCACTACACCCACGCCATGACCAAAAGCCAAGATATCGCCGACGCCCGCTTTGTGCCCGAAACCGTGCACAAACGCGATATCTTTTCCGAGACCATTTCAGGGCACCTCGAAGGCCACCCCGATATGGCGGTGGTCTTGCGCAGGCTCGACGGGGTACCGCTTTATGCCCGCCCCATCGCCTGGTTTCTGGCGCGCAAGGAAATTCGCGGTCTTGCCGCCGTGCAGGGGATCGAGGGTTGCCCGATCCTGATCCGATCGGACAAGACCGGCCTGTTGCGCAGCTGGACCCGTGGCACGCCGCTGCACCTGGCCAAGCCGAGCGATCCGGCGTGGTATCGCGATGCCAGGCGCCTGTTGCGCGAGATGCGCCGTGCCGGTGTAACCCATAACGATATCGCCAAGCCGCAAAACTGGCTTATGACGCCGGATGGACGGGCTGCCGTGATCGACTTTCAGCTGGCCAGCACCCATCGCCGCCGGGGCATTTTGTTTCGCACCATGGCGCGCGAAGACCTGCGCCACATGCTGAAACAAAAACGCGCCTATGCACCGCATCTTCTGACCCCCTGCGAGCACAGGTTGCTGGCACAAAAGGCATTGCCGACGCGGATCTGGATGGCAACCGGAAAGCGGATCTATAATTTCATCACCCGTCGGCTGATGAACTGGTCCGATGGCGAAGGCACCGAAGACCGCAGCCAGCGCGACGGCCCGGCGCTGCGCGAGGCGCTTCTCGCCCATGCGCAGGTCACCGAGATTGCGATCTGCACCTATGCCATGCCCGCCAAGGGCGTCGGGCTTTATGTCTTTGCCGAAAGTGATCTTTCGGCAGAAGCGCTTGCAAAACTGGCCCCCGCCCCTAGGCCCGAACTGATCCAGCCGGTTGCGACGCTGCCGCGCCATGACGATGGCAGCGCGCGCATGGATGCGCTGACGCTGATTGCAACCAACCGGCTGGATGAACTGGAACAGATGATGGCCGATGAGCCAGAGCTTACCGCGACCCTCAAGCCGATTATCGCCGGACGTCTGAACCTGACTGATCGCGTTCTGCGCGCCTGATCTAAAAGGGCGCCCTGGCGCGAAACTTCATCCCGGCGCCGCCGTCGGGATGGCGCAGGCGCAATTCCTCGGAATGCAGCATAAGCCGGGGAAAATCCAGGGCCGCGCCAGTGGCATAGAGCGGATCCCCCAGGATCGGATGCCCAAGCGCCAGCATATGCACCCGCAACTGATGACTGCGCCCGGTGTGCGGTGTAAGCCGCACACGGGTTTCATCCGCGCCATGACGCAGCACCCGCCACCCGGTCAGCGCCGCGCGCCCGGTCTCATGACAGACCTTCTGCAGGGGCCGGTTCGGCCAATCCACTATCAGCGGCAGATCAACCTCGCCGGTCTTCGGCTCAAGCCTGCCCCAGACCCGTGCGATATATGCCTTCCTGGTCTGCCGTTTTTCAAATTGCAGACCAAGATGGCGCTGTGCATGCGGGGTCAGGGCAAAGATCATCACGCCAGAGGTATCGCGATCCAGCCGATGCACCAACAGCGCCTGCGGATAGGCATCCTGCACCCGCGCCAACAGGCAATCGGCCAGATGCTCGCCTTTGCCGGGCACGGACAAAAGGCCTGCGGGCTTGTTCACCACCACGATCTCGTGATCGTCATGCAGCACGTCAAGCGGGTCGGTGGGCGGGTTATACTCGGACATGGGTGCGGCTTACACCACGCTGCCCGGTTAGACCACCACCGGCTTTCTTCTTGCTTGAAATATCCCCGCCGGAGGCTCCTGCACATTCCACAGGACCGACCATTTGCCATGGCGCACCACCGGGATCAGAGCCGCCCGAAGACCATCGTTAAAATCTCACCCAGACGGTCTGCATCTGCTTGCGTAAAGGCGGCGGGCTGATCGCTGTCGATATCCAGTACTGCCAGCAGGGCACCCTGCCGGTCACGCACCGGCAGGACAATCTCGGATCGCGTGGAACTGGCGCAGGCGATATGATCCGCAAAGGCGTCCACGTCATCGACAAGCTGCACCTCGCCGCTGCGCGCGGCAGCGCCGCAAACACCGCGCGAAAACGGGATCTGAAGGCACCCGTGCCCGCCCTGATAGGGCCCGATCTTGAGCATCTGAGGCCCTGTCACCCGGTAAAACCCGGTCCAGTCAAACCTGTCATCGGCGTGGTGCAATTCACACACCACGGTGGCCATCAGCGACACCACGTCGGTTTCGCCCGCGGTCAGCGCAGCGATGGATTTGGTGATCTCGTCATAGTCGATCTGCATGCTCGCTCCCTTTTGCACCTGAATAATTCGGGGATCAGACGAAACCGGATCAGACCCTCTCGATTGCAATCGCAGTGCCCTCGCCGCCACCGATGCAAATCGCCGCGACGCCGCGTTTGAGGCCGCGGGTTTCAAGGGCGTTGAGCAGGGTGACCATGATCCGTGCGCCGCTGGCGCCGATCGGATGGCCGAGCGCACAGGCACCGCCGTTGACGTTGACCTTGTCTCGGGCCAGCCCCAATTCATGCATGAAGGCCATGGGCACCACGGCGAAGGCTTCGTTCACCTCCCACAGGTCGACATCTTCGACCGACCAGCCGATCTTTTTCAACAATTTCTGCGCCGCAGGCACGGGGGCCGTCGTGAACAGGCCCGGAGCCTGGGCATGGCTGGCGTGACCGACGATCCGGGCGCGAATGTTGAGGCCGCGCGCCTCTGCCGCTTCCCGCGACGCCAGCACGAGAGCCGCCGCACCATCGCTGATCGAGCTGGAATTGGCCGCCGTAACCGTGCCATCCTTTCGGAAGGCAGGTTTGAGCTGGGGTATTTTGTCAGGCCGGGCCTTGGCAGGTTGTTCATCCTGGGAAATGGTCACTTCGCCCCTGCGGGTCTTGAGGGTCACAGGCGCGATCTCTGCCTCGAATGCGCCAGAGGCCTGCGCCGCCAGGGCCCCCTCAAGCGAGCCCAGGGCATAGGCGTCCTGCGCCTCGCGGGTGAACTGGAACTTCTCGGCGCAATCCTCGGCAAAGGTACCCATCAGGCGGCCCTTGTCATAGGCATCTTCCAGGCCATCGAGAAACATGTGATCCATCGCCTGGGCATGGCCCAGCCGCGCGCCACCGCGCATCTTGGGCAAAAGATAGGGCGCGTTTGACATCGATTCCATGCCGCCCGCGATCATCAGGCCGGT
>NZ_CAJXIP010000082.1 GCF_913054395.1 uncultured Roseovarius sp.
GCGGCGATCCCCCCGGAGTATTTCTGGAAAGATGAAAGTCGGATGATGGAAAGGCCAGAGGCGCCGCCCCGGAAGGCGGCGCCGGTTTGAGGATCAGCCAACGTCGAATTGCAATTGGCGGATCTGCTGGAACTTGCCGGTCGCGGTGAGCGCCCTGATCGCCGCATCGGGCACCGGGGCATCGACATACAAAAGCGCGATCGCCTCACCGCCCGCATCGGCGCGGCCAAGCGTGAAGTTGGCGATATTGACGCCGTTCTCGCCCATTGTCTGGCCCAGAAGGCCGATGATGCCCGGCACGTCTTCGTTCGTGGTGTAGAGCATGTGACGACCGATTTCGGCGTCGATGTTGATGCCCTTGATCTGAATGAAGCGCGGCTTGCCGTCGCTGAAGACCGTGCCGCCGATCGAGCGTTCGCGCTTGTCGGTCACGACGGTCACCTTGATATAGCCCTCAAAGGCCCCGGATTTGTCCTGTTTGGTGGTGCTGATCTTGATCCCGCGTTCCTTGGCCACCACCGGCGCCGAGACCATGTTGACCTCGGGGTTGACCGATTTCATGATCCCGGCGACGGCGGCAGAGTTCAGCGCGCCGAGGTTCATCTCGGAGACGACACCGTCATAGAGGATGTTGATGGCCTTGATCGGCTCGTCGGTCATCTGGCCGATGAAATTACCGAGGTGATCGGCCAGCTTGATCCAGGGGCCCATGACCTTGGCCTCTTCCGCGGTGACCGAAGGCATGTTGAGGGCGTTGGTCACCGCGCCGGTCAGCAGGTAGTCCGACATCTGCTCGGCCACTTGCAGGGCAACGTTTTCCTGAGCCTCGGTGGTGGCGGCGCCGAGGTGAGGCGTGCAGACCACGTTGGGCAGGCCGAAGAGCGGGTTTTCGGTCGCTGGCTCCTTGGCAAAAACGTCAAAGCCCGCACCCGCCACATGGCCGGATTTCAACAGATCGGCCAGCGCCTCTTCGTCGACAAGCCCGCCACGTGCACAGTTGATGATGCGCACGCCCTTCTTGGTTTTCTCAAGGTTTTCGCGGCTCAGGATATCGCGGGTCTGGTCGGTGAGCGGCACATGCAGGGTGATGAAGTCGGCACGCTTGAGCAGATCGTCAAGCTCTTCGACCTTCTCGACGCCCATCTTGTCGGCTTTTTCCTGGCTCAGGAAGGGATCATAGGCCACGACCTTCATCTTGAGGCCACGGGCACGGTCACAGACGATGCCGCCGATATTGCCTGCGCCGATCACGCCAAGGGTCTTGCCGGTCAGCTCGACCCCCATGAATTTGGATTTCTCCCATTTCCCGGCTTGGGTCGAGACCGAGGCCTCTGGGATCTGGCGCGCCACGGCGAACATCATCGCGATGGCATGTTCGGCGGTGGTGATCATGTTGCCAAACGGCGTGTTCATCACGATCACGCCCTTTTTCGATGCGGCTTCTTTGTCGATGTTGTCGGTCCCGATCCCGGCGCGCGCGATCACCTTGAGGTTGGTGGCATTGGCGAGAATCTTTTCCGTGACCTTGGTGGCAGAGCGGATGGCAAGGCCATCATACTGACCGATCACCTCGGCCAGCTTGTCCTTGTCCTTGCCAAGGTCGGGCTGAAAGTCGACCTCGATACCGCGATCGCGAAAGATCTGAACGGCGGTTTCGGACAGTTTGTCAGAGACGAGTACTTTGGGAGCCATTTTTAAGCGTCCTTATGAGAGATGTTCGTAAAAGCACGGGCTGGCACCCACCCTGCGTTCAATCGGCAGGGTGGGTGAAACCCATCATCATGCGTCGACGGAAAGTGCCGCGATTTCGGCCTGAAACGCCCATTCGATCCAGGGCATGAGGGCGGCCACGTCGGCGGTCTCTACCGTACCACCGCACCAGATTCGAAGCCCGGCCGGCGCGTCGCGATAGGCACCGACGTCATAGGCCACGCCTTCGACCTCAAGCCGTTTGGCAACGGCTTTGGCAAATGTGGCCCCATCGGTAATGCGGGCATCATTGAAGGTCAGGCAGACCGAGGTGTTTGACAGGGTGGCCGGATCATGGGCTAGAAAATCGACCCAATCGTGCAGTTCCACAAAATCGGCCACGGCCTTGGTATTGGCGTTCGCACGAGCGATCAGCCCCTTGAGGCCACCGACCGAGGCGGCCCAGTCAAGGGCGACGAGGTAGTCCTCGACCGCAAGCATCGACGGGGTGTTGATGGTCTCGCCCACGAACACGCCCTCGATAAGCTTGCCACCCTTGGTCAGGCGGAAGATCTTGGGCAGGGGCCAGGCCGGGGTATAGCTTTCAAGGCGTTCAACCGCCCGCGGGCTAAGGATAAGCATGCCATGCGCCGCCTCGCCACCCAGCACTTTCTGCCAGCTGAAGGTGGTCACATCAAGTTTGTCCCAGGGCAGATCCTGCGCAAAGGCGGCCGAGGTGGCATCGCAGATGGTAAGCCCCTGACGGTCCGGTTTGATCCAGTCGCCATTCGGCACCCGCACACCGGAGGTGGTGCCATTCCAGGTAAAGACGACATCCTTGTCGGTATCGACACCGGCCAGATCGACAATCTCGCCATACTCGGCGGTCTTGACCGTAGCGTCGAGTTTAAGCTGTTTCACCACATCGGTGACCCAGCCCGCGCCAAAGCTTTCCCATGCAAGCATTTCAACGGGGCGGTCGCCCAACAGGTTCCACATGGCCATTTCAACCGCGCCGGTATCCGAAGCAGGCACAATGCCGATACGGTAATCGTCGGGGATGCCGAGGATATCGCGCGTGCGTTCGATTGCGGCTTTCAGCTTGGCCTTGCCGACGGCGGCACGGTGGCTTCGGCCCAGTGGCGCATCGCTAAGCTTATCAAGCGTGAATGTGGGGATTTTGGCGCAGGGGCCAGAAGAGAAACGCGGATTAACCGGCCGCGTTGCCGGAGTATCAATAGCCATGAATGCTACCCTTTCAGATAAGCGCCCCTCGTTGGGGAGGGGTGTCCCACGGATCGAGATACGGCGCATCAGGGCCTTTCGCAAGTGCAGAAATAGCGCTAGAACGCCGCTTGAGTGAGAAAATGCGACCTGTCGCGACTACGATCGGAAACTTCGTTAAATGTTCATTGCCACGTTGATTGCGCCCAAGGGCGCGCTGGATTCTGCCCTTGTTCACGCCCTGCGCAATGCCTGGGGCGGCGGTGACGCGATCTGGCTTGCGCCGGATGAAGCGGCGGAATTCGCGCTGGAGCAGGTGCCGGAGAATCGCTGGGAGGTCTGGGGCGATCTGCAAAAGGCGCGTGTCGATCTTGTGGTGCAACCCACCGCAGGGCGGCGCAAGAAGATGCTGCTGGCGGATATGGACAGCACGATGATCTGTCAGGAATGCATTGACGAGCTGGCCGAGGTCGCAGGCGTCGGCGCGCATGTCAAAGAGATCACGGCGCGGGCGATGAATGGCGAGTTGGATTTCGAGGGCGCTCTGCTGGAACGCGTGGCCCTGCTCAAGGGGCTGGACGAGGGCGTGATTGCCCAAGTGCTGGAAAGCCGGATCACCTATATGCCCGGCGGCGCCGCCCTGTTGGCGACGATGAAGGCGCATGGGGCCTATTGCGCGCTGGTTTCAGGCGGCTTTACCGCCTTTACGCAATCCGTGGCCGCCACGCTTGGGTTTGACGAAAACCGCGCCAATACGCTTTTGGTCGAGGGCGGCGTTCTGGTGGGCGATGTGGCCCGTCCCATTCTGGGGCGCGAGGCCAAGATCGAAGCGCTCGAAGAGATCAGCGCGCGGCTCGGGCTTGCCGAAGACGATGTGATCGCGGTCGGGGACGGGGCAAACGACCTTGGCATGCTGGCGCGCGCCGGGTCCGGCGTTGCGCTTCATGCCAAGCCAAGCGTCGCCGCAGAGTGCGATATCCGTATCAACCACGGCGACCTGACGGCACTTTTGTACCTGCAAGGCTATGGACGCGATGACTTTCAGGGTGCGTAAAACGCGACCCTGAGATTAAGCGGCCAGGCGCAAGGCCGTGCTTGCCGCTCTTTACTTACTGCACCCCTTGTGGGGAGGGGCATTGTGGCAGGTCTACATCGAAACAGAGATGTTTCGCGGCTTTGGCTGGTGTCGATCAGGCGGCGAGGGAAGCGCGGGCCTTGCCGATCATCAGCGCAGCGCGGGCAGCTTCGCGGCCTTTTTCCACAAAATGCGCCCGGTAGATCGCATTGTGATGCTCGGTATCCTGATACTGATGCGGGGTGAGCGAGACCGACAACACCGGCACTCCGGTATCAAGCGAGGCGCGCATCAATCCATCGACAACTGCCTGAGCAACAAAATCGTGCCGGTAAATGCCGCCATCGACGACAAAGGCAGCAGCGGCCACGGCGGCGTAGCGCCCGGTCAGGGCCAGATCGCGCGCCAGCAGAGGCATCTCGAACGCGCCGGGCACGTCGAAAACGTCGATCTGATCAGGCGGGATAAGTTCGGCAAACCCGTCAAGCGCGCGGGTTACGATATCGGCGTGCCAGTTGGCCTTGAGGAAGGCGTAGCGGGGAAGTGTCATGGGGCATATCCTTTCATTGCGACACATCACCCAGAGCATCAAACGAAAGGACACCCCCCCAATGGTGGGCTGCCTTTGCGCTCTCTTTCATCCGGACTATGACCGTCGGCTCTGGAATTACACCAGATCTGCTGTCACCCCGGGGTCATCCGGGGCCGCTCGCGGGCTTGGGGCGTGTGCCCCTTACCGCCGGTGGGGAGTTTCACCCCGCCCTGAGAACACCCCGAGGCTAAGCGAACAGAACATGGCGGACAAGCCGGATTTGCGTCATATCAGACCAACGCTGCGGCTGGCTTGATCATTCCGACCTCTACCCCGCGACGATTTAGAATCGGGGCGTTCATGAACTTGCGCGTTGCCGGGTGATCCGCGTCCAGCACGCCCAGCCTGACCAGAAGCGCCGCAATCGCGCATTCGGCGCCGCGCGTGCCGCCATCGGTGATCTTGAGGGCAATTCCCATCTTCCGGGTCGGCAGAATGGCGATAAAGAACGCCTCGGCCCCGGTCTTGAGCGCCACGGGCTCCTTGCAGGCGCGCATCAGTTCGGTACAGGCGCGCCCCTCGCCCGCCACAAGGTCGGGATGCGCGATCATCGCCTGCCAGAGGCGGACTGCGGCGCTCTGACTGGCATCCGCCCCCTCCGTGGCCCCGGCAAACCACGCCATTGCCCGCGCCATGCCATGCAGGCTTGTGGCATGGTTGGGCGCCGAACAGCCGTCAATCCCGTAAAACGGCGAGGTTTCACCGGTAACCGTTTCAAAGGCCTCAAGCACCGCCTTTTGTACCGGATGCTCGGGGTCGATATACTCGGCGCTGCCCTTCAGGTGACGGTTCAGCGTCAGGAACCCGGCATGCTTGCCCGAGCAGTTGTTGTGCACCTGACAGGGCGCGGTATCCGAACAGATCAGCGCCTTGCCCGCCGCCGGGTCGTCCGGGTGCTGCGGCCCGCACCGAAAATCGTCATCGCCCAGACCCAGATCGGCAAGCCAGCGGTTCACGCGGGTGGTATGAATGGCCGCTCCGTTATGCGAGGCACAGGTCAACGCAAGCTGCTCTGTCGTCAGGCCATGGGCATCCGCCGCGCCGCTTGTGATCAAGGGCAGGGCCTGAATCATCTTGGACGAACTGCGCGGCAGGATGGTGGTCGACGGGTCGCCCCAGGCCTCGACGATGCCGCCGGTCGCGTCACAAATCAACGCATGACCCTGGTGCACGCTTTCGGCCATCGGGCCGCGCCAGATTTCGGTCATCGGAACAGGTTGTGTCATCAAAGGCCTCCGGTAGGTGTCAGTCACGGGCGCGTGTGCAAAAATCCGCCAATTGCGTCTTTCACTTCTCGCCTGTTTCGGGCTAATGTTGCAATGTCGAGACGGGACTGGTTGCACATAAAAAGAATTCCGTAAAGGGATAGAGGCAACCTTTGAATTTGAGGCTCAGGACAGCTTGGAGGCTGGACAGATGGTATCACGATTTGCACGTGGCGTAGCCGTGGCTTTGGCCGCGATGGTGGCAACCGCCGCAGCAGCACAGGAAACAAGCACCAATCAGGTGGCCGCCAAAACCGCATGGAGCGTGTTTGAAGACAGCGACCCGCGTGAATGCTGGGCGGTGTCGGCACCGACCGAAACGGTAAACACCAAGGATGGCCGGGTGGTCGCAGTGCGGCGCGGCGACATCCTTTTGATGACATTCTTTCGCCCCGGCGCGGGCGTTCAGGGCCAGATCACCTTTACCGGCGGCTATCCATTTGCCGGTGGCTCGACGGTCAACATGAATATCGGCGGCTCAGAGTTTGAATTGTTCACCGAGGGTGAATGGGCCTGGCCCGCAAGCACGGCCGATGACGCCAAGATCCTCGCGGCGATGAAGCGCGGCGCAGAGGCCGTTCTTAGCGCGCGGTCCTCGCGCGGCACGATCACCAAGGATTCCTTCTCGCTTTCGGGGTATACTGCGGCGGTGGAAGAGGCCGAAAAGCGCTGTAAGTAAAGCGGACGGCCAAACCAGCGACATCACGCGGCGGGCCGATGGGCACCGCCGCTTTTGTTTTGTACTAGCGCAGGACCTTGCCCTCGGGCCAATTCATCCGGGTCTTCAATTCGATCGTCTGCGTCACACCGGCAGGCAACGCAAAGCTCCAGTCCAGGATCCCGCGCTGGCCGTCGACATTGCGATCGCTCGGCACCGGCTTTGCCGACCAATCAATCTCAAGGTCTTCCTGATCGGATTGAGGCACACGATCCAGAACCCGCAACGGCCATTCGTCATCGGTCAGGTTTTCAATGCTGATCTCGACCGTCTCAGTCATTTCGTTAGACTTGGAAATCACCCCGCGATCACCCTCATTGCGCTCGCGCACAAGCCGCGTCAGGCGAAGCCCTTCGATTGGCCCGAACGAGACGTCAAGCTCGCCCCCCGCCGGAACAAGATCCATCCAGCGTTGCCCGACATAACGACCATCGAGATAAAACCGCGCCTCATTGGTCGGCAGGATCAATTCACCCATGTCATTGGTCAGCCGTGCCATCACAAAGGCCGTCTGATCCACCAGAGGCACGGCCTGCGCCACAACATCGGCGGTAGTGGCAAGCGTGCCGAGCGACAGGCGCACCCGGTCTGCGCCGGTGGTCACCGACACGGGCTCTGGATAGCTATAGGTCACGGACAGGCCATCAAACTGGGCATCTGCCTCTATGCGCGCCGGGGCGGCGGCATCCATCATCGGTTCGGCCATCGACATCAGGCCGCCATTGGCCCGTTCAAGTTGCTGCGTTTTCGGGCGCGGCGCATCCGGGTCCTCAATCCGCGGAATCCAGGGCCAGATCTGGCCGGGTTCGCTCTGGGCCGAGGGGCGGACCGTGGACAGGGTCAGCGCCACATCGCGCCAGTTCTCGCCGGTGTCCTGTCGCACGAAAGCCCCCCGCTCGAGCCGGAGAGCGCCCGTATCACGCGCCAGATGGAAATCATAAAGCGGCTGCCATCCGGCATCGTGGATCGCATAGGTCACGGTCAGCGTGCCCGTCGCGGGCTGATCCGTGGCGACCGCGACGGCAAGCATGGCACGCGCCTTGTCTTCGGGGACAAGCGCGGCAAGGGCCTGCCGGGCCTCATCAAGCGCCTTGATCCGGTCCTTGAGGCCACGCTCGGCGGCCTCTGCGCGTCGGGTGGCCTCTGCGGCGGCACGTTCTGCAACAAGGGTCTCGCTGCCGATCATGGCCGCGAGATCACGCAGGGCATCTACGCCAAGCGCCGCGACGCCATCGCCCTGGCCAATCTCACCCAGAAAGGTGATGCGGGCGCGGGCGGCATCGGCCTCAAGCGCGATATCCTCCACCTCTGCGCGCGCCACTCTCAAGGCCTCTTCAAGACGCTCGACCTCGGCGCGGGCGGCAATCAGGGCGGGCGGTTCGGCGGCATCTCGTGGCGGCACATAGTCGCTTCGGGTGGTGACCCCGCCCATTTGCGCACCCTCGACCGCAACCCGGACCGTGGCCAGAGGCGTGTTTTGCGGCAGATCGGCAAGGATCAGATCGTGCTGACCTGCGGGAATGGAAAACGGCACCTGCCGGATGACGGTCGCCCCCTGCGGGTAAAGCGTGACGGCGCTTACCCTGCTGTTAAGGGCGATCTCCTCGGCGTGCAGCGTCGGAGCGAAAAGGACAAGCGGAAGGGCAAAGGTAAGCGCGCGCATGGGGAAATCTCCTGAAACTCTGATTGGATCATTCCGGGGACGGCGGGCAAGTGCAAGCACCGGCTGGCGATTTGTGCGGAATTACGCCTTCGGCTGCCGTAACGCGCCGTCAAGGCACCAGTCAAATATCAGGACAGGAAACGCAAACGGGCACACCCGAAGATGTGCCCGATTATTCGGCCGTCAAGCAATCACTGAAAAACGATCAGCCTTTTTTCAGCACCCGCTGACCCAGTGTTTCAGCGATTTGCACCGCATTCAGCGCCGCACCCTTGCGCAGGTTGTCGCTGACGCACCACAGGTTGATGCCGTTATCAATCGTCGGATCCTGACGGATACGGCTGATGAAGGTGGCGAAATCGCCGACACATTCGATCGGCGTGACATAGCCACCGTCTTCGCGCTTGTCGATCACCATGATTCCCGGCGCTTCACGCAGGATGTCGCGGGCTTCAGCCTCATCGAGGTGATCTTCGAACTCGATGTTGATCGCTTCGGAATGGCCGACAAACACCGGCACGCGCACGCATGTGGCGGTCACCTTGATAGAGGGGTCGACGATTTTCTTCGTCTCGGCAACCATTTTCCATTCTTCTTTGGTCTGGCCGTCCTCAAGGAAGACGTCGATATGCGGGATCACGTTGAAGGCGATCTGCTTGGTGAATTTCTTGGCCGGCTTGTCATCAGTCGGGTTGTAGATCGACTTGGTCTGATCCCAAAGCTCGTCAATGCCCTCTTTGCCCGCGCCCGAGACCGACTGATAGGTCGAGACAACGACGCGCTTGATGCGCGCACGATCGTGCAGCGGCTTGAGCGCAACGACCATCTGCGCGGTCGAACAGTTGGGGTTGGCGATGATGTACTTCTTATCATAGCCCATGACCGCCTCTGGGTTCACTTCTGGAACCACCAGCGGAATATCGGGATCATAGCGATAAAGCGACGAGTTATCGATCACGATACAGCCGGCCTTGGCCGCCTTGGGAGCATAGATCTTGGTCGCGTCAGAACCGATGGCGAACAGCGCGATATCCCACCCCGTGAAATCAAAGGCATCCAGATCCTTGGTTTTCAAAGTTCGGTCGCCAAAGCTGATTTCGGTACCGAGAGACTTGCGGCTGGCAAGGGCCACGATCTCATCAACAGGAAACTGGCGCTCGGCCAGAATGTTCAGCATTTCGCGGCCCACATTGCCCGTGGCGCCGACGACGGCGATTTTGTAACCCATTTTGATCAATCTCCAGGTTCGGGGGTTGCCGGGGGGTCTTATCGTGTCTGCGCAGAAGGTAAAAGGGGGCGGATTCAGTTCATACTGTCGCGGCTGAAGAGGTAAATCACCAGACCAAGCAGCAATGTTATCGCAAACAGCAGGAAGATCGCCGTATAACCGGCAAGCACACCCGCCCCCGAAGCCGCAGTATGCAGCGGGCCAGAGGCGAATTGCGCAACGCTGACGCCGCCGATGCCAAACAGGTTCAACAGGGTCACACCGCGCCCTGCAAGATGAGGCGGGAAAAACGCCCGGCCATGGGCGATGATCACCGGGAAAGAGGCGCCGAAAAAGCCGACGACCGCCAGCATGGCAATCGACAGCATCAGGTTTTGATCGGGCAGCATGATCATTACCAAAAGCGCGAGCGCACTGATCGCGTTACCTGCGAAAACCACCCATTTCCGGGTGTTGAAGATGCGATCGAGCGGGCCGTAACAGAGCGTTCCGGCGATCATCGCCACCCCCATCACAAGTGTGGCCTGTCCGACCTGCCCGGTATCAAGCGCAAAGACATCGCGCAGATAGGGCCCGGCCCAAAGCCCGCGCAGCGCGGCAGAGGGCACATAGGCCACGAACATCAGCGGCATGATTGCCCAGAGCACCGGCATCTTCAGAAGATCCAGAACCGAGCCGCGGGTATCGCCGCTCAGCGCCTCGGGATCGCGCACAAGCGCCAGGATGCCCACCGCCACAACGCCCGACACCCCAGCCAGCGCCAACAAGGCCGCCCGCCAGCCAAGCGTTTCGGCGGCCCATGCCATCGGATAAGACGCAACCAGATTGCCGATTGACCCGACCCCAAGCATCAAGGCCGCAAGAGTGGCGAACCTGGCAGGCGGAAACTGGCGCGCGAAGATGTAATAGGACGCCATAAGCACCGGCGAGCAACCGACCCCGATCAACAGCATCGCCACGGCGATGTGCAACGGGCTGGCGGCCAGGGCGAACAGGGTCGCGCCCCCGGCCCCGCCGATCAGCAAAAGCACCGCCGCCGTGCGCCGTGGCCCGACCCGATCAAGCGCCCAGCCCACGGGCACCTGCATCACCGCAAAGGCCAGGAACCAAAGGCCCGAGGCAAAGGCAAGATCATCCGGCGTCGCGCCGATGTCGCGCTCCAGAACTCCGCTAAGGACCGCAAGAAAGGCCCGAAAGAACTGGCTTAGCACGTAGGCCAGACAGAGCAGGACAAGACCGGCGCGCATGGGGGTATCCTTGATACAGGGAAAGTCAGGTCGCGCCGCGTGCAATCAGCACATCGACATGGGCCGCCGCACTCTGAGCAAGCGCCGTCAGGTTATAACCGCCCTCAAGACAGGATACGATCCGCCCGCCGCACAGGTCATCCGCCAGATCGCAAAGCCGCCCGGTGACCCAGGCAAAGTCATCCACATCCAGACGCAGGTCGGCAAGCGGATCGTCCCGGTGGGCGTCAAACCCGGCCGAGATCAGCAACAGTTCGGGCTTGAAGGCGGCAACGGCGGGAAAGACCTTGTCTTCATAGATCTTGCGAAACCCGTCGCCATCGGTGCCCGGAGCAAGCGGCAGGTTCAGAATGGTGCCATGCGGGCCAGTGTCATCGGCGGTGCCGGTTCCGGGCCAAAGCGGAAACTGGTGCGAGGATACGAAAAGCGCGCGCGCGTCATCCTCAAGCAGATCCTGTGTGCCATTGCCGTGATGCACGTCGAAATCGACGATCGCCACACGCGAAAGCCCGTGATGATCGAGCGCGTGCTTGGCCGCCACGGCAATATTTCCGAACAGGCAGAACCCCATGGTGGTTTCGCGTTCGGCATGGTGCCCCGGCGGTCGGGTGGCGACAAAGGCATTCTGCACCTCGCCTGATATCACAAGATCAACCGCGCGCACCGCGCCGCCCGCCGCACGATGCGCCGCGGCAAGCGTGCCCGGCGACATGTAGGTATCGGCGTCAAGCTGTATGATGCCCGATGCGGGCGCGGCGGAGCGGATCGCCTCAAGATGGCTGCGGGGGTGGACGCGCAAAAGATCATCCTCAGCAACCATCGGGGCGGTAACGCGGGAAAGGTCCTTGCCCTCAAGCGCGGCAAGCACATGGTCCAGCCGGGCCACCTGTTCGGGGTGGCCTTCGGGCGTTTCATGGCCAAGGCAATCGGGATGGGTGATCAGGGCTGTTGTCATTGCATGTCTCCGTTCGAGCCCGAAAAGAGCCTGAATTTCGGGACTTGTCCAGTGCGGGCTTGTGAGGCGGCGCGGCGCGTGCCAAGCTGAACGGTAATGGACGGCGATACCATCACCATCACGCAGGAGATCGCGCTTGGCCTCTGGGCGCAGGCACAGCTTTTCCTGACCGGGCTTTTGCGACCCTGGAACGCCTATCAGGTGGCGATTGTCATTGCGCTTTTCATCGCGGCGCATGCCATGGACCGGGTGTTCGGTCCGATGTGCCGCGAATGGATGCGCCGCCGCGAAGGCTGGCCAAAGTGGCGGATGCGCATTCTGGTGATGTTGCACCGCCGCCTAAGACTTATCTTTTTCGTAGCGATGATCTGGCCCCTGGTCTGGGTCATGCGCGAGGTCACCTGGCCCAGTCGGTCCTATATATTGGCGGCTGTCGGCAACCTGGCCCTTGCCTGGCTTGTGATTGCCATTGTTACCCGTCTGATCGGCAACAACTTTTTACGCTCGATGGTGCGTTATCTGGGCTGGACCTGGGTCACGCTGAGCATTTTGAACCTCACCGACGAGGCACAGACCATTCTGGACAGTGCCGCCTTTGAAGTGGGCGAAACCCGCCTGTCGCTCTGGCTGTTGGTGCAGGCGGTGATCGTGATCGGCATCCTGTTCACGCTGGCGCGCTTTACCTCGACGGCGACCGCCGCGCAGGTGCGCAAGAATGACGACATTTCGCCCTCGATGCAGGTGCTTGTCGTCAAGTTCATGCAGGTCCTGCTTTATGGGGCGGCTTTCTTTATCGGGCTACGCACCGTCGGGGTGGATCTGACCGGGCTTGCCGTGCTCTCGGGCGCCATCGGTGTGGGCCTTGGTTTTGGCCTTCAAAAGGTGGTGTCGAACCTTGTGTCGGGGGTGATCATCCTGCTCGACAAGTCGATCAAGCCCGGCGATGTCATCAGCCTTGGCGAGACCTTTGGCTGGATCAACAGCCTGGGCGCGCGCTATGTGTCGATCACCACCCGCGACGGGCGCGAGTACCTGATCCCGAACGAGGATCTGATCACCGGGCAGGTGGTGAACTGGTCGCATTCCAACGATTTCGTGCGGCTGGATATCTATTTTGGCACGGCTTACGGCGACGACCCGCATCTGGTGCGCAAGATCGCCGTAGAGGCCGCAAGCGGCGTTGCACGTGTCCTGAGCAGCAAACCGGCGGTTTGTCATATCGTGGGTTTTGGCGACAACAGCGTCGATTACATCCTGCGGTTCTGGATTCGCGACCCGACGCAGGGCCTGACGAATATCCGCGGAAATGTCTATCTGGCGCTCTGGGATGCGTTCAAGGCGCATGACATTTCCATCCCCTTCCCGCAGCGCGAAGTGAGGATGTTGGAAGATACACCGCAAAATCCCCCCCGGAACGGGTAAATTTGCAGCACATTCGCGTGCCTGCGACATTCTGGGGGTTGCCCTTCATTGAAAAATCATCTTTGGCTTGCTACCTTGTAAACATAGCCCGGCACCGGGGTTTTGCGGTGTGCAGCAAAGGAGGACTATGTCCTGTCTTTTACGACCAATGCGGCCGAGGCCGCTGAACAGGGGGCGCTTGCCATGGTGCCTGCCATGACCGCAAACAGTGAAACACAGCTTGCGGCAATCCTTTCCTCACTTTCCGACGACAAGGCCGAAGATATCGTACAGATCGACCTGCGCGGCAAGACGGCTATTGGCGATTACATGATCGTCTGTTCGGGGCGTTCGTCCCGTCAGGTCACCGCGATTGCCGAAAAGCTGACGGACCGCCTTAAGCAGGAGTTCGGAATTCTGTCACGGACGGAAGGCAAGGGAACCGGCGATTGGGTGCTGATCGACACAGGCGATGTGATCGTTCACGTGTTCCGCCCCGAAGTGCGCGAATTCTATCAGCTTGAAAAGATGTGGCTGCCCACCGGACAAAGCCCGGAGCAGACGGCAGACTCTCAGGTCTGAATGCGGATTCATATTTGCGCGGTGGGCCGGTTGCGGACCGGCCCGGAACGCGCGCTTATCGACGACTATCTGACCCGGTTTGATCGCACGGGCCGCGCCCTCGGACTTGGCCCTGCGCAGATGCACGAGGTCGAGGACAAAAAGGGCGGCGGCATGAATGCCGAGGCCGTCCTGTTGGAACGGGCCATCCCCAAAGCATCGGTGATCGTGGCGCTGGACGAGCGCGGCAAATTGCAAAGCTCGCCCGAGTTTGCCAGCCAGCTTGGCGATTGGCGCGACAGCGGGCGCGGCGACGTCGCCTTTGTCATCGGCGGCGCCGACGGCATTGCCCCCGATCTGCGAAAACGTGCCGATTTCAAACTGTCGTTCGGGCGGATGGTCTGGCCGCACATGCTGGCGCGGGTGATGCTGAGCGAACAGTTATACCGCGCGGCGTCCATTCTGGCGGGCAGCCCCTATCACAGGGTCTGAGGCTGCCCGGCGCGCCAACCCTTAGCCGGCCTTTTGAATTTCGACCTGATGCGGATAGGGGATCGACACGCCGTTCTTGTCGAAGGCCTCTTTCACCGCTTTGGTCATATCGAATTTCAGACCCCAGTAATCGGCCGCATCACACCACAAGCGCACTCCAAGATCGACACTGCTGTCGCCAAGGTTCACGACCCGCACCCAAGGCTCGGGGTCGGCATGAACGCGCGGGTCGGCGTTTGCCAGATCAAGAATGATCTGCATGGCGCGGTCGGCATCGTCGCCGTAATCAATCCCGAACCCCAGATCGCAGCGCCGCGTCTCATGATGCGAGAAATTGCGGATCACCGCGCCCCATGCCTGGCCGTTGGGCAGGATGATCTGCACATTATCAGGTGTCGCCAGTTCGGTGAAAAACAGGTTGAGATCGACCACCGTGCCGGATGTTCCACCGATTTCAACATATTGACCAAGTTTGTAGGGCCGGAAAAGCACCAGCATGAACCCCGCTGCAAGATCCGACAGGGTGCCCTGCAACGCCAGCCCGATGGCCAGCGTCGCCGCGCCCAGGACGGCCACAAGGCTGGTGGCCTGAATGCCGAAGATGCCAAGGACCGCGACAAGTACCATCGCCAGAATGACCCATTTCACGATCGAGGCCGCAAAATTGCCGATTGTCTTGTCGATGCGCGGGCTGGAATTTACGCGGCGGCGCACCATGCCGCTCAAGATCCCGGCCGCCATCCAGCCAAAGACGAGAACCGCCAGGGCCTTGGCCGCGTTGATGACCATGGGGCCATAGCTGCTCAGCTGTGCAATGATGTCTTGCATTGATGCATTTCCTTTCTGGTCTTGGTCGGACGCAGGCCATGCGCCGAACGTGAAAAAGGGCCCGCTGGAGAGCGGACCCCCTGCCATAAACCGTGGCTTACTTGTTCTTCAACGAATCGCGGATTTCGATCAGGATGTCCAGTTCCGACGGCCCCGGATCGGCGGCGGGCGCCTCTTCGACCTTGGCCTTGGGCTTGGCGCGGTTGACGGCCTTAACCAACAGGAACACCACCCAGGCAATGATCAGAAAGTTGATCATGGCCATGATGAAGCGACCATAGGCAAAGACCGCAGCACCGGCTTCTTCGGCGGCGGCAATCGAGTCATATTCGCCCGACCCCAGAAGCACAT
>NZ_CAJXIP010000083.1 GCF_913054395.1 uncultured Roseovarius sp.
CGGGGCAAAGGGGCTTAATACTGCGGCGTCGGATGTGCATTATCTCTTCGAAGGGCTGCGCCAGTTCTATGAAAACAACAGCACCGAGGGCATCGACAGCTATTCGCACAAGGCTTTGGCGCGGGTCTGGAAGGCGGAACGCTTTAGCTGGTGGTTCTCGTCGCTGCTGCACCGCTATCCGGATCAGTCGGACTTTGATCTCAAGATGCAGCATGCGGAAATTGACTTTCTGCGCGGCAACGAGGCCGCGCAAAAGGCGATGGCGGAGAACTATGTGGGATTGCCCTATTGATGGACCATAAGAAGGAGGCCGCGATGAACGACCGGATGAGCCAGGGCATGGCGGTACGCCGCGAAGTGTTGGGCGATGCTCATGTCAACCGCGCCGAGGCACAGAAATCGGATTTCGATGCGCCGTTTCAGACATTGATCACCGAAAGTGCCTGGGGCACGGTCTGGGGTGACGACACGATAAGTCGGCGCGAACGCTCGATGCTGACGCTGGCGCTTTTGGCGGCGACTGGCAATTTCGAGGAAATTCCGATGCATATCCGCGCCTGCAACCGGACCGGGGCCAGCAAAGAGGACGTCATGCAGGCCTTTATGCATGTGGCCATTTATGCCGGTGTGCCGCGCGCCAATCACGCGATCAAGCTTGCCAAACAGACCTATGCAGACCTTGAAGGATCCGAATGATGACCCAGAACACCAACCTTATTCAGCGCGACCGCGAATGGCATCCGCCCGCATTGGCGCGCGACTACAAGACCAGCGTCACCCGCTCGCCGCGCTATGCGCTCCTGTCCCTGCAATCCTCGGCCAGCGAAATCACCGGCCCGACCTTTGGTCACAATGACATCGACCCGCTCGATAACGATCTGATCGCCAATTACGCCAAAACCGGCGACCCGATTGGCGAGCGGATCATCGTGCATGGCCGTGTACTGGATGAAAACGGGCGCCCGGTGCCCAATACACTTGTGGAAATCTGGCAAGCCAATGCCGGCGGGCGGTATCGGCACAAGAAAGATACCTATCTTGCGCCGATCGACCCCAACTTTGGCGGCTGCGGGCGTACCCTGACCGATGAGAACGGGTTTTACGTGTTCCGCACGGTCAAGCCGGGGGCCTATCCCTGGCGCAACTGGGTGAACAGCTGGCGGCCCGCGCATATCCACGTGTCGGTCTTCGGCACAGCCTTTGCGCAGCGGCTTATAACTCAAATGTATTTCGAGGGGGATCCGCTTATTGCCAAATGCCCGATCGTGAACACCATCCCCGATCAGCGCGCGATTGATCAGCTGGTCGCGGCGATTGACCTTAACGCGACGGTGCCGCTCGATAGTATCGCCTACAAGTTCGATATCGTGCTGCGCGGGCACCGCTCGACATTCTTTGAAAACCGGCCTGAAGGAAACTGAGCATGGTACAGAAACTCGACTACCTGAAGGAATCCGCCTCTCAGACCGCCGGGCCCTATGTGCATATCGGCCTTGCCCCCGGCGCGGCGGGGTTTGACATCTACGCCCGCGAATTGGGCCATGACATCACCGGGCCGAATGCAACCGGCGAGCGGATCAGGATCAGCGGAACCGTGACCGACGGCACCGGTGCACCGGTCAAGGATGTGCTTATCGAGGTCTGGCAGGCCAATGCGGCGGGCGTTTATCCCGGTGCGGGCGAGGTTGAGGACGGCTTTTGTGGCTGGGGCCGGGTTGTGCCCGATTTCGAGAGTGGCGAGTGGTCGTTCGAGACGGTCAAGCCAGGCGCGGTCATGGGGCGAAACGGCCGCATGATGGCGCCGCATATCAATCTCTGGCTGGTCGCGCGCGGCATCAACATCGGGCTGAACACACGCCTCTATTTCGCCGATGAAGAGTCCGCCAATGCCGCCGATCCGGTGCTGAACCTGATCGAACAGGCGCATCGCCGCGAAACTCTGATCGCAAGAAAGGACGGATCGGGGTATCGTCTGGATATCTGCCTTCAGGGCGACAATGAAACGGTATTCCTAGATGTCTGACACCCCAGCAAACCCCCCCTGCATCATCTGTGTTGCGATCACCGGATCGGTGCCGACGCAGGCCGACAACCCGGCGGTTCCGGTCACGATTGCCGAACAGGTCGAAAGTACCCACGCCGCCTTTGAGGCCGGGGCAAGCATCGCCCATTGCCACGTGCGCGACGACGCGGGCAAGCCCACCTCTGACCCCGAGCGGTTTGCGCGGCTGAAAGAGGGGATCGAGAAACACTGCCCCGGCATGGTCATTCAGCTGTCGACCGGCGGGCGATCCGGCGCAGGGAACGAACGCGGCGGGATGCTGTCGCTGCGGCCTGACATGGCCTCGCTTTCCGTCGGGTCCAACAACTTTCCCACGCGGGTCTATGAAAACCCGCCAGACCTTGTGAACTGGCTGGCGGAAGAGATGATCAAATATGACGTCAAGCCAGAGATCGAGGCATTCGATCTGTCGCATATCTTTCATGCCGCTCTCATGCACAAGCGGGGCCAGATCAAGGATGTGCCTTACGTGCAATTCGTGATGGGCGTGAAGAACGCCATGCCCGCCGACCGCGAGGTGTTCGATTTCTACGTGGCCACGGTCAATCGCCTGTTCGGCGACACCCCCTGGTGTGCAGCGGGGGTCGGCCCGAACCAGATCGTGGTCAACGAATGGGCGATTGCGGCGGGTGGGCATGCGCGCACCGGGCTTGAGGATAATATCCGCATTGACCGTGACACGCTGGCCCCGTCAAACGCGGCGCTGGTCGCGCGGGCGGCTGACCTCTGCGAGAAATACGAACGCCCGGTCGCCACATGGCAAGAGGCGCGCCGCATTCTCGGCCTTCGGGACGTCGCCGCGTGACCCTGCGTTTCGCCAAACCCCGCGATGTGACCCTGCATTACCATCTGCGGGCCGGGGCCAGGGGTGCGCGGCCGGTGGTGTTCCTGAACTCGCTCGGCACCGATTTCCGGATCTGGCAGGGCGTGGCCGAACGCTTGGGCGATATGCCGATCCTGATGATGGACAAGCGCGGCCATGGGCTTAGCGATGCGGGCGAGACAAGCATTGCCGGGCTGGCGGGCGATGTGGCCGATCTTATGGATCATCTCGGGCTGTGCGCTGCGGTGATCTGTGGTGTTTCGGTTGGCGGGCTGATCGCGCAGGCGCTAGCCGCCGCGCGGCCCGATCTTGTGGCGGGGCTGGTCCTTTGCAACACCGGGGCAAAAATCGGCGATGCCGAGGGCTGGAATGCGCGCATTTCAGCGGTTGAAAGCACCGGGATAGAGCCGATGGCCGAGGCCGTGCTTGAGCGGTGGTTTTCGCCCGATTTCCGCGCCGGGATGCCTGCGGAACTGGCGGGATATCGCAATATGCTGACGCGCACCACGGCGGCGGGATACGCCGCCACCTGCGCCGCCATTCGCGATGCCGACCTGAGCGCGAGCACGCAAGAAATCTCCGTGCCAACCGCCTGTATCGGCGGAACAGAGGATCTGGCCACACCGCCGGATCTGGTCGCGGCGCTTGCCGAAATGATCCCCGATGCGACGCTGACACTGATCGACGACGTCGGCCACCTGCCCTGCATCGAGGCCCCCGAAGTGGTGGCCGATCACATTGCGGCCCTGTGGACCACGTTGGAATGATTGGGGTTTTCGATCACCCATGGCTTGGCGGCCTGTTCACGGATGACGCGGGCGCCGGGATATGGTCGCCTGAGCGACAGCTTGCTCATATGCTTGCCTTCGAGGCCGCCTATTCCCGCGCGCTTGGCGCTACCGGAATGGTTGACGCGGGCCTGGCGGGCAAGGCCGCCGATATGATTGCCGGTTTCAAGGCCGACGTGACGGACTTGCGGCGCGGCACGGCGCAGGACGGTTTGCCGGTGCCTGCACTGGTGGCGCAATTACGCGCGGCGATGCCGGATGCAGGCGGCGCGATCCACAGGGGCAGCACCTCGCAGGATGTGATCGACACGGCGCTGGCGCTGACAATCAAGGAGATGAACGCGCTTTTGTCGACCCGGATCGCGGCGCTGGACGAGGGGCTTGGGCGGCTTGAAACCACCTTTGGCGCGCGTCCCCTGATGGGGCGCACAAGGATGCAGGCCGCCATGCCGATCACTGTGGCCGACCGGATTGCCACGTGGCGGGCGCCGCTCAGTGAGCACCGCGATCGGCTGGCGCAGATGCGCCCCCGCGTCGAGCGGGTGCAGCTTGGCGGCGCAGCGGGCGACCGGCAGGAGATGGCGGACCAGGGTGCGGAGATTGCGCGTACAATCGCCGATGACCTGGGGCTTTATTGCCCCGACCGTCCCTGGCATGCGATGCGCGACGGGCTGGCGGAATATGCCGGGCTTTTGTCGCTGATCAGCGGCACGCTTGGAAAGATGGGGCAGGATATCTGCCTCATGGCGCAGCAGGGCCTGGACGAGATCAAGATCTCTGGTGGGGGGGGGTCATCGGCGATGCCACACAAGCAGAACCCGATTCTGGCCGAACTTCTGGTGACACTGGCACGGTTCAACAGCCTACAGATTTCGGGCATGCATCAGGCGCTCGTGCATGAGCAGGAACGTTCGGGAAGTGGCTGGGCGCTGGAATGGATGATCCTGCCGCAGATGGCGGTGGCAACGGCGCGGTCCCTCTCGGCGGCGATTACCCTGGCAGATCGGATCACGGCAATGGGCGGCCCGGTCAAATGACCTATGGGCGCGCCGAAATACCCGGCCTAACGCCCACCGTCTTTGCCAGAGGCAACCAATGGCGCGCGGCTTTGCTCGTTTCCCGCAGCTGCGGCTTTGGCCGCAAGGGCAAGAAACTGCGCCCTCTCGTCCTCGCTCAGGCCGGCAAGGATATCGGGTTGCAGCGCCCGGACAACCGGGGTCAGACGGCCCAGCGCGGCCTGCCCTTCAGGGGTCAACGACACCTCGCGCGCACGGCGGTCCTTTTTACTGACCACACGCGTGATATAGCCTTTGGATTCAAGGCGATCAACGACGCCGCCGATTGTCGTGCGATCATAGGCAATCCTCCCGGCAAGGGTCGCCTGATCTATCCCCGGATGCGCGCTTATGGCGTTCAGCGCGGCGAATTGGATCGACGTCATTTCAAAGCCGTTGGCTTTCATCCGCTCGTGGAACACCGAGGTCGAAATCTGGTTCAACCTTCGGATCAGGTGCCCGGCCATATTGTAGATTTCAAGCGTTCGATCCACGTTTGCAACCCCTTCTGTTCATCTGCCGCGGTACTGTTTGCCCACGGCCGACAAGTCAAATCGTATTTAGTAAGTATACTTACCACCTTGATCGAAATCAAACAATCACCTACACATAGTAAGCATACTGATTGTTTGATTCGGTTATGTGTCCAATGGAGGAGGACCCCATGAACCTTAAGACCACATTGATCGGCTCGATTGCAGCCCTTGCGCTGAATGCGGGCGTCGGCTTTGCGCAGGACGTGACGCTTACCATGCATCACTTTTTGCCGCCGGTCGCGAATGCCCACAAAGTCATGATGCAGCCCTGGGCGGACCGGGTCGAGGCACAAAGCGAGGGCCGCATCGCCGTTGAGATTTTCCCGTCCATGTCCATGGGCGGCAAACCGGGCGAACTCTATGGTCAGGTCCGCGATGGCACCGCCGATATCGTATGGACCCTTCTGGGCTACACGCCGGGTGTCTTCCCGCGCAGTGAAGTCTTTGAACTTCCGCTGGTTCACGCCGGGTCGGCCACCGACACGACAATCGCCCTGAATGCATCGCTTGACATGCTGGCCGAGGATTTCAGCGATATCCACGTTCTGTTCCTGCACAGCCATGACGGCAACCTGATCCACTCGGCATCCAAGCCCGTCCGTGCGTTTGATGATGTTGCGGGCATGAAGCTTCGCACCCCCGGCCGCACCGGCGCCTGGGTCATCGAGGGCATGAATGCGGAACCGGTTGGTCTTCCTGTGCCCGCCCTGCCCGAAGCAATGTCCAAGGGCGTCGTCGATGGGGCGCTGACCACATATGAAATCGTTCCGGCCCTCAAGCTTCAGGAGTTGGACAAGTACACCACCGAATTGCCTGACGGGGGCCGCTTTGGCACGGCCGTTTTCATGCTGGCCATGAACAAGGATGCCTACGAGGCCCTGCCCGATGACCTGAAGTCCGTCATCGACGCCAACTCCGGAAGCAATATCGCCGCCGAAATCGGCAGCATGTGGGAAGGGTTCGAACAAAGCGGCATTGACGCGCTTGCAGCGTCGAATGTCGAACGCATCGTGCTGTCCGACGACGAGGCAGCCAAGTTCAACGCCGTCAATGAAACCGTCGTTCAACGCTGGATCGACGAGGTTTCCGCCAAGGGCATCGACGGTGCCGGGCTTGTTGAAGCGGCGCGTGCCGCCATCGCCGCGGCAAAATCAAGCCGCTGACAACACCTTTGGCAAGAGGCGCGTTCGCGCCCCTCTTGCCAAACGACTTCCAATAGGAGGATTGTGCCATGACCGTCATGATAAGACGCTTGGCAGACGGCTTGGCTGTGCTCGGCGGCGTCATATTGCTTGTCATCGTTGCCGTCACGACCACCAACACATCCGCATTCATTCTGGATCGCATCGCGGGCCTTTTCGGGACGAATGTCGCGGGCCTGCCGGGGTACGAAGACTTTGTGCAGCTCGCCATAAGCGGTGTTGCCCTGATGTTTTTTCCCTATTGCCAGGCACAGCGGGGGCATGTGGCGGTTGAGCTTTTCATGGACCGGCTACCCCATGTTCTTCAGCGCGCCTTTGACAGGCTTTGGCTGGCCTGCACTGCCGCGGTCGCGCTTTTCCTTGCCTATTGGATGGTGTTCGGCCTGCTCGAAGCCCGCTCTGACGGGGTGGTGACCAGTGTGCTTGGCTGGGCGGTCTGGCCGTTCTATTTGCCTGGGCTTGTCTCGATGATCCTCTGGGCGCTTGTCGCCGCGACACAAATTGCAGGGGGGACACCGGATGCTTGATCCCATCGTTATCGGCATAATCGGGCTGGTGGTCCTGTTTGGCCTCTTGATCCTGCGCATGCCCGTCGGCATCGCGATGATCACCGTTGGCATCGGAGGCACATGGGTTCTGAGCGAGACCGTAAGCTACATCCGTTTCGTGCCCTATCTCAAACAATACAAAAGCCTGCTGTGGGAGAATGTTGCGAACTATGACCTCTCCGTTGTGCCGCTGTTCGTTCTGATGGGCTATATCGCGGCCGAAGCGCGCCTGTCGAGCGATCTGTTCAAGGGGCTTGAGGCGCTGATGTCCCGCCTGCGGGGGGGCGTCGCAATGGCCGCCGTGGCCGCCTGTGGCGGCTTTGGCGCGGTCTGCGGTTCGTCCCTTGCGACAGCAGCCACGATGGGCAAGGTTGCCCTGCCCGAGTTGCGCGCATTGGGCTATTCGCCGCGCCTTGCCTCGGGTGCGCTTGCCGCCGGTGGGACACTTGGCATCCTGATCCCGCCCTCTGTGGCGCTGGTGATCTACGCGATCATCGTAGAAGGCTCTATCCTTCAGATGTTCCAGGCGGCGATCTTGCCGGGGCTGCTGGCGGTGGCGGGCTTTATCGCCGTTATCGCCATTCAGGTGCGCCTTAATCCGTCGCTGGCGCCCGAGCCCAAAGAGATGGAACCGGCAGAACGCCGCAGGGCCATCCGCCGCCTGCTGCCGGTGATCGTGATCTTCGGGGCGATTATCCTCGGCCTTGGCTTTGGCCTGTTCACGCCGACCCCGGCGGCCAGTATCGGTGTCTTTGCGGTCGGGGCCTATGGCTTTGCGCTGCGTGCCCTGACCGGCGAGGGGCTTAACCTGCCCGGCCTCATGCGGGCGATCCGCGCCACGGCGGTGACAAGCGGCATGATCTATCTGATCCTGTTTGGAGCCGAGGTTCTGAAAGGGTTCTTCACCCGCACCAACCTGCCGCAGGCCCTGTCGGACTGGGCCACCACTAGCGGCATGGACCCAATGCTTATCCTTGTCATCATGCTCGTGGTCTTCGTCATCCTTGGCTGTTTCATGGAGAGCCTTGCCATGATCCTTGTGGTCGTGCCGTTCTTCTGGCCCGCGCTGATTGCGCTGAACGGCGGTGAATATGCCACGGCCGATACATCGGCATTCGGGCTTGATACCGACAGCCTGAAGATCTGGTTCGGGATACTGGCGCTTATCGTGGTCGAACTTGGCCTGATCACGCCGCCTGTGGGCCTGAACGTCTTTATCATTTCCTCGCTTGCCAAGGACACGCCCATGTCCACCGTTTTCCGCGGTGTGCTGCCTTTCCTTGGGGCCGAGTTCATCCGTGTGGCGCTAATCCTGATGCTCCCCGCGCTTACCTTAATCGTTCCGCGCCTGATCGGCGGCTGAACCCTAAAAGGGCCTTAGAATGTCAAATCTTCCTATCATAATCGCCGGTGGTGGCATCGGCGGGCTGGCTGCGGCTTGCGGATTGGCACGCAAGGGCATTGCCTCGGTCGTTGTCGAACAGGCGGCCGTGCTTGGCGAAATCGGAGCCGGGATTCAGATCGGCCCGAACGCCTTTCACTGCTTTGACTATCTTGGGGTCGGCGATGATGCCCGCGCCAAGGCGGTCTACATCGACGCGCTCCGGCTGATGGATGCGCAGACCGGCGAAGACATCACGCAGATCCCGCTTGATGACAATTTCCGCGCCCGCTTCAAGAACCCCTATGCGGTGGTTCACCGCGCCGATCTTCACAGGACGCTGCTGGATTTCTGCGAGGCCTCGCCGCTGGTCGAGATCCGCACCAATCACACCGTTACCGGCTATTCCCGGAACGGCGGCACCGCAACGCTTCACCTGAGGGACCACGGCGATATCACCGGGCGCGCCATCATCGGCGCCGAAGGCCTGCGCTCGCCCATCCGGGGCCAGATGATCGGTGATGGAGAGCCGCGCGTATCGGGTCATACCACCTATCGCTCGGTGATCCCGACAGAGCAGATGCCCGAAGACCTGCGCTGGAATGCAGCCACTCTCTGGGCCGGGCCGAAATGCCATATCGTGCATTACCCGCTCAAGGGGGGATCGGTCTTTAATCTGGTGGTTACCTATCACCGCGACGTCAAGGAACCGATTGCCGGCAAGCCCGTCAACAAGGCAGAGGTATCACAAGGCTTCGAACACATCGCGCCGGTGGCCCGCCAGATCATCGAACATGGCGACAACTGGAAGCTCTGGGTGCTGTGCGACCGCGATCCGATCTCGAACTGGATTGACGGGCGGGTGGCCCTGTTGGGCGACGCCGCACACCCGATGCTTCAGTATTTCGCCCAGGGCGCCTGTATGGCGATGGAGGATGCGGTGTGCCTGTCGCATTGCTTCGAGCATTACGACGACGACGAGGTCGCATTGCAGGAATACCAGAAGATGCGCCTTGTGCGCACCGCCCGCGTGCAGATGAACAGCCGCCTGATCGGCGAATATATCTATCACCCCGACGACGCCAAAGCCGCGGTGCGCAACCACGTCATGTCGGGCATGAGCCCGGATGACTGGTGCAACCAGCTTGCCTGGCTCTACGGCAGCAACGGACTTGAAAACTAAGGAACCCCGCACATGAATTACGTCTTCCCCCCCGCCCCGCAAGCAAGTGTCGCCGTTGAGGGCAGCGAGGATCGCATTCCGGTCCGCCGCATCTTTTGTGTCGGGCGCAACTATGCCGCCCATGCCCGCGAAATGGGCAAGGACCCGGCCCGCGATGCGCCATTCTTTTTCACCAAGCCCGCAGATGCGGTGGTAGCCAGCGGCGAGACCGTGGCCTATCCCCCGGAGACCGGCAACTTTCACTACGAGGCCGAACTGGTCGTGGTGATCGGCAGCGGTGGGCGTGACATCGCCGAGGCCGATTCATTGAACCACGTCTGGGGTTATGCCGTCGGCAATGACCTGACCCGCCGCGACCTGCAACTTGAGGCCCGCGAAAAGGGCCGCCCCTGGGACTGGGGCAAGGCCTTTGACCGCTCGGCGGTGATTGGCCCGGTGCATCCCGCGGCCAGGGTCGGCCACCCCGACAAAGGCTCGATCAGACTTAGCGTGAATGGCGAGGTCAAACAGGACGCCGACCTGAACGAGCTGATCTGGTCGGTGCCCGAGATCATTTCGATCCTGTCGCATTCCATCGCGCTTGCGCCCGGCGATCTTATCATGACCGGCACGCCCGCCGGTGTCGGCCCCTTGGTGCCGGGTGACACCTGTGTCGTGAGCATCGAAGGGCTTGGCCGGATTGAAACCCCGATTGGCGAGCGGACCTGAGTCATGGGGCTGGTCCTGCACAACTTTTTCCGCTCGTCCACCTCGACCCGCCTGCGCGCAGCGCTGAACCTGAAGGGGCTGGAATATGACTATGTGTCCTATGCCCTGCGCAATGGCGAGACGCGCACACCGAGCTATCTGGCGATGAACCCGGCAGGCCTTGTACCCGCGCTCGAGCGCGAAGATGGCAGCGTCCTGACCCAATCGCTGGCGATCATCGAGTGGCTGGACGAGGTGCATCCCGCGCCGCCGCTTTTGCCTGCCGATGCCGAAGGGCGCGCGCGGGTACGCGCGCTTGCCTATATGATCGGCTGCGAGGTGCATCCGCTGAACAACCTGCGGGTGCTGGGCTATCTGGGGCAACAATTCGGCGCGGATGACGCCGCGCTTGCCGGGTGGTTCACCCATTGGGTGCAGGTTACCTTCGAGCCACTCGAAACCCTGCTGGCCGCCAGCCCGGAAACCGGGGCCTGCTGTCATGGCGATCTGCCCGGTCTGGCCGACCTCTGCCTTTACGCGCAGGTCTGGAACAACCGCCGGTTTGACATCGACATGGCCGCCTATCCGACCATCGCCCGGATATTCGCCCATCTCGACGCCCTGCCCGCCTTTCAAAAGGCCGCCCCGCCCAACCAACCCGATGCCGCCTGAGAACAAGGAGACCCTGACATGACCGACGCCCTTGACCATTCAAATGTTGAACACTCGATGCAGCCCGACGATAGCCCCGAGTTGCGCGCCCTTTACAAGGGGTTTCAGGACGAGCACCTGATCCCGCTCTGGACGCAACTTGGCGATCTGATGCCGATGACGCCAAAGCCCAAGGCGGTGCCGCATGTCTGGAAGTGGTCCAGACTTCTGCCCCTGGCCGAGGCCTCGGGGCAACTGGTGCCTGTGGGGCGCGGTGGTGAGAGGCGCGCGATCGGCCTTGCCAATCCCGGCCTTGGCGGCAATGCCTATGTCAGCCCCACAATGTGGGCCGCGATCCAGTATCTCGGGCCCCGTGAAACCGCCCCCGAACATCGCCACTCGCAAAACGCCTTTCGCTTTGTGGTCGAGGGCGAAGGCGTCTGGACCGTGGTCAACGGCGATCCGGTGCGCATGTCGCGCGGTGACCTGCTCTTGACACCCGGCTGGAATTTTCACGGCCACCACAACAACACCGACAAGCCGATGGCCTGGATTGACGGGCTTGATATCCCGTTCAGCCAGCAAAACGATGTTGGCTTTTTCGAATTCGGATCAGAGCGTGTCACCGATTATGCCACGCCGAATTTCTCGCGCGGCGAGCGGCTTTGGTGTCATCCCGGCCTGCGGCCCTTGTCGGGGCTGCAAAACACCGTCAGTTCACCGATCGGCGCCTATCGCTGGGAATACACCGACCGCGCGCTGACCGAACAATTGCTTCTTGAGGACGAAGGCCAGCCCGCCACCGTCGCGCAGGGTCATGCGGCAATCCGCTATGTCAATCCGACCACCGGCGGCGACGTGATGCCGACCATCCGCTGTGAATTCCACCGCTTGCGCGAGGGTGCCACCACCCGATCGCGCCGCGAGGTGGGCTCGACAGTATTCCAGGTATTCGAGGGCAAGGGCGCGGTCGTGCTTGAGGGTGTCGAACACATCCTTGATGTCGGCGACATGTTCGTCGTGCCGTCGTGGGTGTCATGGTCGTTGCAGGCCGAAACCCAGTTCGATCTATTCCGGTTCTCGGATGCGCCCATCATGGAACGGCTGCATTTCGCCCGCACCCAGATCGAGGGCGAAACGTGAGTACATCGCTCGACGCCGCACGAGAGGCCCTGCGGGCGCGACAAGGCAGCGGCGCGCGGTATGACGCGCCCGCGGCCCCGGCCACCGAGCTTGCCTGGGTGCGCCTTGGCACAGCCTATTTCGCGCGGCTTCTGAATGCGCTTGATGACAATGCTCTAACGGCGCCTTCGCGTGTCTCGGGCTGGTCACGGCGGCATGTGATCGCGCATGTCGGGTATCACGCGCGCGCGCTCTGCCGTCTGAGCGAATGGGCGCGCACCGGGATCGAGCATCCGATGTACCCGTCAATCGCCGCACGGGACGCGGAAATCACCCTTGGCGCCACACTGCCTGCCCGCGCGCTTCGCAGCCTGTTCAACCACTCCGAGGTTCACCTGAACGTGGAATGGCGCGACCTCAGCGACGCCCAATGGGATGCGCCGGTTCGCACTCTGGACGGCACCGGGATCACCGCACGCGAAACCGTCTGGCTGCGGGCCCGCGACATCTGGCTGAGCGCCTATAACCTTGACGCCGGGGCCGTTTTTGCCGACTTCCCGGTGGGTCTGCGCGCAAGACTGGAGGACGAGCAAAGCTAAGCCGTCTGCACAGGCGCCTTCCAGATTTGACACCACAGATGTCACGTCTGGCCGCTGTCAGGATCTGACGCGATCCGACCCCCGGTCATAAAGCGCTTTCTCCGACACGACCGCAGCGACAAGGCGTCCCAATACATCGACCTTCAGGTCACATCCTTTCTTTGAAACCTCTGGGCGCACGAAGGCATAGGCCAGATTCTTTCCAACGCGGTGGCCGTAGCCGCCCGATGTAACCGTTCCCACGACCCTTTCACCTTGCATCACGGATGCGCCACCGTGGGCGGGTGCGCGGTCATCGTCGAGACACAGGGTCACCAAGCGCTTTGCCGGGCCGGCTTCCAAGCGTTTTGCAAGAGCGTCCCGGCCCAGGAAACCGGCTTTGTCCATTTGTACGAACCGCTCCAATCCGGTCTCGAACGGATCGAATTCGGTCAGGATATCCGCCTTCCAGTGCAGGTACCCTTTTTCCAGACGCATTGAATCAACAGCGTGCGCGCCAAACAGGCGAAGCCCGTGCGCTTTGCCTGCGTCGCGCAGTGCGACATATGCGGCATAAAGAGACGCGTTCGGGATATGTATCTCATAGGCCAATTCGCCCGAAAAGCTTACCGACATTACGGTCGCAGGCGCAAAGCCGATGAAGCATTCGCGCACCGAGAGCCACGGAAAAGCCGCTTGGGACCAATCAGCCCGGCTTACCGCCTTCATCACGTCGCGTGCCTTAGGGCCTGCAAGGACAAGGATTGCCATATCGTTGGTCAGGGATCTGATCTGTACGTCTTCCCCTGCCTTGATATGGCTGGTCAGCCAATCCATGTCATGAAACTCAGAGGCCGCAGCCGATCCATACCAGAGACGCGCAGGGCCACGATCAGTTGCGGGCAGGTTGGCGATTGTGGCCTCGGCTTTCAGCATGCCGTGATGGTTAAGCAGATAGGCCAGCCCGACCCGCCCCTGACGTTGCGGAAGCTTGCCGCAGGTCATCCGATCGAGGAAAGGAAGGGCATCGGCGCCGGTTATCTCAATCCGGTTGAAACCGTTGACTTCACACAGGCCGACGGCGTTCTGAACCGCGTTGACCTCTTGGGCAACGACGGGAAAGGACTCGTCAAACCGGAAACTGTTCGTGACGTGAAAATCGGGCGTCGGCTTGAAGAACTCGGCGCGTTCCCAGCCATTGACGACCGTAAATTCCGCACCTTCGGCGGCGAGGATCGGTGTAAGCGGCGTTGTCTTTGCCATCCGCCCTGCGGGGCGGTGCACATTCGGGAAGTGAAAGCGGAATTCGTTCTGATAGTCTTCAATGGCCTTGAGCGCGGTCAATTCCACATCGGCATGCCCCGTAAATCTCCAGGGGTCGATGCACCAGGTATCATAGCAAGCCTCGCCATGGACGATCTGCTGCGCCAGAAGCCAGCCATGCCCGCCGCCTTCGCCAAGACCTGCACGCAGACCGATGATGCAAAAGGCGTTCCGTTTGCCGGGAATTGGTCCAACCAGGGGTGCCCCGTCGATGGTATAGGTGATCGGGCCATTGACCACGTTCTTGATCCCGACCTCGGTGAGGGCAGGCATGCGTTCAAAGGCGCCGGTCAGCACGTCGGTGATCCGGTCCAGATCATCCGGGCACAGGGCATTCACAAAATGCGGGTCGATCCCGTCCATGCCCCATGTGCTGCAATTCTGTTCGTAAAAGCCGACCAGCAGGCCGTTTTTCTCCTGGCGGCAATAATAATCGCTGATCGGACAGCGCAAAAGCGGCATGCGATGACCCGCGTCCCGAATGGCCGGGATTTCCTCGGTGACGAAATACTGATGCTCCATCGACATGACCGGGTGATGTACACCCATCATCGCCCCCACTTCGTTGACGCGGTAGCCACAGGCGTTCACCACGATGTCACAGGTGATATCGCCATGCTCGGTGTGCACGGTCCAGGTGTCGTCCTTATGCTGGGTCAAAGCCATGACCGGGGTATTGCGGTAAACTTCCGCCCCTGCATTTCGCGCGCGCCGCGCGAGGGCCTGACACAGGCTTGCGGGGTCAATATCACCGTCATTGCCATCCCACAGGCCGCCCAACAGATTATGGGTCGAGATCAGCGGATGGCGCCGTGCGCATTCAGCCGCATCGAGAATTTCAAACTCGACCCCCATGCCCCGCGCCATCGAGGCAAAATGCCGATAGCCATCCATCTGGGCCTCCGTATTCGCCAGCCGAATGCCGCCGTCGCCGTGGTTGTAGCTGACCGGATAGTCGGGATCGTCGCGCAACTCTTTGTAGAGGTTGATCGAATGGCTCTTGAGGCCGACCATGGTTTGGTTCACCCCGAAATTCGTCACCTGTGCCGCCGAATGCCAGGTCGTGCCCGAGGTCAGCTCGTTGCGCTCAACGAGGACAATATCCGTCCACCCCTCCAGTGTCAGATGGTAAAGCGTGGAGCAGCCCGCAATACCGCCCCCGATGACAACGACACGTGCATGCGTTTTCATAAAATGTCCCCGGTCTT
>NZ_CAJXIP010000084.1 GCF_913054395.1 uncultured Roseovarius sp.
GGTGCCCGTCCTCGACCATCACCCTGAAAATGGGCATCGAAAACCTGCTGCGCCATTACATCCCCGAAGTGACAGAGGTACGGCCCGTTGGTATCTGAAGGGCTGATCCTGGGATTTGACACATCGGCCGCGCATTGCGCGGCCGCTTTGTTGTCGGGCGACAGGGTTCTGGCCTGCCGCACCGAAGATATGGGCCGGGGTCAGGCAGAGCGCCTGATGCCGCTTCTGCAAGAGGTGCTAAGCGAAGGCGGCGCGACATGGGCCGAGCTTATGCGCATCGGCGTCGGCATTGGCCCCGGCAACTTCACCGGCATCCGCATTTCCGTATCTGCCGCGCGCGGTCTGGCGCTTGCACTTGATATTCCGGCGATCGGCATCAGCACCTTCGATGTGATCGACCGCTTGAACGGCCCGGATTGTGTGGCGGTCGTACACGCACCGCGCGATCAGGCCTATATCCGCGTGCCCGGCGGCACCCCCGAACTTACCCCCCTCGCAGAGGCAGAGGCCAGCGGATTTGCACCCGCCTTTGCGCCCTCGCCCGACATTTTGGCGCAGAACATCGCGCGGCTTGCGGCCACGGCACCCACCAATGGCCAGGCCCCCGCGCCGCTTTACATCCGCCCGGCCGATGCAGCGCCCGCGCGCGACCTTCCCCCGGTGATCCTTGCCGATGACGCCTGAGACGCTTGCCCGGACCCATGCCCGCGCCTTTGCCGGGCAATCGCGCGGCTGGACGGCGCAAGAGATTGCCGACCTTCTGAATAGCCCACTGGTCTTTGCCGTTGGCGACCTGCACGCCTTTGCCCTTGGGCGCGCCATTGCGGATGAGGCCGAGCTTTTGACCCTGGCCACCGATCCCGATCACCGCCGCGAGGGGCGTGCCCGCGCCTGTCTCGCCGCCTTTGAGACGACAGCGCAGGCGCGTGGCGCGCGCACCGCCTTTCTTGAGGTGGCTGCGGACAACGCCGCCGCACGCGCGCTTTACCGGGGTGCGGGATATCAACAGATTGCCTGTCGGACAGGCTATTACACCCATGCGGATCGTGCGGCGGTTGACGCCCTGATCCTTCAGAAACCACTTGCCTGAGCTTTCTGGCCCTAAGGCGCCCGAAAAATAAGTCCAGATTCAGAAAATCATCAGGCCTGCGGCCCTCGTACCCATTGGCCCCCTTGCATTGCAAAGCGACATGGGGCTAGGAATTGCCATGCAAATATACCTCCCCATAGCCGAGGTTTCGGTAAATGCTTTCCTGCTTTTGGGGCTGGGCGGCATCGTGGGCATCCTTTCGGGCATGTTCGGGGTTGGCGGCGGGTTTCTCATGACGCCACTTTTGTTTTTTATCGGCATCCCGCCGGCCGTTGCCGTCGCAACCGAGGCCAATCAGATCGTGGCCTCGTCGTTTTCCGGCGTGCTGGCGCATTTCAGGCGTAAAACGGTTGATCTGAGGATGGGAACCGTCCTGTTGATTGGCGGGCTTCTTGGCGCCGGGCTTGGGGTTTTCATCTTCAACTATCTCAAGTCGCAGGGCCAGGTCGATCTGCTGGTCAAGCTTTGCTATGTGGTCTTTCTGGGCATCATCGGCGGGATGATGTTCGTCGAGAGCCTGAACGCCATCCGCAACACCCGCCGCGGCGCAGCGCCCAAGCGCAAAAAACATGGCTGGGTGCATGGGCTGCCGTTCAAGATGCGCTTTCGCACCTCGGGCCTTTATATCAGCGTGATTCCACCGCTTATGGTTGGTGTGGCGGTGGGTATTCTGGCCGCTATCATGGGCGTCGGCGGTGGGTTCATCATGGTGCCCGCGATGATCTATCTTCTAGGCATGCCGACCAAGGTGGTTGTTGGCACCTCGCTGTTTCAGATCATCTTTGTCACCGCCTTTACCACGATGCTGCATGCGACCACCAACTTTACGGTGGATATCGCACTTGCCGTTCTGCTTTTGGTCGGCGGGGTGATCGGCGCACAGATCGGCACCACCATCGGCACCAGGATGAAGGCAGAACAGCTTCGGATTCTGCTGGCGATCATGGTGCTGGCGGTCTGCGGAAAGCTGGGGCTCGACCTGCTTCTCATGCCGTCCGAACTTTATTCGCTTGGCACCGGTGGGGGGCATTGATGTTTCGGTTCATCCTCACCCTCTGCCTTTTGGCCATGCCGTTGCAGGCCGAAGAGGTCGTGCTTGGCCTTTCAAGCGACAAGGTTGCGATCACCGCCACCTTTGAAGGCTCTGACATCCTGATTTTTGGCGCGGTCAAACGCGAGACCGCGATTTCCGAGATTCCGCTGGACGTCATCATCACCGTCGCCGGCCCCTCGGTTCCGGTAACGGTGCGGCGCAAGGACCGGCGTTTCGGGATCTGGGTCAATACCGAGGTGGTCGAACTTGACGCGGCGCCAAGCTTTTACGCGGTGGCCACCACCGGGCCGTTCGACGAAGTCATGAGCAATACCGAGGACCTGCGTCATCGCGTGTCTATCGGGCGTGCGATCCGGTCGGTCGGGGCGGCGACCATGGCCGAAGACGCCGGTCGCTTTACCGAGGCCCTGATCCGCATCCGGCGCGACAAGGATGCCTATCAGGTGCGCGAAGGGGCTGTGGCGATTGACGAACAAACCCTGTTTCGCACCTCGATCAGCCTGCCCGCAAACCTGACCGAAGGGGCCTATGAGACGCGCATTTTCCTGACTCGCGAGGGCCGGGTCGTGTCAGAGTTCGACACCACGATCGACGTGCGCAAAGTTGGCCTTGAACGCTGGCTATACAGCCTGTCACGCGAAAAGCCGATGATTTACGGCCTGATGTCGCTGGCGATCGCCATTGCAGCCGGCTGGATGGCCTCGGCCGCATTCCAGGCGTTGCGTCGCGGATAAGCGCCCCGCGCCGGGGCTTACGGGCCCGGCACAAATGAATTGCGTGTGAAATCGGCTCTGCTAGGCTTTGCGGCATGATCCGCTTTACCCCTTTGCAACGCCGCGCGACCCCAAAGTCCACTTGAGGATATGATACACCGCACGTTCCTTGCTTCGTTGGCCCTTGTGGGTCTGGTTGGCGCCGCAGCGGCCCAACAGGGTGATCTTGTCTGCCGCAACTCGGGCGGGACGGACGACAACGGCACCCTTGCGGCATTGATCGACGGGATCGAGCCGGTTTTTCAGGCGTTTCCCGATTTGCGCGAACTGATTGCCCGCGAAGCCACCGATATCTGTCTCTCCGCCAGCCTTTACGACGCGCGCGGCTATTTCAGCCCCGAGGACAACCGGATCGTCCTGCAAATTGATTTACCGCAGCCCACGCAGGTTGCCATCCTGATCCACGAGTTGCGCCATCTGCAACAATACACGACAGGCAGCTGCCCGACCGATAGCCTTGCGATGTCGGAAAGTGCCCGCGCGACCCTCGCGCTCGAGGCCGATGCCAGTGCGATAAGCCTTTTCATCGCCAATACCCTCAAGGACGCGGGACAGCCCGACATCTGGCAGGCCTTGTCGCATTGGCCGACCCACAGAGATATCGCGGCCGCCTTTGCAGCAGAGCTTGGGGCAAGTGCCGATCCACGCCGCGCAACGACCGCCGCCTTCGCGCAATGGTATGCCTCGGAATGGCGGCGCGATAATTATTATCGCGCCTCTTGCAGTTCCTACCTGGATCGTCAGGACACGACGAAGGCGCTGCCTCAGTACGATCAAATCCCGCCGGGGTTTTACAAGCGTCTTTGCATCATGCCGGATGGATCGCCTTACGACTGTGTTGCCGGGGACGTCGACCCAAGGCCCTAGCAGCGATCCGGCCCGCCGGTCCTTAACCCCGTCCGATATAGGGCATCTTGGTCGCCATCACGGTCATGAACTGAACGTTGGCTTCGGGGGGCATCTGCGCCATGTGCAAAACCGAGCGCGCGGCCTCGCCCACATCCATCATCGGCATCAGTGTGGCCTCAGGGTTTTCCGCCAGAATGCGCGCGTTCAGGTCATCGACCAACTCGGTGCGGGCATTGCCGATGTCGATCTGGCCACAGGCGATATCAAAGGCGCGGCCATCCAGCGACAGGCTTTTGGTCATGCCGGTGATCGCGTGCTTGCTCGTGGTGTAACAGACCGAACCGGGGCGCGGGTTATGCGCCGAAAGCGACCCGTTATTGATGATCCGCCCGCCTTGCGGATCTTGCCGCCGCATCTGGGCAAAGGCCAGCCGCGCCGCGATGAACATGCCCCGGACGTTGACGTTGATCACCTGATCGAAGGCATCGACATCGACCTCGTCGATGGGCGCAGAGGGGCCGAACATGCCGGCATTGTTGAACAGCGCGTCAAGACGGCCCGCCTTGGCGGTGAAGCCGTCAAAGGTGGCCTGCATCGCGCCGGGATCGGTCACGTCACAAGGCAAGGCGGTGGCGTTGTCCCGGCCCGAGGCGATCTCTTCAAGTACATCGCCGCGCCGCGCGATGAGGCCAACCTGCCATCCGGCATCAAGAAACACCTCTGCGGTGGCCCGCCCGATACCTGAGCTTGCCCCGGTTATCACGATGGATTTCATTCTTCTTCCTCCAGTTTGAGCGGCACAGGCGCAGATTTAAGATCATCCACGCCCAAGGGAACACTTGGTTTCGACAGACGATTGCGCACCACCCAGTGAAGCCGTTCTTCGGCGCGGGTGATCGCCACATAGGCCAGCCGCTTCCAAAGCGGTTGACCGGCCTCCGACCGGCCCATCCGCGCGGCGGCATATATGTCGGGGGAAAATACCTGAACAGCGCGCCATTGGCTGCCCTGAGCCTTGTGGATGGTCACCGCCGCCCCATGCAAAAAGGTCGCCCCCATATTGGCGGCAAAGGGGATGAACGGTTCTTCCTCGTCGGGCTTTTCGATCTTGATGATGCTGGCGGCGCTGACCTGCGGGTCTTCGGCACCGACAACATGCAGGCGCGAAAAGCCCGGCCTGCGGCCTGGCCCGAGATAGACAACCTGCGCGCCCTTGATCAGCCCGCGCGCCTCTAGGTCGAGACGTTTCTTGCGGTGCTTAAGTGGCAATTCGATACCGTCGCAAATCAGCGGCTCACCGGGCAACAGCTCGGTTTCGGGGGCGCCGTGAACGGCGCGGAACGCATTGATAAGGCGGATGCGGGTGGCATTGCGCCAGACAAGAACCGGGCTTCGCGCCATAAGATCGACTTCGACGCGCTGTGCCCATTGCACCCGCTCGTCACGCGCGGCGACCTGTTCGACCATCCGCTCGAAGTCATGGAATTCAAGCGCCGGATCGGCCAGGGCATGCGCGAGATCGAGGATCGGGTTATCGGCGTCCTGACGGTGAATGCGGTGCAACTCCAGCCGCGCGGGCGCGGGCAGTTTTTCAAACACCATCCCGCCCTGGGATTTCACCGGCGCGAGCTGGGCCGGATCGCCAAACAACAGAAGCGTCGGAAAGATATCCTGAAGATCTTCAAGCTGCTTTTCGTCAAGCATGCTTGCCTCGTCCACAAATCCGATATCAAGCGGGTCTTCGCGGCGCTTCCAGCCAGTGATGAAATCAGACCCCCGCAATCCCGCCGCCGCCAAGGCGCCGGGAATGGATTTCTGGCCCTGATAGAATGCAAGGGCGCGGTCAAGCGCCAGATCGGTCAACCCCTCGATCACCGGGCGCTCGCCCTGCCCGGCCAGCCATTCGGCGATCTTTTCGTATTCCGGGTGATAGACCGGGGTGTAAAGGATACGGTGGATGGTGGTCGCGGGCACACCGCGCAGGCGCAGCACGCTGGCCGCCTTGTTGGTCGGAGCTAGTATTGCGAGCGTGCGCCGGTCCGGGCGCTTGCGGCCCTCGTAATCGCCCGAAACAACATCCACGCCCGCCTCGTCCAGCGCGCGGTAAAGCTCTGCCAAAAGCAGGGTTTTGCCAGATCCGGCCTTGCCCACGACGGCCATTACGGCCTGTTTTCCCTCTTGCGGCGGGGTCAGCAGAGCCTCGTCAAGATCGACGCCCGCACCGCGCAGCATCTGGGAAATGCGGTCATGTGCTTCAGCCTGATCGGAAGAGTATGTAAGCGCCAGATTTGTCATGGCGCGACCCTAGCGTCACGCCCCGCCCGGCACCAGCGAAAGACGCAGAGTTTCCGTGCCCGCGCTCAGGCCAAAAGCGCGGGCCGCGCGCCCATGGCCCGCCGAAACCAGAGATCCGAGATCTCCGGCGAGAGCCCTGCGCGCTGTGCGACCCGCAAACGCGACCTATCGGAAAACCCCCAGAGGCCGACGCTGATCTGATTACGGCCCTCGCCGGTCGAACCGACAATGCGGGGCGAGGCGCCGATCATCCGGTAGATCCGCACCATCCGCGCATCAAAGACGCCGACATATTCCCGGATGCCAAAACCGCGCATCACCTCGCCGCCCGCAAGCATGAGCGCGCGCGCCACAGTCGGGGCTGCCCCCCGCGCCAGACAAAACCGCGTGCATTCCCAGATCGCCGGATCGGCGATGGCCCTGTCCCCGATAAGATGGCCGAAATGCTCGTTCACCATCACCCGCCCCGTGGTGGGCAAAAGCCGCATGGACCCGCCATGACGCCCGTCCGGGTTCTGCCAGATCACATAGAGCGGGTTCAGCGCATCGTATTCGTCACGCTCTTCGCCCGATGAGGTCACCGACACATCCCAGCCAAGGCGTTCTTTGAACTGATCCGCGCGGTCGCGAAACATCGTGTCGCGAAGACGAGGATACCGGCTTAACTCACTCGCAAAAATATATCGCAGCATGAAAGTCCCCCTGATTTGGCGCTCAAAGGGCTAAGGCGGAATTCTTAAGGCCGGATTGGCCCTCCGCACGGTGCAACACCATGCATCTGAAAGGGCCTTGACCTCGCGTCCAGCCCTTCCCTATTGCAGCACCAACAGATACTGTCTGGCAAAAATACCGGGGGGCCCATTCGGGCAACAGCCTCCGACATTCAGGGGAAGCGGGACATGGCGCATATCATTGTCGTCGGAAACGAAAAGGGCGGGGCAGGCAAATCAACCGTGTCGATGCATGTGGCGTCGGCCCTTGCCCGCATGGGCCACAAGGTCAGCGCGCTTGATCTCGACCTGCGCCAGAAAACCTTTGGCCGCTATGCCGAGAACCGCCTCAAGTTTATCGAAAAGTCCGGCCTTGACCTGCCAAGCCCGCGGTATCACGACCTGCCCGAGGTCAATCAGGATCAGCTGAAGCCCGGCGAAAACGTCTATGACCGCCGCCTTTCTGCCGCCGTGGCCGAGCTTGAGACCGACAGCGATTTCATCATCATCGACTGTCCCGGCTCGCATACCCGGCTAAGTCAGGTGGCCCATAGCCTTGCCGATACCCTGATCACGCCGCTTAACGACAGCTTCATTGACTTCGACCTGCTGGCACATATCGACAGCGACGGCAGGAAAATCCTTGGCCCATCGGTCTATTCCGAAATGGTCTGGAATGCCCGACAGTTGCGCGCACAGGCCGGGCTCAAGGCAATCGACTGGATCGTGGTGCGCAACCGCATGGGCGCACAGCAGATGGTGAACAAGAAAAAGATGGGCGATGCGATTGATAACCTTGCCAAGCGCATAGGCTTTCGCGTGGCGCCGGGGTTCAACGAGCGGGTCATCTTCCGCGAGTTGTTTCCGCGCGGCCTTACCCTGCTTGACCTCAAGGACATCGGGGTCAAGGGGCTTAACATCTCGAACATCGCCGCGCGTCAGGAATTGCGCGATCTGATCAAGGCGCTGAACCTGCCGGGGGTCGAGGTCAACTTTTGATCCAGAGCGCTCAGATGCGCGGCTGAACCGGGATTCTTGCCCGCCTGCGCCCACGCAGAAGGATCAGGTTCGAGACGAACAGGACACCGATCACCACCCCGCCGCCGATGATCGCCCAGGGGCCAGGGTCTTCGCCGACCACCCCCCAGACCAAAAGCGGCGCCAACACCGATTCAAGCAGGATCAGAAGGGCCACCTCGGCCGAACTGATATAGCGCGGGCCAAGCGTCAAAAGACAGGTCGAGACGCTGATGAAGGCGCCATGCGCCAAGACAAGCGGCCATTGTGCGGCAAAGACCGGTCCCGGCGATGCCATCGGCCACATCATCAGCGACGCGCCCAGGAAAGCGATCGGAATGGCCGGAATCATCGAGGTCGCGCGCACCTGACGCGCGGCGGTCATCGCGGCGGCAAAGCTTGCCGAAACCCCCAGGGCCACCAGATCCCCCTGCCAGCTTGCACCCTTGGTCTCACCCGAGCCCCAGGCGATGATGCCAAGGCCGACAAAGACCCCCATCATCGTGAAAACCATGCGTCGGCTGATCGGTTCGCCCAAGAAAATCCGGCTGAAAACGGCGGCGAAAACCGGCATCGAGGCGATGATGAACACCACGTTGGCGACGCTGGTCCAGGTCACGGCAAGCACGAAACCCGGCGCGGTGGCCGCAATCAAAACGGTATAGATCAGCCCCGGCACGCCGGTACGCGCGATCTTTGAAAATCCACGCGGGCCCTCAAGCGCCAGAACCCCGATCAGGATCACCGTGCCCGCCGTCACCCCGCGCCAGAAAGAGATCGTCGGCGCATCCGCCGCGATCAACCGCACGAAAAGGGAATCCGGCACGACGAAAAGAACGCCGAGCGCGGTGATCAAAAGGCCTTTGAGATGCTCATTCATGGGCCAATGAGTGGCGGCAATCCCGACCAAAGTAAAGCCTGTCGGCCCCCTCGCCAAGCCGGGGCAACCCGGTCTATGCTGACCCAAGCCTCAGGAAAGGAGCCGTGCCATGCCAGCCCCCGTCAATACCTTCAAGGCCGCCCTTGCACGCGGCGAAATGCTCTATGGCTGTTGGGCGGGCTTTGCCGATCCTTACGCGACCGAAGTGCTGGCCACGGCCGGGTTCGACTGGCTTGTGATCGACGGCGAGCATGCGCCGAACGATCTGCGCAGCATAACGGCCCAGCTTGCGGTGCTGTCGGGCAAGCACAGCCATCCGGTGGTCCGCCTGCCGATGGGCGAGGATTGGGCAATCAAACAGGTGCTGGATGCGGGCGCGCAGACCCTGTTGATCCCGATGGTCGAAAGCGCCGATCAGGCCAGCGCCCTTGTGCGCGCAATGCGCTATCCGCCGCAGGGCATTCGTGGGTCTGGTGCGGCGCTGGCGCGGGCCTCGAATTTTTCGGCCATTCCGGATTATATCGCCACCGCCAACGCGCAGATGTGTCTTTTGGTGCAGGTCGAAACCAAAGATGGCATCGCCGCCCTAGACGAGATTTTGCGAGTCGAAGGCGTTGATGGCGTCTTTATCGGCCCCTCCGACCTTGCCGCCGACATGGGCCATATGGGCGACAGCAGCGCCGCACCGGTGGCCCGCGTCATCAAGGACGCACTCACCCGGATTGCCGCATCCGACAAGGCCGCCGGCATCCTTGCGCTGGATCACGACACGGCACAGGGATACGCCGACAGCGGCGCACAGTTTCTGGCCGTGGGCATCGACGTCGTGATGCTCGCGCAGACGGCGCGCGCGACCATGGCGAAGTGGCGCGATGATGGCTGATGCCTGGCTTTTGGCCGATGTCGGCGGCACCACCACACGTGTCGGACTTGCCCGCGGCGGGCGGCTTGACCCAGGCAGCACAGACAGCTTTCGCAATGCCGCTTTCTCTGGGCTGAGCAAGATCATTGATCAATACCTGGCACGGCACCCGATCCCGCCAAGCGCGCTTTGTGCCGGGGTTGCGGGGCCGGTGCGGGGCAGTACCGCGCAACTTACCAATCTTGACTGGTTCATCGACAGCGCGGACCTGGCCAAGGTCACCGGCGCGCAGGACATCCACCTGATCAACGACCTGACGGCACAGGGCTATGCCCTGGACGATCTGGCGCCTGATACCGTCACCCCGCTTGTCACCGGGGCCACGCCGCCACCGGGTGGCGCGCGCATGGTCATGGGCCTTGGCACCGGCAGCAATATCGCCGTGGTGCATCGCACGCCCCAAGGCCTGTTCGTGCCCCCCGCCGAGGCCGGTCACAGCAGCCTGCCGCACTCTGACGGTGCCATCGGCGCCCTGATCGCAAGCCTTGAAGGCAAGGACGCGCACCGTCCGCTTGAGGCGCTGCTTTCGGGGCCGGGCCTTGTGCGCCTGCATGCTCACCTGAGCGGTGACACCCTGACCCCGGCCCAGATCATCACAGCACATCTGGCAGGCGATGCCGGTGCCTGCGCCAGCCTCACGGCCTTTGTGCGCCTTCTGGGCAGCGTGCTTGGCGATCTGGCGCTCAATCACCTGCCGATGGGCGGGATTTACCTGATCGGCGGCACCGCACGAGCCGTCGCGCCGTTTCTTTTGCCTTTGGGATTTGCGGAAACCTTTACCGCCAAGGGGCCATATCGGCACATCATCCGCGAAATCTCTGTCAGCCTTATCACCGATGACAACGCCGCTTTGCGTGGCTGTGCCCGGCATCTTCGGCAATGCCTTGGCTGACGCATGTGCCGCAGCCACTTCCACACCAGTCCCGGCTCTGCCATAATGCCGCCAACCAACAAAAAAAGAGCAGCGGCATGAATGATCTTCTCTCCTCCGCCCCGAAATCCGATTACGACGCCTCCTCCATTCAGGTGCTTGAGGACATGGAGCATGTGCGCCTGCGCCCCGGCATGTATATCGGCGGCAAGGATGACCGCGCGCTGCATCATATGGTGGCCGAAATCATCGACAACTCGATGGACGAGGCGGTCGCGGGCCATGCCACATGGATCGAGGTCGAACTGCATGAAAACGGCCATGTCACCGTGCGCGACAATGGCCGCGGCATTCCGATTGATCCGCATCCCAAGGACCCCAGCAAGACCGCGCTTGAGATCATCTTTTGCACGCTGAATGCAGGCGGCAAGTTTTCCGGCGACAGTTATGAGACCTCGGGCGGTCTGCACGGGGTCGGCTCTTCGGTGGTGAACGCGCTTTCGGATCATCTTCGGGTCGAGGTGGCGCGCAATCGCGAGCTTTACATGATGGAGTTTTCGCGCGGCATCCCGCAGGCGCCTCTGGCCAGGATCGGCGCCGCGCCGAACCGGCGTGGCACCTCCGTGACGTTTCATCCGGACCCGGAAATCTTTGGCTCTCTCAAGCTCAAACCGGCGCGGCTTTTCAAGATGTCGCGGTCCAAGGCCTATCTGTTTTCCGGCGTTGAAATCCGCTGGAAATCGGCGATAGCCGATGGCGACACCCCGCAGGAGGCGACCTTCAAGTTTCCTGGCGGGCTTGCCGACTATCTTGGCGAAACCCTGAACGGGGCCACCACCTATGCCGAACGTCCCTTTGCCGGCACGGTCGATTTCAAGGACAAATACAACGTCCCCGGCAAGGTCGAATGGGCGATCAACTGGACGCCTTCGCGTGACGGTTTCATCCAGTCCTATTGCAACACCGTTCCCACCCCCGAAGGCGGTACCCACGAGGCCGGTTTCTGGGCGGCGATCCTCAAGGGGATCAAGGCCTATGGCGAACTGGCCAGCAACCGCAAGGCGGCCCAGATCACCCGCGAGGATCTGATCTCGGGCGGCTGTGCGCTTGTGTCGTGTTTCATCCGCGAGCCGGAATTCGTCGGCCAGACCAAGGACCGCCTTGCCACCACCGATGCGCAGCGCATGGTCGAGGGCGCGGTACGCGATCACTTTGACAACTGGCTTGCGGCCGATACCAAATCGGCGGGCGCGATCCTTGATTTCCTTGTGCTGCGCGCCGAAGAACGCCTGCGCCGCCGCCAGGAGAAAGAGACCCAGCGCAAGACCGCCACCAAAAAGCTGCGCCTGCCGGGCAAGCTGGTCGATTGCTCGTCCAACACCCGCGATGGCACCGAATTGTTCATCGTCGAGGGTGATAGCGCGGGCGGCTCTGCCAAGATGGCGCGCAACCGGGTCAATCAGGCGCTTCTGCCGCTGCGGGGCAAGATCCTCAACGTGCTTGGCGCGGCGAGTTCCAAGCTTGGCACCAATGCCGAGATTTCCGATCTGACTCAGGCGCTTGGCGTCGGGCTTGGCAGCAAGTTCAACCTTGACGACCTGCGCTATGACAAAGTCATCATCATGACCGACGCCGATGTCGACGGCGCGCATATCGCCTCGCTTTTGATGACGTTTTTCTTTACCCAGACCCGCCCGATGATCGACGCCGGGCACCTCTACCTTGCCTGCCCGCCGCTGTTCCGGCTGACGCAGGGGGCGAAACGGGTCTATTGCCTTGACGAGGCGGAACGCGACGAGTGGCTGGAAAAAGGCCTTGGCGGCAAGGGCAAGATCGACGTCAGCCGGTTCAAGGGCCTGGGCGAGATGGACGCGAAGGACCTCAAGGAAACCACGATGGACCCGAAATCACGCAAGCTTATCCGGGTGACGATAGACGAGGACGAACCGGGCGAAACCGGCGACCTTGTCGAGCGCCTGATGGGGAAAAAGCCGGAATTGCGGTTCCAGTATATCCAAGAGAATGCACGGTTCGTGGTGGAGCTGGATGTTTGAGGGGGATGAGGCGCTGACACCCCCTCAAGTCATGTAACCTCATATCAAGGTCCGATGAACCAGATCTGAAGCTGTTCACGATCCGACCTGATCATTCGGAGAACGTTACCGCTTCGCCGGTTCCAATACGCGTCCCCCAACTGAATGCGGATATGGTCACGTCACTCACCTTTGCGTTGATCACGGCGTTGGCACCTATGGATGCCGCCTCTGTCCTGAGCTTGTCGACGACCATTTCCGGAGTAGGGCTGGGGTGGAGGGCGGTCGTCTTGTTCACGGTAACCTTGAGGTCCGATATTTTCTTATACGGTCGATCCGTAATGTCGCCTGACGTTACGATGACCGTCTCAGGAGAAACGGATGCGGTCGCTGCGGCTGGTCGGCTCCGTTTGACGTTCGACGTATCCCAGGTCGTGCAACTGGCGAGTATCAGAGTGGCACTGCCTATCAAGAGCATATTCCTAATCATGACTAACGATTCCTTTTCACGGTAAATGAGGGGCCACAAAGACATGATCTCAGGCGATGTCAATGGGAGTGGAAAGGAGGCGTCGTCACGAAGATCGGGATAAGTGGGACCCTCCGTCGCATAAACTCCGCGAGAGCGAGACGTTGTTTCCCCAGGGGCGCGGGGAAGCCGGGACTCTGCGGATGACAGGGCGCTACGGTCCGCAGGAGATCCCCGCTTTCGCGGGGATGACGCGACCGATGTGTTGCGTGAGCACCCCCCGCTCGAAACCAAGGCGCGGCTTGTTGTGCCGCCGCGCGATCGCCGGGCCGCCCGTCGCACCAAAGGTGCGCCACTTTCGTTGCATCGCCAGACCGCGGCCCTCTGTCGTGCATACCTTAGACAGCAAGCCTGTCGGACAGGGCGCGCCCCTTGTCACAAAACCCTCATCAAACGCGCGTAATGCATGCGCGGAGCCCTGCGGTCGCGCAAATAAACGAACATTGTCGCGCGCAGGTCGAACATTAAATTTGACCAATGGGAAAATAAACCGCAAGCTATGCCAAAAGACCAGAACCGGAATCAATCTGTCCTAAAGGGAATGTCATGACACGTCTTGGAAACCGTCTTAAACTTGCCACTTCCGTGATGGCCCTGACCATCGCGGGCCTTGCCCAGACCGCCAGCGCCGACACGCTTCGCCTGTTGACTTGGGGCGGCTATGCGCCCGAAGACGTGGTCGCCGCCTTCGAGGCCGAAACCGGCCACACCGTCGAGGTGACCAAATCGAACAACGAGGAAATGATCGCCAAGCTGCGGGCCACCGGCGGCGGCGGCTTTGACCTTGCCCAGCCAAGCCAGGACCGCATCGCCGGCCCGCAGGCCGAGTTTGGCATCTACAAGCCGATGGACATGTCGAAAATCGACGAGAGCCAGTTCATCCCCTCGATGCTGGCCGCCACCAAGGGCAACACCACCGTCGATGGCGCGGTTTACGGCGTGCCGCATGTCTGGGGCACCAGCGGCCTTGTGGTCGATACCGCCAAGGCGCCCGGCGTCAAGGATTACACCGACCTCTGTGGCGCCGATGTGGCGGGCAAGGTTTCCTATCGCCTCAAGCGTCCGACGCTGATCGGGTTTGCCTTTGCGATGGGTCTTGATCCCTTCGCCGCTTATGGCGACGAGGCCGCCTATACCGCCATCATGGAGAAGGTCGAGGCCAAGCTGAAGGACTGCAAGCCCAACGTGAAAACCTATTGGGGTGGCGGTGACGAATTGATGAACCTCGTGCGCTCTGGCGAAGTGGTTGCCTCGATGGCCTGGGATACCGGCGGCTGGAAGCTGAATGCCGACAATCCCGACATCACCTTTGTCGCGCCGGCCTCGGGGGCGCTTGGCTGGATCGACACCTTTGTCCTGCCCGCCAAGGGCGGCGCCGACCAGGCCGCCTATGACTGGATCAACTATGTGATGCGACCCGAGGTCGCCGCCAAGATCACTGCTGCCGCCGGTAACTTTACCGCCTCGAAAGGCGCGGATGAATTTGCCTCGGACGAGTTGAAGGCCCGCTATCAGGCAAGCTTTCCGCCCGAAGCCGTGGATAACATCAAGTGGTATCCGCCCGTCCCCGCCGGTCTTGAAGTGATCGAAGGCGGCGTGCTTGACCGGGTGCAGGCCGCCAACTAAGGCGCGCATCGCCCCCTTTGCGGCACCCGTTTTCGCGCGGGTGCCGTTTCTTTTGATTTCATAGCCGGAAATGCCATGACCCCCGATCTGGAATGCAGCGCCCTGACCAGGCGGTTCGACCAAAGCCTTGCCGTTGACGACGTGTCATTTTCCGTGCCGCCGGGGTCGTTCTTTTCCATTCTCGGGCCTTCGGGCTGTGGCAAGACCACGATCATGCGGATGATTGCCGGGTTTCTGGCGCCCACAAGTGGCGATATCCGGATCAAGGGAACATCGGTGCTTGATGTACCCCCCAACAAGCGGCCGGTGAACATGGTGTTCCAGCATCTGGCGCTTTTTCCGATGATGAACATTGCCGACAACATCGGCTATGGCCTGCGCCGCAAGGGCCTGCCCAAGTCCG
>NZ_CAJXIP010000085.1 GCF_913054395.1 uncultured Roseovarius sp.
GATATAGGCGAGATAAGGCAAGGCCACCGAAACCGAGATCAACGCCAGCTCAAAGCGCGCGAAAAACGCCATCACCCAGACCGCGATCCGCGCCGCCAGCCAGCCCACAAGGGCGCCGCCCGCAATCAGTATCGGAAACTGCGCAAAGGCATCGCTCAGGGTCGGGTCAGGCATGCCAAGACGCACGAACCCCATGAACAGCCCGAAAAGCGCAATCGCCGCCGCGTCATTCAAAAGGCTTTCGCCCTCGATGATCCGCGACAAGCGTCGCGGTGCCGAGATCGAGCGGAAAATGCCGACCACCGCCGAAGGGTCCGTGGTGCTGACAATCGCACCGATCAAAAGACAGGCCGCAATCGGCAACGTGCTCGCCGCGGAAAGCGCATAGCCGACCGCCAGCGTCGCCACCACGACAGCAACCACCGCCAGCACAAGGATCGGCACCCAGTCATCCAGCATCCGGCGCGGATTGACCCCTAGCGTAACCTGAAACAGCAGCGTCGGCAGGAACACGTACAAAAACACGTTCGAGCGGATCGGCAATGCCAGAATCGCCTCGGCCACCGGATTAAGCGCATCGGTCAATTCGGTGCGCAAAAAGAAAATCGCCGCCACGCCGATCAACATCCCCAGACAGGCCAGGATAACGCTATAGGGAAGGCGCAAATAGGCAGCCAACGGGTCCGCCGCCGCTATGACCAGAAAAAGCGATGCAATGATCGTGGTGACAAGAACAATATCCATATCACTGAAATAGATGAAAAATCATCGCTGTGAAATCACGCTTATCGGGGCACGCGCCCCCACATGCGCCATTTCCCGCCGCCCGCACAGGCAAATGGTCCAATCGCATGACAATCGGCATCGATGCGCGTCCGGCCAGCACCAAAGCGTCGGTATCAAAGGGTTGGAATGGTGGGTGATAAGGGATTTGAACCCCTGACATCTTCGATGTGAACGAAGCGCTCTACCACTGAGCTAATCACCCGCCGTGGGGGTTATTAGCGTCAGTCCGCGCCCGGTGCAACCTGATCTTTCACGCCTGTATCATCATCGCCGTCCAGCGCCGAGACCACATTCGCCCCGCCGGTTTTTGACTGGCGGATCTTGGTAACGATCACCCGCGCGTGGGCCATGTCCCTGATCCGGTTCAGCTTGACCTTGCCGAGCGGTTTCAGGTTCATCTCGCGCCCTTCGGCCAGGGCCTCGCCCAGGATTTCGAGCACGGCTTCGACCACCGGTTTGGCCAGTTTCTTTTTGACCTCTGCGCGGGTAACCACCTTGTCTAAAAGCTCTTGCTTCCTAAGCTCCGGGCCAGCGTCAACGACCGGGTTTTCGGTGACGACCACCGGTTTGATACTCTCTGCTGCATTCCGTTTCGACGGGGCCGCCGTGGTGGCGTCCTTAGGCGTGGCTTTGCGGCTGGCCGATGTGCTGCGTCGCGTGCTCATTTGATGCCTCAATTATTTGTTTTATGGAAACAATCTAGCGCGCGAGGCGTGAAATTACCAGCGACAGTTGACGAAACGGCGTTTTGACGGGGAAATATCACAAGCGATTTTTCAAACCGGGGGCCAAGACGTCAAAGCCCATTGCCACCGCAAATTTCGCACGAAACCATCTGAGCCCATCTGCCAAAGCGACCTTGCATTGCTGAGCGTCCTGACCGAGCGCCTTCAAAGGCGTGCGATACGCTCTTTCAGAAGGACGAGGATGGCGTCGCTGTCACAGCCGTAAAGATAGACGGCGCCAAGCCCTTTCCAGTGCCAGAAGGCACCGGGAACGATCCGTCCTCCGTCATGGTTGATCTTGAGACGTAGCGCCCCCAAGGGTCGCGGCGGCGTGTCATGCCTGTCCATCCAACCGGGGATCTCGATGCTCTCTATCTGCGAAAACAACAGCTGCGCGCCGACCGGCAGAAACCGCATGCCCTCGGAATCAATCCAGATTTCATGCACATTTCGAACCGACTTGATGCAATAGATCGCGAGACCGATCATGATAAAAGCGGACCAGAACACTTTGCGCTCATAGGGCGGCCCTGACAGCAAAAAGACAACACTGCCAAGAACGCCCAAAGTCATACACCCCAGACCGAGCGCCATGACCAGCCGCCGCCGCACGGAAAAAACCTGCTCTTCACTCATACTGAAACTCCACTTCGGAACAAGAAAAAGCCCCGGTAAAAACCGGGGCTTTCTTATCTGCTGTTTAATGTGCGGTGGCGCCTGCGCCCCCGCCGCCCTTGGCCATTGTGGCCTCGGTGGCGGCGGCCTCTTCGGCGGCCTCGTCCCATTCGACTGGCTCGGGCTCACGCACGAGCGCCAGCTTGAGAACATCGCGCACATGATCGACCGGGATAATATCGAGACCCTCTTTGACATTGTCAGGGATCTCGACCAGGTCCTTCTCGTTCTCGCGCGGGATAAGCACGGTCTTGATACCACCACGCAGCGCCGCCAGAAGCTTTTCTTTCAGCCCCCCGATCGGAAGCGCATTACCACGCAACGTAACCTCACCGGTCATCGCGATGTCCTTGCGCACCGGGATACCGGTCAGGACCGACACGATCGAGGTGACCATGGCGAGCCCGGCACTCGGGCCATCTTTCGGCGTCGCGCCTTCGGGCACGTGCACGTGGATATCCCACTTTTCGAACCTGGGCGGCTTGACCCCGATTTCAGGCGCAATCGAGCGGACATAGCTTGATGCCGCATCAATCGATTCCTTCATCACGTCGCCAAGCGTGCCGGTGGTTTTCATCCGGCCCTTGCCCGGCAGGCGCAGCGCCTCGATGTTCAAAAGCTCACCGCCGACCGAGGTATAGGCAAGCCCGGTGACAACACCCACCTGATCGCTTTCCTCGGCCAGACCGTATTTGTACTTTCTGACACCAAGGAAATCGCTGAGGTTCTCAGAGGTGACCCTGATCTGCTTGTCTTCGCCCTTGATGATCCGGGTCACGGCCTTGCGCGCCACCTTGGCGATTTCGCGCTCAAGGTTCCGCACCCCCGCCTCGCGGGTGTAATAGCGCACCATATCGGTGAGCGCCTCATCGGTCAGCTCGAACTCACCCTTGCGCAGGCCGTTATTCTTGACCTGTTTGTCGATCAGGTGCTGCTTTGCGATCTCGCGCTTTTCATCCTCGGTATAGCCCGCCAGCGGAATGATCTCCATCCGGTCCAGAAGCGGCCCCGGCATGTTGTAAGAGTTCGCCGTGGTCAGGAACATGACGTTTGACAGGTCATATTCGACCTCAAGATAGTGGTCGACAAAGCTGCTGTTCTGCTCGGGATCGAGCACCTCAAGCATCGCCGATGCCGGATCTCCGCGGAAATCCTGCCCCATCTTGTCGATCTCATCCAGAAGGATAAGAGGATTTGTCGTCTTGGCCTTTTTCAGCGCCTGAATGATCTTGCCCGGCATCGAGCCGATATAGGTCCGGCGGTGACCGCGAATTTCGGACTCGTCACGCACGCCGCCAAGCGAAATGCGGATGAATTCGCGCCCGGTGGCCCGCGCAACCGACTTGCCAAGGCTTGTCTTGCCCACACCCGGCGGGCCGACAAGGCACATGATCGGCCCCTTCAGCTTTTTGCTGCGCTGCTGCACCGCAAGGTATTCGACGATCCGCTCCTTGACCTTGTCCAGACCATAGTGATCGGCATCAAGCACGTTCTGCGCGCGGCCCAGGTCTTTCTTGACCCGGCTCTTCACGCCCCACGGGATCGACAGCATCCAATCGAGATAGTTGCGCACAACCGTCGCCTCGGCGCTCATCGGGCTCATGTTCTTGAGCTTCTTGAGCTCGGCTTCGGCCTTTTCGCGCGCCTCTTTGCTCAGCTTGGCCTCGGCGATTTTCGCCTCAAGCTCGGCCACTTCGCCTTCGCCCTCTTCGCCATCGCCCAATTCCTTCTGAATGGCCTTCATCTGCTCATTCAGGTAATATTCGCGCTGTGTGCGCTCCATCTGGGATTTGACGCGGGTCTTGATCTTTTTCTCGACCTGCAGGACGCTCATTTCGCCCTGCATCAGCCCATAGACCTTTTCAAGCCGTTCGCTCACGCTCAGGGTTTCAAGCAGATCCTGCTTCTTGTCGACCTCGATACCAAGGTGCCCGGCCACCAGATCGGCCAGCTTCGCGGGCTCTTCGGATTCGGTGACGGCAGCAAGCGCCTCGTCGGGGATGTTTTTCTTGACCTTGGCATAGCGCGCGAATTCATCGCCCACCGTGCGCAACAGCGCCTCGATGGTTGTGGCATCGCCCGGCATCTCGGTCATATACTCGGCGCGCGCCTCGAAGAAATCTTCATTCTCAAGGTATTCGGTGATCCGCACCCGCGCCACGCCCTCGACAAGCACCTTGACGGTGCCATCGGGCAGCTTCAGCAGCTGAAGCACATTGGCCAGCACACCGGCACGGTAAATACCGGCTTCGTCCGGGTCATCAATGCCGGGGTCGATCTGGCTGCTCAGAAGGATTTGTTTGTCGTCCTGCATCACCTCTTCCAGCGCGCGGACAGATTTCTCGCGTCCCACGAAAAGCGGTACGATCATATGCGGGAAAACCACGATATCACGCAGCGGCAGCACCGGGTACGAGGCGTTTAGGGGGTCTTGCATGCTCATTTCCTGTTCTTGGCAAGAGGATACCGGCCCCGATCATTCAGCAGCCACGATCCTCTCCGTTTCTAGGGTGGTAATTGGGGCGCGACCGACCCCATTTCAACCGCTTTGCCCGTAACAATGCCTTGCGCATCGCCCGACTACAAGCATCAAACCCGCCGAATTTCGCGCAAATCCCCCTGCGTTCTGGCAACTTTTGACCCACCAAAGGGTCTCTGACTGCCAAAATCCCGGTTTCCTCAAAGGTTTCGCCAAAATTTCACCATATTTCCTGACCAGTATTGTTTCCGAAAAGCAAACAGTTTTGCACATCCTCCACGAGTGGAACATTACCATGAACGTCCAGACCAACATTTCCGCCGCCGAGCTCGACGAGGCAAACTACTACTCGGTGCGCGACACCTCATATCAGGACCTGTTGGTTTACGCCGCCCGTAACAGTGGCCGCTCGGTTCTGCAAATTCATCGCGAATTCCGCCGGATGGCGAAATCCCATAGTCGGCTGAACATGGTCGAATATATCCGTCACGGCCTGTTTCGCCATGACGATTTCACCGACGAACAACGCGCGGCCTATATCTCGAATGACCTGCACTGGCCCATGACCCATATCTGCAACAACCGCGGCTGGGCAACGGTTGCCGAAGACAAGGTACTTGCCAGCACACTGCTGTCTGCCGGTGGCGTTCCGGTGCCCGATGCCCTGGCCGTGATCGACACTTCGCCGCGCAGCTATCCCGGACTGGTCAAGATCAGCACCCCGGACCAGCTTCGCGACATGGTCGTTGCGAACATCGAGGGCGGGCTGTTCGGCAAGATCGTAGACGGCATGGTCAGCTTTGGCGCCTTCCGGGTCGAATCCGCCGATGCCACACATCTGATCTGCTCGGGTCACGCGCCGATGACCTATGACACCTTCATGACCAATTTCGTGGGGGGCAATGCCTATGTGCTGCAACGCAATCTGGCAAACCATCCCGAGATTGCGCGTTATGCCTCTGCCCTGGCCACGGTGCGCATGGTCAACATGGTAACCGACAACGGGGTCTATTGCCCGCTGGCCGTCATCAAGCTGCCACAGGGCGACAACATCGCCGATGCCTTCTGGCGCCCCGGCAACCTGGCCTGCGAGGTGGATGTCGCCACCGGCAAGATCCTCAATATCGCCGAGCGCGCCGCGCCCGAGGTCACCCTGCACGAGGATCATCCCGCCGCGCCGGGCCTCAACGCCCTGACCCTGCCGCATTGGGACAAGCTTGTGGAGATCAACGCCGAGGCCGCCCGCGTCTTCGCGCCGATCCGCTATCAGTCGACCGACATCGCCATCACCCCGGATGGCCCCGTGATCGTCGAGCTGAACTATGGCGGCGGTTTTGATCTGCCGCAATACGTCAGCCGCCGCGGCATGCTCACCCCGCAGGTGCGCGACTTCTTCCAATCCCACGGCTGGTCGTTCAGCGCCCCCGCCAAACGCAGGCTTCCGTTCTTCGGGCGCAAATAGGGCACGTGCCTTTCGGGGCGTCGGGATCGTTCGGGACAGGGCCTTCAGATGTTGCGCGGCCAACCGCTAGAGCGGCTCGATATCGCCCTCGGCGCGCCCGGCGTGAAAGCCGGCCTCCCACTCGGCAAATCGCGCGTTGGCAATGGCATCGCGCATGCCCGCCATGATGTCCTGAAAGTAATGCAGGTTATGCCAGGTCAGCAACATCGAGCTAATGATTTCCTGGCTGCGGAACACATGATGCAGATAGGCGCGCGAATAGTTGCGGCACGCCGGACACCCGCATGCCTCGTCAAGCGGGCGCGGGTCGTCCTGATGGCGCGCGTTCTTGATGTTGAGGACGCCCCGGCGGGTAAATACCTGGCCCGTGCGCCCCGAGCGGGACGGCAGCACGCAATCCATCATGTCGATGCCGCGCTTGACCGCGCCGACAATATCGTCGGGCTTGCCCACCCCCATAAGGTAGCGCGGCTTGTCCTGCGGCAAAAATCCGGGCGCGTAATCAAGCACGCCGAACATCGCTTCCTGCCCCTCGCCGACGGCAAGCCCGCCGACCGCATAGCCGTCAAAGCCGATCGCCCTGAGGGCCTCGGCGCTTTCCTCGCGCAACTCGGGCGTCACCCCGCCCTGCATGATCCCGAACAGCGCATGACCGGGCCGGTCGCCAAAAGCGTCCTTTGACCGCTGCGCCCACCGCATGCTAAGGCGCATGCTTTCAGCGACGGCCTTTTCCGTGGCCGGAAGCGCCGGACATTCGTCAAAGCACATGACGATGTCGCTGCCCAACAGCTTTTGGATCTCCATCGAGCGTTCGGGCGTCAATTCGTGCCTGGAGCCGTCGATATGGCTTTTGAAGGTCACACCCTGCTCGGTCAGCTTGCGCAGGCCAGCAAGGCTCATCACCTGAAAGCCGCCCGAATCTGTCAGAATGGGACGGTCCCAGTTCATGAACCTGTGCAAGCCGCCAAGCCGGTCAATCCGCTCGGCACCGGGGCGCAGCATGAGATGATAGGTATTGCCCAAGAGGATATCGGCCCCCGTCGCACGCACGCTTTCCGGCATCATCGCCTTGACGGTCGCCGCCGTGCCCACCGGCATGAAGGCGGGTGTGCGGATCTCGCCGCGCGGCGTGGAGATCACCCCGGTGCGCGCAAGCCCGTCGCTGGCCTGCAAGTCGAAACTGATCCGCGCTGTCATAATTTGACCCCTATTTGCTTTTATCCCCCCTTAAAGCGATTTACCCCAGCTTGTAAAATGACCAAAAGGGCCGCATCTTGCAAAAGTGCCATTTGCGGCAGTTCGCGTGACTTTTTGAGGGACAAAAATGTTAGAAGATCAGATCATGGAACTGCTGTCGTCCAACCTGCTGTACGTCCTGGTGGCCGCGCTGATCATCATCACCGTGCTGCGCAGCGTCAAAATCGTTCCGCAATCCGAACAATTCGTGATCGAGCGTTTTGGCCGCCTGCATGCGGTTCTCAAGCCCGGCATCAACATGATCGTGCCCTTCCTCGACAAGGCCGCACATCGCATCTCGATCCTTGAACGCCAACTGCCGACCGCCAGCCAGGATGCCATCACCAAGGACAACGTGCTGGTGCAGATCGACACCTCGGTCTTCTACCGCATCACCGAGCCAGAAAAGACTGTCTACCGGATCCGCGACGTCGATGCCGCCATCGCCACCACCGTCGCGGGCATCGTGCGCGCCGAGATCGGCAGAATGGACCTCGACGAGGTGCAATCAAACCGCAACGAGATGATCGGCACCATCAAGCAATTGGTCGAAAGCGCAGTGGATGACTGGGGCATCGAGGTAACGCGCGCCGAACTCCTTGACGTGAACCTTGATCAGGCCACCCGCGACGCAATGATGCAACAACTCAACGCCGAACGCGCCCGCCGCGCGCAGGTGACAGAGGCCGAGGGAGCCAAACGCGCCGTCGAACTCAATGCCGACGCCGAGCTTTATGCCGCCGAGCAGATCGCCAAGGCCCGCCGCATCACCGCCGATGCCGAGGCCTATGCCACCAGCGTTGTCGCCAAGGCCATCGCCGAGAACGGGGTCGAGGCCGCGCAATATCAGGTCGCGCTGAAACAGGTCGAGGCGCTCAATGCGCTTGGCGCAAGCCCGTCCTCCTCGACCATCCTTGTGCCCGCCAACGCGCTTGAAGCCTTTGGCGACGCTTTCAAGATGCTGAAAGGCAAAGCATGATGCTGGGCGGGGTTGCGATCTGGTCGCTCTGGTGGGTCTGGTTTGCCGCCGCCCTTGCGCTTGGCATCCTCGAGGTGATCGCGCCGGGGTTCATCTTTCTGGGCTTTGCCATCGGCGCGGCGCTTGTCGGGCTTTTGTTGCTTGGCCCGCTCGCGCCGGGTTTTGCGGCGCTGCTTGCAATCTTCGCGGTGCTGTCGCTTGTGGCATGGCTGTTGCTGCGCCGGTTTTTCCGCGCACCGGGCGGCGATGCCCGCAGGATCAAGACCGACATCAACGACTAACTTCGCCAGAAGGGCGCGCTTGAAATTCCTCCCCAACCATGATGTGACTGGGCGCCCAAAGGCGTAACATCCAGCACATCACGCCCCATGACCTTGCCAAGGAGTTCCCCCGCATGACCACCCCCGACACCCCGCAGCCGCTGCAATTCGGGTGGGAAGAATGGGTTGCCCTGCCCGGCCTGGGCGTGCCCGCCCTCAAGGCCAAGGTCGATACCGGCGCGCGCACGTCGGCGCTTCATGCCTTCGATATTGAAACCTTTGGCCCGGTGTCCAAACCCAAGGTCCGCTTCACGGTCCACCCGATTCCGGGACGTGACGACCTTGTGATTCCCTGCTCTGCCAGCATCATCGACCGCCGCGATGTGACCTCGTCGAACGGCGAGCGCGAGTTGCGCTATGTGATCTCGTCGCAGCTTACCGTGGGTGGCGACAGCTGGCCGATCGAGATTACCCTGACCAACCGCTCGACCATGGCAAGCCGGATGTTGCTTGGGCGTCAGGCACTCAAGGATCACATCTCGATCGTCGCCACCGACCGGTTCCTTCAACCCGAACTTAGCTATGACGTCTATCACTCGGCCCGCATGCGCAACGAACAGCCCAAGCGCGCCCTGCGCATCGCCGTTCTGAGCCGCGAGGACAATTATTCGACCCGCCGTCTTGTCGCCGAAGGCGAGGCGCGCGGTCATACCGTCGAAGTCATCAACACGACCCGCTGTTACATGGCGATCAATGCCATGGCCCCCGAGGTGCATTACGACGGCAAGCGCCTGCCCCGGTTCGATGCCGTGGTGCCGCGCATCGGCGCCTCGATCACGCCCTATGGCACCGCCATCATCCGGCAGTTTGAAACCATAGGCACCTATTGCGTGAATTCCAGCGCCGGCATCACCTCTAGCCGCGACAAGCTTTATGCCCATCAGCTTATGGCGCGCGCCAAGATCGGCATGCCCAACACCGCATTCGCCGCCTCGCCGCATGACACATCGAACCTGATGGGGCTTGTCGGCACCGCGCCGCTTATCGTCAAGCTGCTGGAATCGACGCAAGGAAAAGGCGTGGTTCTGGCCGAGACCAAGAAGGCTGCTGAATCGGTGATCGACGCGTTTCGCGGCCTCAAGGCCAACTTTCTGGTGCAGGATTTCGTCAAAGAGGCCGCGGGCGAAGATATCCGCTGTCTGGTGATCGGCGGCAAGGTCGTGGGCGCGATGAAACGCACCGGCGCCGAGGGCGACTTCCGCTCGAACCTGCATCGTGGCGGCTCGGCCAAGGCGGTGCGGATCACCAAGATCGAGCGCGACACCGCGATCCGGGCGGCCAAGGTGTTCGACCTCAACATGGCCGGTGTCGATCTGTTGCGCTCTGAATCCGGGCCCAAGGTGCTTGAGGTCAACTCTTCCCCCGGCTTTGAAGGAATCGAAAGTTCGACCGGCAAGGATATCGTCGGCGCGCTTTATGACATGATTGAATCGCGCGTGCGCCCCGCCCCGGTACGGCGTCGTAAATCCAGCAAAACCGCCGAAGACTGATCGGCCGCGCGCGCCTCTGGACGAAGCGCTTTATAAATCCTATATGTTTGGTCAGGATAACCGGCAGGACAAGATGATGAACAATAGCCCCGAACCCCTCGAAGGCGCGCCCCTGATTGCGCCCTCCAGCACCGACCACCCACTCTATGACCAGGTGGTTGAGGCCTGCCGCTCGGTCTATGATCCGGAAATTCCGGTCAATATCTTTGATCTCGGTCTGATCTATACGATTGATATTGACGGTGAAAACGCCGTCAACATCACCATGACCCTGACCGCGCCCGGCTGTCCTGTGGCGGCTGGGTCGCCGAGGCAATCGAGCCGCTTGCCGGCATCAAGCAAGTCGATGTCCACCTTGTATGGGAACCGCCCTGGGGCATGGATATGATGAGCGACGAAGCCCGGCTTGAACTTGGCTTCATGTAATCAAACCAACGGATTGGAAGGCAAACCTCATGTTTGGCATCCCCGGAAAACAGGCCGTGACCATCACCCCGGCCGCCGCTGCGCAAATTGCAAAACTGATGGGCCGTGACGGCCATCAGGGACTGCGTATTGGCGTCAAGAAAGGCGGCTGCGCGGGCATGGAATATACCATGGAATACGTCACCGAGGTTGACCCGCATGACGAGGTGGTCGAGGTTGACGGCGCGCGCGTGATGATTGCGCCGATGGCGCAGATGTTCCTGTTCGGCACCCAGATTGATTATGAGGTATCGCTGCTGGAATCCGGGTTCAAGTTCAACAACCCGAATGTCACCGAGGCCTGCGGCTGTGGTGAATCCATCAAGTTCGCGGGCATGTAGGCCACCAACCACAGCCCCCCGCTATATCGGCTCCAACCCCCTCTGGCTCTTGCATTTTTGGCCCTGCCGGAGGACAAGGCTAGCGTCAACAAGAGGGGCATGCTCATGAAACGCAAACTCGCCGCAGGCAACTGGAAGATGAACGGCACCACCGCCAGCCTTGCCGAGGTAAAGTCGCTTGTTTCAGGCCATGCCGCGCCCTCTGTCGATATCCTGATCTGCCCCCCCGCGACCCTGATTGCGCAGGCTGCGGGAATCTGTTCGAAAAGCCCCATCATGATCGGCGCACAGGATTGTCACGCCGCGCCCTCGGGCGCGCATACCGGCGATTTATCGGCCCCTATGCTGGCCGATGCGGGGGCTGGCGCGGTGATCCTCGGACATTCGGAGCGTCGCGAAAACCACAATGAAACCAGTGATATGGTGGCCCAAAAGGCCATGGCGGCCCATGCTGCGGGGCTGATCGCAGTGGTCTGTCTCGGCGAATCCCTGGCACAGCGCGAAGGCGCCCATACCCTTGACGTCATCGCCGAACAACTGGCCGGCTCGCTTCCTGATGGCGCCACGGGGGCCAATACGGTGCTCGCATACGAGCCAATCTGGGCCATCGGCAGCGGCCTGACGCCCACGCTGGCGCAAATCGGTGAGGTGCATGATTTCATCCGCTCGCTTCTTGGCGAACGCTTTGGCGCGCAAGCGGCTCAGGATTTCCGCCTGCTCTATGGCGGTTCGGTCAAGCCGGGCAATGCCGCCGAGATTTTCGCCACCTCGAATGTCGATGGCGCACTGGTCGGCGGGGCAAGCCTGAAATCCTCAGACTTCTCCCCTATTATCAGGGCATTGGAAGCTTGAGTTAAAGCGGCAACATGGTGGTCGACTTGATCTCTTCCATCGACAAAAGCGCGGTAACATTGTGCACCTTCACCTCTGAAATCAGCGCCTGATAGAAGACGTCATAGGCGCGCGCATTGGCGACCCGCACCTTGAGGATATAGTCGATATCGCCGGCCAGACGGTGTGCTTCCTGCACTTCGGGGCGATCATTCAACGCCTTGAGAAACGCCTTTTGCCAGGTCGCATCATGCTCCGAGGTGCGGATCAGTACAAAGAAACAGGCCTCGAACCCCAATGACTCTGCATCGAGCAGATAGGTCTGCTGCTTGATCACCCCGGCCTCGCGCATCTTGCGAATCCGGTTCCATACCGGGGTCTTGGAACTGCCGATATTCTTGGCAATATCGTCGAGCGACTGCCCCCCGTCCTGTTGTAGCTGTACAAGGATTTTTCGATCCAACTCGTCCAGACGAACAGCCATTCCAATTTTCCTTCAACGTTGGAACATCCCACCCAAAGCCATCGCAAGAAGGAACGAATGTTCTTATTGATGCCCACATATGGCGCATATGTGGGAATATTTCCTATATTGAGGACGAAGTCAAACCAATCCGAGGCGAGCCCCGATGAAGCATTTCCCGATCTTCCTGGCCGTAGAGGGCCGCCGCATCGTCCTGTCGGGCGGCGGCGATGCAGCCTTGGCCAAACTGCGCCTGCTTCTCAAGACCAAGGCCCACCTTACCGTCTTCGCCTCTGCGCCCGCGCCAGAGATCGAAAGCTGGGCCGCCGAGGGTCGCCTGCGCCTGATCCGCCGCGCGATGGGGCCGGGCGATGCGCTCTGCGCCACGCTGTTTTACGCCGCCGACGAAGACCGGGCCGAAGATGCCCGCACCGCCGCCATCGCAAAGGCCGATGGGGCCCTGGTGAATATCGTCGACAATCTTGGCGACAGCCAGTTCATCACCCCCGCGATCGTCGATCGTGACCCGGTCACGGTTGCGATTGGGACCGAAGGCGCCGCGCCCGTTCTTGCCCGTGCCATCAAGGCCGATCTGGAAGAGCGCCTGCCGGCGAGCCTTGGCACATTGGCGCGCTTGGGCAAGGCCTTCCGCCGCGCGGTCGAGATCCTGCCCATGGGACGGCCGCGTCGTGATTTCTGGGCGGATTACTATTTCGCCGCCGGTCCCCGCGCCCTTGAGCGGGGCGGTGAAGACGAGATCAAGACCACGCTGCAAGACCTTCTGGATAAACACGAAATCGCGCCAGAGCGCGAAGGCCATGTGGCCTTTGTCGGGGCCGGTCCCGGCGATCCCGAATTGTTGACCCTCAAGGCGCGCAAGGCGCTTGATACCGCCGATGTGGTGATCCACGACCGGCTTGTCACGCCCGAGATCCTTGAACTGGCACGCCGCGAAGCGATCCTGATTGACGCGGGCAAAGAAGGCTTTGGCCCCTCGATGAGCCAGGACGAGATAAACGCATTGATCGTGACCCACGCCCGCACCGGGGCGCAGGTCGTGCGACTCAAGGGCGGCGACCCCACCGTCTTTGGCCGCCTTGACGAGGAAATCGACGCGGTGACCGAGGCCGCGATCTCATGGCATGTGGTGCCCGGAATCACCGCCGCCTCGGCAAGTGTCGCGGCCATCGGTCAAAGCCTCACGAAACGCGGGCGCAATGCCTCGGCGCGGCTTTTGACCGGCCATGACATGAAGGGCTTTGCCGATCATGACTGGAGCACGCTTGCCCGTCCTGGCGAGGTGGCCGCGATCTACATGGGCAAGAAATCGGCGCGCTTCATTCAGGGCCGGCTGATCATGCACGGCGCCGAGCGCACCACGCCGGTCACCGTCATCGAGAACGCCAGCCGCCCCGATCAGCGCATTCTTGCGACCACGCTCGACATGCTTCCCAACGCCCTGGCAGAGGCCAATATCACCGGCCCCGCCCTTATGTTTTACGGCCTCAGCCCGCGCGCGGCTCAGGTCAGCCTTAACCAGATCAAACAACAGGAGCTTGCCTGACATGGCCCGCGACTTTACCCCCAAAGTTGTCACTGCAAATGCCCTGATCGAGGGCGATGTGGTTTATTTCACCGCCGATAACCGCTGGACCCGGCACCTTGCCGAGGCAGAGGTTCTGACGGACGAGGCCGATGCCGACCTGCGTCTGCTTCAGGCCCAGGCCCAACCCCATCTGACCGTCGGCGTCTATCTGGCCGATGTCACCCCCGGCGCGACCGGCCCCGAACCGACGCACTTCCGAGAGGATTTCCGCCGCAAGGGTCCCTCGAACCTTTTTCATGGCAAACAGGCCGACGGCCTGGCGCACGCCTAAGCCCCGCGCAGGAGACATAAGATGTATCATTACAATGACTTCGACGCCGCTTTTGTGGCGACACGCAACCGCCAGTTCCGCGCCCAGGTCGAGCGCCGTATCGACGGAAGCCTGACCGAGGACGAATTCAAGCCGCTGCGCCTGATGAACGGTCTTTACCTGCAACTGCACGCCTACATGCTGCGCGTCGCCATTCCCTATGGTTCGCTCGATGCGGCGAAACTGCGTCAGCTCGCCTATCTGGCCGAGCGGTTCGACAAGGGCTATGGCCATTTCACCACCCGCACCAATATTCAGTACAACTGGCCGCAACTGCGCGATGTGCCGGATATGCTTGATGCCCTGGCCGAGGTCGAGATGCACGCCATCCAGACCAGCGGCAACACGATCCGCAACGTGACCTCGGATCATTTCGCCGGTGCCGCCGCGGATGAGATCGAAGACCCGCGCCCGGTGGCAGAACTGATCCGCCAATGGTCGACCGACCACCCCGAGTTTCAGTTCCTTCCGCGCAAGTTCAAAATCGCCGTGATCGCAAGCGACACCGACCGCGCCGTGATGAAAAGCCACGACGTCGGCCTGCGCATTGTCGAGCGTGACGGCGAGCGCGGTTTCGAGGTCTGGATCGGCGGCGGCATGGGGCGCACGCCGATGGTGGCCAAGCGTCTGCGCGAGTTCCTGCCGCGTGCTGATCTGCTGCCCTATCTCGAGGCGATCCTTGCGACCTATAACCGGATCGGGCGACGCGACAACAAGTACAAGGCGCGCATCAAGATCCTCGTCCACGAGACCGGCGTCG
>NZ_CAJXIP010000086.1 GCF_913054395.1 uncultured Roseovarius sp.
CCATTGCCCTGATGCCCACGGGTTTGGGGATAAAAAATACCAGCAGAGGTGGCATTTGGCCCGCAAACCCATTTGCCGCCTCCCCGGCCTGCGTGCTACGATCTGTGCAATGAAAACAGGCAGAACAGGCAGGCGGAATGACCGTTCTCAGGGAATTTGAGCGACTAGAGGCTGCGGGCCTGTGGCGTGCAGACCCGGATCAGCAACGCCGGGACGTGATCGTCTCGGTGGGCGAGGCGACGCTGACCATCACCGACAGCCGTGAACGCGTGTTGGCGCATTGGTCGCTGGCGGCCATCGCGCGCACCAATCCGGGTGTGCATCCGGCGATTTACCACCCCGATGGCGATCCCGGCGAAACCCTTGAGGTGCCCGAAAACGAGACCCAGATGATCGAGGCGATCGACAAGCTGCGCGCGGCGATTTCCCGCCAGCGTCCGCGTCCGGGGCGGCTTCGGTTTTTCGGTGTTCTGGTCAGCGTTGCGGCCGTGCTGGCGCTGGCGGTGTTCTGGTTGCCGGGGGCGGCGCGCAAGCATGCGCTGGTGGTGGTGCCCGCCGTCAAGCGCGCCGAGATCGGCCAGGCGCTTCTGGAGCATCTGCAAAAGGTCACCGGCCCGGCCTGTCGCGGCCCCGGCGGGGCGGCGGCGCTTGCTGACCTGGCCTTGCGCCTGCCTGCGTCACAGGGCAGCGCAGCGCATTTCATGGTGGTGCGCGGCGGCGTTACAGGTGCGTTGCGCCTGCCGGGGGGGACGGTGCTGATCAATGCGGCGCTGGTCGAGGATTACGAAGACGCCGATGTTGTCGCCGGTCATATCGTCGCCGCCTATCTGCGCGCGGCATCCCGCGATCCGCTGGATCGGCTTTTAAGACAGGGCGGCGTTTCGGCAAGCCTGCGCCTTCTGGCGACCGGGGCGCTTCCGGATGAGGTGCTGCGCGCACATGCCGAGGCGCTGTTGACCGATCCGCCCGACACGCTTGACCCCGAGACCCTTCTCATCGGTTTTCGGGACTGGGGCGTGCGCGCCACGCCTTATGCCTATGCGATTGATATTACGGGTGAAACTGTCTTGCCCCTGATAGAGGCTGACCCCTTTGCCGGGGCGCCGCCGCCGCAAATCCTGAGTGATCAGAACTGGTTGCGCCTTCAGGCGATCTGTGGCGGTTAGGCCGGTTTTACGGTCTTAGCCGACCCACGGCAGGCCAAGCCGGTCGGTGTGATAGGGCAGGCGGGCCTGTGCGGCCCTGACGGCGGATTTGGCAAGCACCGCCTCGATCAGCACCGGCTCCCCTGCGGCGCGGGCAAGGTCCTTGCCATCGGGGGCAACGATGCAGCTTCCGCCGAAATAGTCCAATCCGTTCTCGGCACTGCAATAATTGGCATAGCAAAGGTATACGCCGTTCTCAAAGGCGCGGGTCGGCACAAGGCGCTCGGCAACCACGCCCCAGCCTGTGCCAAGCGCGGTCGGCACCGCGACGATATCCGCCCCGGCAAGCGCCACATGGCGCAGGTTTTCGGGGAATTCGACATCGTAACAGATCAGAATGGCAACACTCAGGTCGCCAAGGCGGAACAGGTCACAGCGTGCCCCGGCGCTGAAATGGTCGCCCTCAAATCCCGGCGGCAGCAAGAGCTTGCGATGATGGCCGATGCTTTGGCCGGTGCGGTCTATGCATTGCGCGGCGTTGAAAAGCCGATCGCCCTGACGTTCCGGGTAGCCATAGAGAATGGCGGTGTTGTGGGTCTTTGCCAAATCCGCGATGGCCTGGGCAAAGGGGCCATCCGGGGCCTCGGCACGCAGGCCGAGTTGATCGCCGATGTTATAGCCGGATTGAAACAGCTCGGGCAGAATGATCAGGTCAAGCGGTGTGCCGCCCCGCGCCTTCAGGCGGTCCGACAGCCAGCCCAGCCGCGCCTTGGGCCCGTCAAGGTCACCCGCGCATTGGGCGACGGCAACAATCGTGGTGGCATCATTCATCTCTCAGGCCTTGCTCAGCAGGATTTCACGCGGGTACTGGGTGATATACTCGAACCCGGTGTCTGTCACGACGATTGAATCGCCAATTCGCCCGGCGGTGACGCCATCGACCGAGATGCCGCCATCGACCGCGAATGTCATTCCCGCACGCAGAACGGTCTTGTCGCCGGCCTTCAATTCCGGCGCCTCAAGATAGGCCACTCCGATAGAACGCCCGGTGCGATAGCCGGTTTCAAAGCCGCGCTCACGATAGACGGCATTGGCGGCGGCCGCCACGTCTTCGGCTATGACACCGGGGCGGATCGCGGTAATCGCGGCCTGCTGGGCGTCAATCGCCGCTTGCTGTACCGCGCGGTCCTTGTCTTTCACCTCGCCGATATGGAACATCCGGTCAAAGCCAAGCTTGTATTGCTTGAACTGAGCCATGTTGCAAAAGCAGAAATACACCGGGTCGAATTTTGCGTAGGCTTTGACGCTTGCACGGCGGTGCACCATCGAGGCATCGGCGCCGCTTTGCAGGATTTGCAGGTTGTGGATCATCGGCGAGACAAATCGCTCCCATCCCTTTGCGGTCAGGAAGGTGGCGGCCTTGCGCGATCCGGCCTCGATCACGGCAATGGCGGATTCGTATTCCGGCGCGCCTTCGCGCAGGCTGTTGTGGGCGGCCGCCATCATTGCCCCGGCGATTTGTCCGGCCTCTTTCATTACGCCAATCTCAAACGGGGATTTGACCGTGCGCATCGCGCCAAGGACGGGCGAGATGTCTTTCAGCGGTACGCCGGGATAGGTATCGTCGAGATGGTTACGCACGATTGCCGGGATGGTGTTGCGCTCGATATGAATTGCGGCTGGATTGTCGCCCAGTGCCCCGGCAAGGGCGCGCCCCCAGGTGCGTTGGCCCATATCCTCCCAGGTGCGGACATCCTCGACCCAGGTCATCGCGGCGACCATTTCCGATTCCATCAAAGGGGTAATCACCACCGGGGCGTCGTCGGCATCGACCACAAGCATGGTGGGGCGACCGAATTCGATCCCGAGATAGCCCCAGAATCCTGCCAGATAGGCAATCGAGCTTTCATCGGTGAAGACCGCCTTTTGGATGCCTTCATCCTTCATGCGGGCCTGAAGGGCCTGGGTGCGGATTTTGGCTTCTTCAAGCATCACGGAACTCCTGTTGGTGGCGGTTGGATTCGAATCGTCCGCGCTTGCAGTATTTTGGTATGCTGTGTACATGTTGCGCGTCAATACGGAATAAATGCGCTGTTTTTGGACGTATAGCCATGAAGTGTATACAGCATGGCAAGAAGCCGGAGCCACGGACCGGATCGCCGGATATGGATCAATGGCATGCGATTTTCAGGGGGGCGGGGAAATGACGACGCGATCCGAAAGCGGCAAAACCACTGTTGAGGCCATCCAGTCAGAGATTATCCGCCGGATTTGCTTTCTCGACTATCCGCCGGGATGCCAGTTGAAAGAGGCCGAGCTCGCCGAAGAATTCGGCGTCAGCCGCACACCGGTGCGCGATGCGATCAGCCGGATCAAGCATCTCGGGCTGGTCAGGACCCGCAATGGCGTGGGCACCGTGGTGGTCACCCTGTCGCGCAAGCAGATAGGGCATGTCTATGAAATGCGGCTCGAGTTGGCGACGATGATCGGCACCATGTCCCCGCGCGAGGTGAGCGATCAGGACCGGGCGCGGATTGCCGAATTGCTTGGGGCGGCGGTCGACCTTGAGGCCGATTTTGACGCGCGCACCTATGTGGAACTGAACGATCGGCTGCAAAAGCTGATTGCCGATCTGATCGGCAACAGCCTTTTGCGCACCTTCTGGCGTCAGGCCTATTATCAGGCCGCCAGCACCTGGTACCGTGTGGCCACGCTTGCCGGTCCCGAGGTGGCGGCCTCGCTGGTGCAGGAGTTGGGCGAGCTTAAGCAGGCGATTGATCAGGGCGATATCGCGGCGGTTGGCTATGTTCAGCGGGTGCAGATCGGATATGGCTATCGGCGCGTCAGACAATATCTTTATTCAGAGGCCGAGGATCTTTATTCAGAGGCCGAGGCCGGCTGAGTGGCTCGACTGTATTTGGCGATACCTGTATGGAGCCGGGGAATACACCTGTCTTTGCTCCGGATATCCACATGAAAATCGCCACAGCCGCCTATCCGCTTGATCCCTTGACCACCTGGGCCGATTACGCCGCCAAGATCACCCGATGGGTGGCGGATGCGGCCGGGCAGGGCGCCGATCTGGCGGTTTTTCCCGAATATGGCGCGATGGAGCTTGCGATGCTGGCCGGGCCAGAGGTTGCGGGCGACCTTGAGCGATCCTTGCACGCGGTGTCGGGTTTGATTGTGGATGTCGATGATCTGCATGCCGATCTTGCGACGCGCTATGGTCTGCACATCCTGGCGGCTTCGGCGCCGGTGTTTGATCCGGCATTGGGGCCGCGCCCGGTCAATCGCGCGCGGCTGTTTTCGCCCAACGGCGGGCGCGGTGCGCAGGACAAGCAGATCATGACACGCTTCGAGCGCGAAACCTGGGGCGTTGTCCCCGGTGGGCCGTTGCAGGTTTTCGAGACCAGCCTTGGCAAGATCGGCATCCTGATTTGTTACGACTCTGAATTTCCGTTGCTGGGCAGAGGGTTGAGCGATGTTGACCTACTTCTTGTGCCGTCCTGCACAGAGGCACTGGCAGGGTATTGGCGGGTGCGGATCGGGGCGATGGCGCGCGCTCTTGAAAACCAATGCGTCACGGTCATGGCGTCAAACGTTGGCGATGCGGGGTGGTCGCCTGCGGTGGATGAAAATACCGGGATGGGCGGTATTTTCGGCCCCCCCGATACCGGCTTTCCGCCGAACGGCGTGATTGCCGAGGGCAGCCTTAACATCCCCGGCTGGACCCTCGCCGAGGTCGATCCTGGCCGCATTGCCCATGTGCGCGCCGACGGCGTGGTTTTGAACCGCAAACACTGGTCCGAGCAGGCGGGCCGCGACGCAGCGGCCACATATCAGCGAATATCGTGATTATAGCCTTGAAAAAAACCGGGAATAGCGCCATTTAGGCGTCTGTCCGCGAATGGGCGGATGAAAATTTTGGAGATACCATGGCCAAGGAAGAACTGCTCGAATTTCCCGGTGTCGTTAAGGAACTCCTGCCAAATGCGACATTTCTGGTCGAGCTGGAAAACGGCCATACGATTATCGCACATACGGCAGGCAAGATGCGCAAGAACCGCATCCGCGTTCTGGCTGGCGACAAGGTTCAGGTGGAAATGACACCCTATGATCTGACCAAGGGTCGGATCAACTATCGCTTCAAGTAAGCGATTGATATTGCATGCGTTTGATCCTCGGATCGGGTAGCCCTCGCCGCCGGGATCTGTTGGCGCAGATCGGGGTTGTGGCGGATGATATCCGCCCGCCGGACATCGACGAGACCCCTCGCAAATCAGAATTGCCGCGCCCGTATTGCATACGTCTGGCGCGGGAAAAGGCATTGGCTGTTGTGGCGGAAAAGGACGATATCGTGCTGGCCGCCGATACCACCGTCGCGCTAGGTCGCCGCATCCTCGGCAAACCGGCCACTGCGGGCGAGGCGGCAGAGTTCCTGTTGGCGCTTTCGGGGCGCCGTCACCGGGTAATCACCGCCGTCGCGCTGCGTCGCGGTGACCGGCTCTGGGAACGCGACGTGGTCACGACCGTGAAATTCAAACAGCTTTCGGATGAAGAGCTGAACGCCTATCTTGCGACCAATGACTGGCAGGGCAAGGCGGGCGGCTATGCCATTCAAGGCCCGGCAGGGGCGCTAATCCCTTGGATTCAGGGCTCTTTCAGCGCCGTTGTCGGTCTGCCGATTTGTGAAACTGCCGGTTTGCTGCGCGCGGCCGGCTATCCGCTTTATAAGGATCTGCCATGAAGGGCCGCACCATCGCGCTTGATCACGTCAACGGGTTCGAGGCCGCAGCCTTGATGGTGGATGGCCGCCTGAGTGACCTGTTGATTGATTCGGAGCATCCGCGCCCCGGCGCGATTTATCGCGCGATTGCCGACCGGCCGGTGAAAGGGCAGGGCGGCATGTTCCTGCGCACGCCCGACGGCTCGGCCTTTCTGCGCCAGATCAAGGGTCTCGCGCCCGGTCAGCCGATCCTGGTGCAGGTCACAGGCTATGCCGAGCCGGGCAAGGCCCTGCCGGTGACATCGAAAATCCTGTGCAAGAGCCGCTATGCGATCATCACTCCCTCGGCGCCCGGTCTTAACATCTCGCGCGCGATCAAGGATGAGGATATCCGCGATTCCCTTCTGGAAATCGCCCATGGCGAGATGAGCGACAGCGATATGGGGCTTATCCTGCGCTCGTCCTGCGCGGGGGCAGAGGCCGATGAGATTGCCGAGGATATTCGCGCGATGCTTGATCTAGCCTCGGCGATTCTGGCCGATGCCACCGGCGAGGGTGCCGAAAAGCTGACCGAGGGCGATGGGCCGCATGTCCTTGCCTGGCGCGACTGGACCGAAGCCGCCGAGGTGGTGACTGCCGAGGGCTGTTTTGCAGAGCATGGCGTACTGGACCAGATCGAGGCGTTGAGTGACCCGCAGGCGCCGCTTGCGGGCGGTGCATCCTGTTTCATCGAACCGACGCGCGCCCTGATCGCGGTGGACGTCAATACCGGCGGCGATGCCAGCCTGGCCGCAGGGCTGAAGGCAAATCTAGCCACCGCCCGCGACCTGCCGCGCCAATTGCGGCTTCGCGGTCTGGGCGGGCAGATCACGCTTGATCTTGCGCCGATGCCGAAAAAGGACCGTCGCCAGTTCGAGACCTCACTGCGCGCCGCATTCCGTCAGGATTCGGTGGAAACCACGCTTGTCGGCTGGACCCCCCTGGGCCACTACGAACTTCAGCGCAAACGCGACCGCCTGCCGCTTTCCGAGGTGCTGTGATGGCCTGTCCGATCTGCAAGAAAGCGACTGATCCGCATTATCGTCCCTTCTGTTCCAAGCGCTGCGCAGATGTCGATCTTGGCAAATGGTTCTCCGGCGATTACGCCGTTCCCTCGACCGATCCCGAGGATATTGAAGAGGCAATCGAGGCGATCTCGCAAGAACCTCAGAAACCACATTGATTTTTTATCAAAGCCTCTGGACACCCCGCTTTGCCTCGCCTAGAAGGCCATCACCCGAACGCTGATGCGTTCCCCATGCCCGGGTAGCTCAGGGGTAGAGCAGTGGATTGAAAATCCTCGTGTCGGTGGTTCGATTCCGCCCCCGGGCACCATTTAAACAATTGATATTAAATGAGATTCATTTTGGAATCTTTCAGGGTTTGACAGTTTTCTTGAAAGGTTTGACAACTTTTGATCGGCGTTCGTTCTCCTTTTCCAGTGTTTCCATCGTGATCCGGTTGCGCTCCGCAAGGTTGGCAGACCGGGAATAATGGCGGGCCATCGACGGGGTTTTCTGCCCAAGCAGGTCCGCAATTTGGCGTTCCTCAAGCCCCGCCTCGCGTAGCGTCGTGGCCACAGTATGCCGCAGCCCTTTGAGGGTCAGACCGGGTTGTACGGCTTCCTCGGCTTCCAGCTTTTTCTTGAAGCGGTGCCAGACTGTCGAAAAGCCGTTGTAAGTCCAAGGCTTCCCGGCTGACGTGGCAAGGATCGTTACCGCGTCATGGGCCGGTGCGGCATCCAGAGCCTTTTCCAGTGTCGGGCCTATAGGAATTGCAACCTCGTGTCCGGTCTTGCCTCGGACGCCCCAGATCGTGTTGCCGTCGATCTGGTGACGGGTCAGCTTGAGCGCGTCTGAAGGATCAAGGCCGGTGTTCATAATCAGCGCGAGCGCTACTCGGACGTGAGGCGCGGACCGATCCAGCACAACGGTGCATTCCTCAACAGTCCAGGGCCGGTTAGCATAAGGCCGATCCTTCGGCCTTGGCTTGGGAATGACGCCCGCTGCATAGTCTCGGTCGATCAGACCTTTTGGAATGGCGTAGCGGAAAACTTGGCTCAGAAAGGTGCGTAGCATGTTTGCCCGCCGCCAGCCGATTTTGCCCGCCGCCTTGTCATGAATGCCGGACACGAGGGGCGTCGTGATCGCGGAAACGGGAGTGTCGAGAATTGGATTTAGGAAGTCGGCACACTTGCGATAATCGCGCTTGGTGGCGTCTGCCAGATTTCCAAAGTGTTCAGTCTGAAAATAGGCATTGACCAGCCCGCCAAGCGTTCCCGGTTTGGGGGCTTGAGCCTTCCTCGCTTCGGCAATGGCCGCGATGCGAGCACATTCCACAAAAAACCCAGCCGATCCCAGCGGCGTCGTTTGAAGATCGATCCTGTGACCTGTCACGCGATGGTAGCAGCGCGGCTTCCCGTGCCGGTCATTGAATATCTTGAAGCCTTTTACCCTGATCAACGTCATTACAATTTGTGCAGAATGGCAGATTGCGTTGCCATCTCAGCACCTTCCTTCATTGAGTCAATCCACGCGTCCAAGTCGCGTTTGTCCCAAAGGATCGTGCCGGGACGCATCTCGACTGGCTGAACCGGGCAAGTTAACTTGAAATACTTCAGAGGCAGACCGGTGTAGTCCGCTGCCTCAGTTTGTTTGAGCATCCGCTTTTCAACGACGCTGATGTTGAGATTTGCACTACCCATCGGTCGCCCCTTCCTCGCAAGAGATGCGAACCATAGCCTCGCGGATCAAAATTGAAGCTTCAGCCCGGAGCGTCCTTGCTATGCTGGCAACGTCATCTGCCTTTGGTAAAAATGGCTGCGGCATCACGCACCCTCCGTGACATCGTATATCCACCTGAGGACAGTTCCGCGAATTCCAACGGTCGTCTTGACGTTTTTCGGAGTGTGCTTCCGACTAAACTCCAACTTGCCGAGATCCTGAAATCGTTGAGACTTCGTTGAAAACTCCCAAGCACAAGAAATCTCTGGAACGCCGCCCTTTTCAATTGAGACCCAGAGATTGTCTGCTGGAAATGCTCCGCTGTGCAGTTGTTTTGCTGTCCAACAAACAACGTCTAAAAATGGCATGCCGAAGAGTTGAGCGTCCTCCCCACCCATAAGGTCGGCAAAAGTCTTAGCCTTGTTCTTGAGCAACTCGTACTCATCAGCCGGAATTGTCTCTGCGCGAAATTGTTCCAAGCGCGCCAATTCAGCAGCCGCCTCCGTCAGCTTTTTCGCACCGGCCCAAGCGCAAACGACCTGAACGCCCTCATGCAACTTCACATCCGGACGAGATCGGCCGCGTGACAGTTTGCGCCGCCCGTCCTTGGCGAGCGCACGATCTACGGTCGCTATCTCGGTGCGTCCAACCGCCATGACTTGCGCCAAGCCGGTAACAAATCCTGTGGGTGTCATTCTTGAAATCTCCAAAGCCTACCTCTAGGATAAATAACATTCACGCCAAAATCAATAGGATGAAAAAGTTTTACTCCAAAGCGGTGCCAGGATCATCTTGTTGGGTTTGCACGCGCGGTCCGAACGAAATGCGCGAACTGCCCGGAGCAGGACTGGCACCGGGATTGCCAAGTTGTACGCATTGTTACGAACGATAGCCCAGGCGGCCATTTTCAGGCCGTCATTTCGAATGCATAGCTGTTCCATTTATCGAAGGCATCAGATCTGGCGTGGCGGTATGCATTTGCGGGCAGGCGATATCTGCGAGGGCGGAAGAGCGTGTTGATCTGGTCATGAGCGGTGAGAAATCTCTGAGCCTGCCGTGGCGATTTGAACCGGCCCATCAACTTTTCTCGCTTTCGGGTCGGCCTATGTGACCCTTCGATCCGATTGTTCAAACCCTTGTGCGCGCGGTGGTCAGCTCTCGGCGCCAGATCGCGGATCGGCTTGATGTAGCTGCGCAATTTGTCCGTAACAATAACACGCGGCTGGCCGAAACGGGTGATCAGGCGCGTTAAGAACCGCTTCGCCGCCTTGGCATTTCGACGTGGTTGGACAAGGATGTCGAGCACGTCACCATTCGTATCCACCGCCAGCCACAGCCAATGTTTCATACCTTGGATCGGGACGACGACTTCGTCGAGATGCCACTTGTCAGCGGCAGCGGGTCGGCCTCGTTTGACGCAACCAGCGAAATGCCGTCCGAAGCGATTGACCCAAAGGCGGATCGCTTCGCGGCTCACGATCACACCGCGTTCAGCGAGTAGATCCTCAACATCCGCCGTGCTCAGGGCGAAGCGATGGTACGCCCAAACGGCGTATGAGATGATTTCACGAGGGAAACGAAAGCCCTTCAGGCGCGGCATGGTCGGTGGTGTTTTCATACGAACCGCCTAAACGAAACAGACACCGCGAACAACTTGGCAATCCCAACAATATGGATAGCCTCACCGATTATGGTTGGCGGTACCGCAATGGTCTTCCGATTTCCTCGTCCCGCGCAGAAAGCTGCGTGGACGACATCGGCAACACACGGATGGGAAAACGCCGACGCATGAGATGGTCACCTAAAGGTGCCCATCGCGTTGCCATCGTGTGGGCTGCCGTCCTCGATGTGAGGCTGACCAGCGCATACCACAGGGACGCAGCCTGACCCCCAAGTTTTGCCCACTCACTCGCGTCTCAGATTTAAGAGCAACGTGACAGCTACGCGACACCAGGCCCATGATGCACTAACAATTACACCGGACCGCGCGATGAGCGGACCCTACTGGCATCAACGCTCGTTGAAATGAATTGCCACAATATCCGCTCAAAGTTGTCATAAAGTGCTCCCGTCCGTTTCCTAGGGTCGCTGGGCTAGGCGGCATGAACAAAACTGACCTGAGGATACGTTGATGAAAATCATGGTAGTGGATGACGAGAAGTTATTTACAGAGTTCCTGATCGAAAACCTGAAAGAAATCGGTTTTATCGATATCACCTCCGCGGGGTCAGGTGCGGAAGCTCTTCGAATTATTGCGTCTGATCCTGATCCTTTCGATTGCTTCTTGCTGGATATAAAAATGCCAGAGATGGATGGCATTCAGTTATGTTCTGAAATCCGTGAATTGCCCGAATACCGCGCGGCCCCGATCATCATGATCACGTCAGCCGACGCCAGAACACATATGCAGGATGCTTTCGAGGCTGGCGCTACTGATTATCTGGCTAAACCGATTGAAATCATGGAGCTGCGCATCCGAATTCAGGTCGCGATGTTACTTGTCGAAATGTTGAGAAGTGAAGCTGAAAGCAGAAGCGCATTGCGAACATTGCTGAAAACTTCGCCTGACGGCAGCGAATTTAGCCTAGCAATGCGAGCAACCTTCTCCCAGGTTCCTTCTATGCGAGACTATTTTCAATTGGAGAACAGGTTGCTGCGATTGGGTGAGGGCATTTATCCCATGACGTTGCTCTCGATCGAAATAAACGGCATAAAAAATCTTGCCGCGCGGCTCGATCAGAACGAATTTCTATCGATTATTCATTCTGTGAGCCGAATTCTGGGTAAAACACTTCCATTGCGGGGCACGACACTCTCTTATGTCGGATACGGAAAATTCATCTGTTTGGTAGTAATTCGGAATCAAATTGTTCCGAATTTGCTGCAGGCGCGCATCCGGGACAGTTTTGCAGCATTTATAGCCAGAAATAAGCTGATCGATTGTGCTGAACTGCAATTGAATGTTTCCGCTCTATCCCAAAAGCGCATGTTTACAGCGGAAGATGCAATTGGACTGAGCCGAAGATATATCGGCGTTCTAGGCACCACCAAGGATATCGTTCTTCCGCGGATTTCCAGAACGCAAGACAGGCTATTCGGAACTCTTAAGTGATCGCTTCTTTGTAGCCCGCTCGGAGCACCAAGCCGTCGGTATTAAAAGAACACACGCGTCGCTCACGGGGCACCTAGAAAATCGTCAGCCCTGATCTTCAAAGATTCACAGCAACTTAGTCTCCACCAAGTCGGATGGACTTCCGGGCGCCTGGTGGAGTTCTTCTTGGCTGTGCCCTCGCGGCCTTTGCGTGTCCCTGTTGTGCTTCTGTATAGGTCTGGACCGCAGTCTCGAATTCCTTACTGCCCATGGAGTTCGCCGTCGGCGCTGCGGACTCTGGTTGCTCGAGAGTAATGTTCTTCGGCCTGTTCGAAATTGGTGCTGCAGCAGGCGGATAGGGCAAGGCATGCCCCTGCCGTGCTTTGTTGATCTCCGCAAAATGCCGGTCCGCATAGTAACGGATGTGATCCGCCTTGATAGGATATTGCCCCTCGGGCAGAACAAGGATCTTGTAGAGCGGGAAGCGCAGCAATTCAGCGGGCGATACCAGCGCCCGTTCTTCCAAGCGACGGCTGATATTTGCGCTTTCCGAGAGCTTGCGCACAGTTGCCTGTGATCTGGTCTTGCCCAGGATCGTGCGCTTGCCGAGGGCTGCGGACAGCACGTCGGCGGTGCGGTCATCCTGCGGGAGCATGTAAATCTGCACACCAGCACCGGCCTGCAGCGCGCGGCGGTCGGTTTCTTCGTAGATGCCCTCAAGACCGGGGATCGACTGCGAAATGATAAAGAGCCGCTCGCCATAGGAGCGGATAATCTTGATGCTCTGCAGGACCAGGGGTTGTTTGCCAACTTGGCAATGCCGGAACGCTGGCTGCACAGAGAACGGGCACTACTGTCGAAGCACGCGGAGGTCGCCAAGGCAATCGACAATCTAGTGACGCCTAACCACTGGCCGAACTTGCTCCGGTTCCTTGAGGGTGGCCGCATCTCCGCTCTCACGCCTGCACGAGTTGCTGCCGTGGCACTGGAACCGTTCCAAACCCAACGTCAAAGCCGCCTGACCGCGGTCCTCGGCGGATGTTTACGCCAAGCCTCCAATTTTTCGGCCTCATCTGCAAGCGTCAAGAACCAGTGCGCATTCAGACATTCAGCCCTGAACCTGCCATTGAAGGCTTCAATGAAGGCAAGGTCGCCGGGCTCGCAGGCGTTGCTGGTATCATATTGCATGATTCTTCGCGCGGAAGCGGGGCCGACTCGAGGTCGGAAGGTTTGCTCCGGCGCGTGGATACTGAACGGTGGCAAGACCGTCAGCTGCATGTCACCAAGGGCTTCACAGTCTCGAATGATCCCTCGTTTGAGGAGAGTAAAACACTTGATCTTCCAGAAAAATCAGGTGACGTTGACATTAATTGGAAATCCACTTGGGGAATGTCTGGTAGGTTGCGACTCGTGCCAGAAATTAGGTAGCACTGCGGAGTTGTGTCAAATGCCTTGGAGAGACGAATTTTCTACGGGAAACGTGCAAATTGATTTGCAGCACAAGTTGCTTTTCAAGCACACTGAGGTGTTTCGTGAAGTCTTGGAGGCAGGCGCAGGCATTAGATCGTACTCGAGCTTCCTTGAATTCTTACAGACCTTCATTGAGATACACTTCGGGTATGAAGAAGAATGCATGTTTGCTCATATGTGCCCTTGCGCGGGCCAAAACAAGAAAGAGCACGAGGTGTTTTCAAAATTTGTCGCTAACCAGGTTGCTAGCTACGAGCAGGAGGGTTTTAACAGACATAAGGCTTCAGTGCTACTGGCTCGTGTTGACGACTGGTTGGAGAACCATATTGCGCGTATCGATGTCAAGCTCGGACATGGCATTATACAAGAGAAACACAATTCGTGAACTAACGTCACGTTTCACGTCAGCGTCCTTTGGACAGATTTGAGAATTTGAATAAGAGACATGTCACGTTGCACTTAAATTGGTTCTACCTTATTCTGTGTGGCGGAAGGCCAGCATTCGGGCGCTGAGTAATTCCGGCCAGACTCTTATGTACATCGCGCGCTTGAGGGCTTTCAGACGGTTGATCTGGCCTTCATCTTGGCCAGTGTTCCCTGGTGGTTCTATTGCATTTCAAACGGCTTCGATGTCTCTGTGCAGCGTCCGAGCTAATCGTATGATTGGGATTGGTTGCCGAACGGTTGCGGGAGAAGTGGCGCCCCAGCCCGCCCTCACACTAAGGGTTGGTTTAATATGCAATCGCCAAAAAAAGGGGTAATATATTTAAGTAGTCTAGGGTCTGTGGACATTCAGGATTCCCATTTGGCGTGATTTCTGATTCAAACTTCCAAAATGGAGGTTTGAATGAACGAGCAGCGGTTTGTGGTGTCGGACATCTTGTGGCAGCGGCTGGAACCGCATCTTCCGGGTAAGGTCAGTGATGCCGGAGTCACAGCAAAGGACAATCGCATGTTTCTGGAAGCGGTCTTCTGGCGGGTGCGCACCGGGTCGCCGTGGCGCGACCTGCCGCCTGCCTTTGGTCACTGGAACAGCCAGTTCCGGCGGTTTCGCCGGAGGGCCAGGGCCGGAGGATTCGAGAGTCTTTTCAAAGCTATGAGCGACGACGTCGACCTCGAATACGCGCTTATCGATGGAACCATCGTTCAGGTCCACCAAAAAGCAACCGGCGCAAAAGGGGGACTAAACATCAGGCCATCGGGCGCTCGCGTGGCGGATTAACGACTAAAATCGTGGCATTGGTGGATGCGCTGTGCGCCGTAGGCGGTCACGCAAGCGGGCTTTGGGCACGCGACGGCCCATTCTGGTGCCGGATCGCGCCAATCAGCGTTGGTCGTTGGATTTTGTGTCTGACGCCTTCGAAGATGGGCAGCGCTTCCGCGTGTTGTGCATTGTAGATGACTGCACCCGTGAGGCACTGGCAACGGTCGTGGATCGTTCTTTGTCTGGCGCGAGGCTGACGCGTGAATTGGGCGACCTGATCCACCGGCGTGGCCAGCCCGATATGATCGTCTCTGATAACGGAACGGAAATGACGTCTCATGCCGTGCTGAGATGGTGCCAAGATACCGGAGTTGGCTGGCACTACATCGCGCCCGGTAAGCCTGTCCGTCGTCATATAAAATGGAACATCAGAGCGGCTTGAGCATTGGAGGCTCTG
>NZ_CAJXIP010000087.1 GCF_913054395.1 uncultured Roseovarius sp.
GAGGTGACGGGCGGCTATCGCGTGACATCGACCAACGGGTCCGAAGAGGTATTCGAGCAGGTCATGTTCGCCACCGGTCGCGCCCCAAATACCGACGATCTTGGGCTTGAGGCGGCGGGCGTCAATACCGGTCGCAAGGGCGAAATACTGGTGGATGAGTATAGCCAGACCGGCGTGCCGTCGATCTATGCGATTGGCGATGTGACCGACCGGGTCAACCTGACACCGGTTGCGATCCGCGAGGGCATGGCCTTTGTCGAGACCGTGTTCAACGGCAATCCGACGCCTGTCGATCACGACCTGATCCCGACCGCGATTTTCACCCAGCCCGAGATGGGCACCGTCGGTCTTTCCGAGGAAGACGCGCGCGAGCAGGAGCCGATCGAGGTTTATTCGACCTCGTTCCGCCCGATGCAGACCGCCTTTGCGGATCGTCCTGACCGGGTGTTGATGAAACTGATCGTCAGCCAGGAAACCCGCAAGGTTCTGGGCTGTCACATCGTCGCGCCGGGGGCGGGTGAAATGATCCAGTTGGCGGGTATCGCGATCAAGATGGGCGCCACGAAAGAAGATTTCGATCGCACCGTAGCGGTGCATCCGACCATGTCGGAAGAGCTTGTCACAATGAAAACACCGGTCCGGACGGGTTGATTTTTTGCCTGTGCTGCACAGGTAGATAACAACGTCGTGTAAGACGGGAATAAAAGGGAAGAGATGCATGGCTGGAAATTCTGGCGGCCCATGGGGCGGCGGCGGAAACTCGGGCGGGGGTGGTGGCAATGACGACCGCAACCGCAACAACGGGGGCGGACGGCGCCCGCCGGAAGGTGGCCCGCAGCTGCCCGAGATTGATGAGCTTGTCCGCAAAGGCCAGGATCAGCTTCGCGTTCTGATGGGCGGGCGCGGTGGCGGCGGCAATCGCGGCGGCACCGGTGGCGGCGATGGCGGCCCGGGCTTTGGCAAGGGCACAATCGGCCTTGCGCTGCTTGGCGCGGCGGCGCTCTGGGTGTTCGGCAGCGTTTACACGGTCAAACCCGAAGAACAATCGGTCGAGCTTTTCCTTGGGGAGTATTACCAGACCGGAAATCCCGGCCTGAACTTTGCCCCTTGGCCGCTTGTCAGCGCCGAAGTGATCAATGTCACCTCGGAGCGTACCGAAGAGATCGGCCGCCGTCAGGGCGCGCGCAATGACGGTCTTATGCTAACCACGGATGCCAATATCGTGGATATTGACTTCCAGGTGGTCTGGAACATCTCGGACCCGTCGAAACTGCTGTTCAACATTCGCGACCCGCAACAGACCGTTCAGGCGGTGTCTGAATCGGTGATGCGCGAGATTATCGCCGCCTCGAACCTGGCGCCGATCCTAAACCGGGATCGCGGCATCATCGCCGATACGGCAATGGAGAACATTCAGGCGACGCTTGACGAATATGACAGCGGCATTCGCATTGTCCGGGTCAACCTTGATAAGGCCGACCCGCCCCGCGAAGTGATCGACAGCTTCCGCGAAGTGCAGGCCGCCGAACAGGAACGTGACCGCCTGCAACGCCAGGCCGATGCCTATGCCAACCGCGTTCTGGCCGAGGCCCGCGGTGAAGCAGCGCAGAACCTTGAGCAAGCAGAAGGCTACCGCGCCCGCGTCGTAAACGAGGCCGCCGGTGACGCCAGCCGCTTTACTTCGGTTCTGACCGAATATGCCAAGGCCCCCGAGGTGACGCGCAAGCGGCTTTACCTTGAGACCATGGAACGTGTTCTTGGTGAAATCGACAAGACCATCCTCGACAGTTCCATCGTCGGCAGCGAAGGCGGCAACAATGTCGTGCCCTATCTGCCGCTGAATGAACTGCGTCGCAACAGCTCGACTACCGGACAGGGGAACTAAGATCATGGGTAAAACGAAATTCCTTATTCCGATCCTGGCCATCGCGGGTTTTCTTGGTCTGTCGTCGATCTTTGTGGTGGACGAGCGCGAAAAGGCGCTGGTGCTGCAATTCGGTCAGATCAGAGATGTGAAAGAAAAGCCGGGCCTGTCATTCAAGATCCCGTTCATTCAGGAGGTCGTGCGCTATGACGACCGTATCCTGTCGCTGGATACCGACACGATCGAGGTGACGCCGTCGGATGACCGCCGCCTTGTGGTCGATGCCTTCGCGCGGTTCCGCATCGCCGATGTGGTGCAGTTCCGCCAGGCGGTCGGCGTCGGGGGGCTTCGGGTTGCCGAGGACAGGCTGTCGTCGATCCTCAACGCGCAAATCCGCGAGGTCCTGGGTGCCGATCAGGTCACGTCTGATACGATCCTGTCCGAGGATCGCCGTGACCTCATGCGCCGCATTCAGGTCGCCGCACAGCGCAGCGCCGCCGGGCTTGGGCTTGACGTGATCGACGTGCGCCTGAAACAGACCAACCTGCCGGAACAGAACCTTGAGGCCACCTTTGCCCGGATGCGTGCAGAACGCGAGCGGGAAGCCGCCGACGAGATCGCCCGTGGTAACGAGGCCGCTCAGCGCGTACGCGCCCTGGCCGACAGAACCGTGACCGAAACCCTCTCGGATGCAGAGCGTCAGGCACAGGTGATCCGAGGCGAAGCCGATGCCGAACGCAACGCGATCTTTGCCGAAGCGTTTGGCGCGGACCCAGAGTTCTTTGCCTTCTACCGGTCACTCGAAGCCTATGAAAAGGCGCTAAACAGCGGAAATTCCTCGATGGTCATGACGCCGGACAGCGAGTTTTTCGACTATCTCCGCTCGGGCAAAGCGCCAGAATGATCGAAACCGCACTTCTGGCTATCGGGCTGGTGCTTATTGTCGAGGGGCTGGTGTACGCACTGGCCCCTTCGCTTATTGACCAGCTGCTGATCGCGCTCAGCGCCCTGCCCGCCGAGACCCGGCGGCTTTTGGGATTGATTGCCATCGTGATCGGCCTGTTGTTTGTTTGGGCTGCCAAGACCCTTGGCGCTTGAAATATCCGGCCCAAAGCGGTTCACATGGGCGTGAATTCATGTTGCGCCCTTTGCGATCCGCACATGCGACCCTACATCTATAATCAAGTCCAGCGCGAAGGCGCGTTGAACGAGACATAAAAACCAAGGGAGATTTTGGTGTGAACGTCCAAGCCATTTCCGCAACACGACAACAGGCCGGACCATTGCGCAGCCTCTGGCTGATCGCGCTGATGGTGGCCCTGCTTTTGGCACAGGCCATCGCAGCGCAGGCGCGCCCCGACAGCTTTGCCGATCTTGCCGAAAAGATCAGCCCCGCCGTCGTGAATATCACCACCTCGACAATGGTTGCGCAGGGCACCGGTCCGGGGCCGATCGTGCCAGAAGGCTCGCCATTTGAGGATTTCTTTCGCCAGTTCCGTGAACGTCAGGGCGAGGGTGAGCAGCGCCCGCGCCGCTCTTCGGCGCTCGGCTCCGGTTTCGTGATTTCCGAGGACGGGTATGTTGTGACCAACAACCACGTGATCGAAAGCGCCGACGAGATCATCATCGAGTTCTTCTCAGGTGAAGAGCTTGCGGCCGAGGTGATCGGCACCGACCCGAAAACCGATATCGCCCTGTTGAAAGTAAAGGCCGACAAGCCGCTCCCTTTCGTCAGCTTTGGCGATAGCGACACCGCGCGCGTCGGCGAATGGGTGCTGGCCATGGGCAATCCGCTTGGTCAGGGCTTTTCGCTGTCTGCCGGGATCGTGTCGGCCCGCAACCGCGCACTTTCGGGCACCTATGACGACTATATCCAGACCGACGCCGCCATCAACCGGGGCAATTCCGGCGGGCCGCTGTTCAACCTCGATGGCGAGGTTGTCGGTGTCAACACCGCGATCCTGAGCCCCACCGGCGGCTCGATCGGGATCGGCTTTTCGATGGCCTCGAATGTCGTCAAGCGCGTCGTTGATCAGTTGCAGGAATTCGGCGAAACCCGTCGCGGCTGGCTTGGCGTGCGTATCCAGGACGTGACCGAGGATGTGGCCGAAGCAATCGGTCTTGAGAAACCCGCCGGTGCGCTTGTGACCGACGTTCCCGAAGGCCCCGCCGCCGAAGGGGGCATGCTTGCCGGTGACGTGATCACCTCGTTTGATGGCAAAGAGGTCGCCGACACCCGCGGGCTGGTGCGTCAGGTGGGCAATACGCAGGTCGGCAAGACCGTCCGCGTGATCGTGTTCCGTGAAGGCAAGACCCAGACCCTCAAGATCACACTGGGCCGCCGTGAAGAGGCCGAAGGCGCAATTCCCGTGGTCCAGCCGGGCCCGGACGAAGATGCGGCACCGGCCGAGAAGACCATGCTTGGCCTTACCTTCAGCCCGCTGAACGACGAGTTGCGCAGCACCCTCGATCTTGACAGCAATGCCACCGGCCTTGTGGTGACCGATGTCGACGAGTTGGCGGAGGCCTATGAAAAAGGCATGCGCGCGGGCGACCTGATCACCGAAGCGGGACAGCAAAAGCTGACCTCGATCAGTGACCTGGACGAGCGTATTGCCGAGGCGAAAGAAGCAGGGCGCAAGTCGCTTCTGCTGCTGGTCCGCCGCGCAGGCGAGCCGCGCTTCGTGGCGCTGTCACTGGACAAGAGCAACTAAGCCCAAGGCTCAAGCAACATTCAAAAGGGCGCTCGGTTTCGGGCGCCCTTTTACGTCGCGGCTGCATTTTCTTCTGTAAAGAAAATGGTCCGGAAAATTCCGCTAATTTTCCGGGCCCGCCTCACAGTCCGGGATAATCCATCAACGCGGTATCCTTGCGCAGGTACAGCGGATGCTTGGCCGATCCGTCCTTGTTCAACCCCAGGCATTTCAAGGGTCGGCCGGATTGTGCAATCGCACAAAGCGCCTCACGGACCACCGGCTGATATCGGGCATGAAGCTTGCCATAGGCCATCACGACCAGTTCAGCCTCCTGCGCCATCTCCCTCAGCGCCGGAATGTTGAGCGCGCTGCATGCTTCGGCAGGATCATGCGGGATATCCTTTGGCGAGGTCGCCCGCCAATCAAGCACATTCCCCTTGAGATAGCGCGTAAAGCCCCAGTCACGGGCAAAGCCCAGCTCGCGATGACAGGTCGGATCAGACACTTCGGCACTGGCGACCGAGGGGTTCATGCCCACGAACAGCACCGTGCGCGGCGCGGCGCCCTCGGGGGTCCAGTCGCGCGACAACATCTGCCGGTATCGCCCGCAGTCCGAATAGGCCGCCCCGCCGATCACCCCGTCGGGGAGGCGCAACCGCACTTTGCCACCCGGATCGTGCAGGTGGTCAGGGGCCGCCCCGCCGCTCACAGGTTAAACACCCGGCTGGGGTGCAATTCACCCGCCTTGAACCGGCCCACCGCCACCGCATGCCCGTCAAAAGCTGCCCAGCACTCCTCGCCATAGTCCACGTCCTGTGCGATCACCATGCCCGGATTGCCATTGCGCAACCGCGCCGCGCCCTCGGCCGTGGCGGTGACCATCGTAAGATCGGCCAGCCCCTCTTCGAGCGGGCGAATAAAAGCATCAAGTTCGGGGCTATGGGCCATTTCGTCGATCTGCTCGATGCTCAGACCGTCGTTGGCCTCGAACGGCCCCGACCACACCCGCCGAAGCCAGTCCACATGCCCGTAACAGCCCAAAGCCTCGCCCAGATCGCGCGCGATGCTGCGCACATAACCGCCCTTGCCACAGACCATCTCAAGCAGGACATGATCGGCATCGGGGCGCCCGGTCATGACAATCTCTTCCACCCACAGGGGGCGCGCCTCGACCTCGAATTCTTCGCCATCGCGCGCCAGCTTATAGGCGCGCTGACCGTCAATCTTGACGGCGGAATATTTAGGCGGCACCTGCATGATATCACCGACAAAACCGCCAAGCGCCGCCTTTATCGCGGCGTCATCCGGGCGCAGGTCGCTCTCGGCTATCACCTCGCCCTCGGTGTCGTCGGTATTCGTGGCCTGACCAAGACGCACGCAAAACTCGTAGGCCTTCAGCGCGTCGGTGATATATGGCACGGTTTTCGTGGCCTCCCCCAGAGCAACCGCCAAAACCCCGGTCGCCTCCGGATCAAGCGTGCCCGCATGCCCGGCTTTCCTGGCTTGCAGCGCCCATTTCACCTTGTTGACAACACTGGTCGAGGTCATGCCCGCAGGCTTGTCCACCACCAGCCAGCCCGAAATGTCGCGTCCCTTGCGTTTGCGTGCCATGCCCGGCCCTTTTTTCTATGCGTTCAGGGCATCAGGCCCTAGTAGACCCATCCGCCCGCGTCAATCACTGCGCCTCGCGCGCCCCGACAACCCCGACCATCGGCCCCAACGGAAAGCCGGGATCGAACCGCCGCAATGCCGGTGCGTAAAGCCGCGATACCTTGCCATCAAAGTAAAGCGCCTGCGGCACCTTCAGGTAATCGCGAAAGAAGGATCCGAAGGTGTGAAAGGTGACAGGGCTGTCGGAAATCACGAACCATGCCATCCGCCCATCCGCAGCGGTGCCCACGCCATTGCGGATATAGCGGCTGTCACTGTCCCTCAGGAACCGTGGGTGAAGCGCCCCGTCGATCACAAGCATCGGCCCGGATTGACTGGCGTCGCGACAGGCGGGCGCGTCGCGCTCAAAGCGCAGGGTCTCGATAACATCGGCGCGCCCCTTCCGAATGCAAAAAACACCATTGGGCAGCAGGCCGAAATTGCCCGGCCCGGCCCGCGTCACCAGGGGGGCCACGGCCTTGGCCCCTTCGATATAAAGCCCGACAGGACGGCGGTCGGCGTGATACATGCCCGCGTTCATGCCAAAGGCAAGCGCGCGGCCCTCGGCCTCCAACTGTTTGTCGATATTGGAAAAACTGCCAAGCGGCTTGCCGGTTTCGGCATCATTGAGAAACAGCCGCAGATCGTCCTCGGCCATATCCACCGTACAAACAGTATAGCCCTGCCCGTTATACCGCTCGGCCTCACATGCCGCCGCGTTTGCGGGCTGACCAAAGGCCACCAGAGCCAAGGCCGCCAGACAGGGCTTAATCCTCGACATCCCGCCGTACTTTTTCCTGCGCAAAAAGGCGGCGGGTCTCGTCCATCTGATCAAAGGTCTCGTCCAGCCTGAACCGCAGATCAGGCGCATATTTCAGCTCAAGCCGCTTACCGATCAAACGCCGCAACTCGCCCTTGTTGCGCGCCAAAAGAGCGATCAGGTCATCCTGTCCTTCGCCGCCCAATGGCATCACATAGGCGGTCGCGATCTTGAGATCCGAAGAGGTGCGCACCTCGCCCACCGTCACCGAAATACGGTTAAGATCGGGGTCATGGATATCGGCGCGCGAAAGCACCTCGGACAGGGTCCGCCGAATAAGCTCGCCCACACGAAGCTGCCGCTGCGACGGGCCGGACCCGTCATGAAACTTGTTCTTTGCCATGCCCCGCACTTAATCGCTCAGGCGCCGTTTTCCAAGCAAAGAAATCCATATCTTCATGCTTTCATCTTTCCGGAAAATACTCCGGGGGTTTGGGGGCTGGCCCCCAATCATCCGCGCGGACCGGGCCATGGGCGCCCGCCCACTTGCTGCGCCCCGCACCCCACGCTAAGAACGGCAACACGCGAAAAGGAGTGCTGACATGACCGACCTGCCGGGAATCGTGATCACCGGGGCCTCGGGCCGGATGGGCCTGATGCTGATCAATACCGTGCGCAACAGCAAAAACGCCCGGCTTGTCGGCGCCATCGAGCGGCCCGGTCATGACTGGATCGGGCGCGACCTTGGCGCGGCAATGGGCGGCGCGGATATCGGCCTTTGCGTCAGCGACGACCCGCTTGAGGTGATCGCGCGTGCGCATGCGGTGATCGACTTCACCGCCCCCGCCGCAACACGCGAATTCGCGACGCTCTGTGCTCAGGCGCGCTGTGTTCATGTCATCGGCACCACCGGTCTCGACGAGGCCGACCTCAAACATCTCAACGCTGCCGCGCGCCACGCCGTGATCGTGCGGGCGGGCAACATGAGCCTCGGGGTCAACCTGTTGACACAGCTCACCAAACGTGTCGCCGCCGCCCTTGATGAGGATTTCGACATCGAGATCATCGAGGCCCATCACAACCAAAAGGTCGATGCCCCTTCGGGCACGGCCCTCATGCTCGGCGAAGCCGCCGCGGACGGGCGCGGCGTGGCACTTGATAGCGTTTCCGACCGGGGCCGCGACGGCATCACCGGCAAGCGCGAGCGTGGCCATATCGGGTTCTCGTCCATTCGCGGCGGGGATATCGTGGGTGAGCACGACGTGATGTTTGCCGCCCCCGGCGAGCGGATCGTCCTGCGCCATATTGCAACGGACCGGGCGGTGTTTGCCCGTGGCGCACTCAAGGCCGCGCTTTGGGGTCAGGGGCGCAAACCCGGCGAATATGACATGCTGGACGTGCTTGGGCTGAACGAAAACTGATCCGGACGGCGCGCTGCGGCGTAATCCCTGTTACAGCACAACTTGTGACAGGTGAGACTGAAATGCGTGCCGCACTTGCCCTTCTCCTCGGTCTGACCCTGAGCACCCCGGCGATTGCCGAAGGGTTTGATCAGGTGACCGACCGGGACCGTTTCGTGGCTCTTGTCAAGGACCGCGACCTGACGCGATTCGGCATCACCCTGACTCTTGCCCCGGACGGGCAGATCAAGGGCCGTGCGTTTGGCCGGGACGTCTCAGGCGCCTGGCGCTGGAGCAAGGGCTACTTCTGCCGTGACCTGTTTTGGGGCGCGCGCGATCTGGGGCCGAATTGCCAGGCCGTCAAGGTCCAGGGCAGCACCCTGCGCTTCATCTCGGATCAGGGCCGCGGCCAGTTCGCCGATCTTTATCTCCGCTGAATCTCCGCTGAACCACCGCGCGCGCTCCGAGTGCCCTCAGAAATCGACCGCGATTCCCTTTTTTTCCCAGTCGCCATAGCGCACCGGTTCCGGGCCTTTGCGCCCGCCAAGTTCTTTCGGCAGATCCAGACCCGCATCGGCCTTGCGGCGTTCTTCGGCCTCTGCAAGGGCGCGTTGCGCGGCGGGCGGCAGGTCGGGCGTCTCTTGGGTCATTGTCGGGCTTCCTTTGTCGTGCTCCACTTGATATACGCCGCCCTCACCCCGCCGCCAAGGACATGTCATGAAAAATCCCCCCTCTTCCGCCCGTCGAAGCGCGGTTTACCTGCTGGATCAGGTTCTGGGCGAGGGGCGGCTTATGTCCGACCTGATCGCGGGTGGCGTCCTTGATCGGTTGTCCCCGCCCGACCGCGCCCGAGCGCAACGCCTTGCCAGCGACACCCTGCGCGGGCTCGATCGCGCCGACCGCCTTCTGGGGCGGCATTTGCGCAAGGCGCCGCCGCTGGCGGTTTACAACATCCTGCGTCTGGCCACCGTCGAACTGGCGCAGGGTGGCGAGCCGCATGGCGTGGTGAACGAGGCCGTCGCGATCATCGCCAACCACCCGCGCTATGGCCGTCACAAGGGCTTGGTCAACGCCGTGCTGCGCAAGACCGCCGAAGAGGCGCCGCGCTCGTGGAACGACCTGCGCCTGCCGCGTCTGCCGCGCTGGCTGCGCGATCCGCTGGTGCAGGCCTGGGGCGGGGCCGCCGTGGGACAGATGGAAAAGGCCCATTTCCAGGGCGCCGCGCTTGATCTTTCGTTCAAGTCCGATGCCGAGGCTGCGCATTGGGCAAAAGAGCTGAATGGCACCCTCTTGCCCAGTGGCACGCTGCGCCTTGCCGATCCCGGTCAGGTTTCGGCCCTGCCCGGTTTCGCGACCGGCGACTGGTGGGTTCAGGATGCCGCCGCCGCGCTCCCCGTCAAGGTGCTCGCGCCAGAGCCCGGCGAGACGGTGCTCGATCTCTGCGCGGCGCCGGGTGGCAAGACCCTGCAATTGGCCGCTGCCGGGGCAAAGGTCACGGCGCTTGACCTCTCCGAGAGGCGCATGGCACGGGTGCATGAAAACCTTTCCCGCACCGGTCTTTCGGCAAGCTGCGTGGTGGGCGATGCGCTGGAACACGAGGGCGGGCCTTATGATGCCATCCTGCTTGATGCCCCCTGTTCGGCCACCGGCACGATCCGTCGCCATCCTGACCTGCCCCACGCCAAGGACGGGTCCGAGTTTGGCGCGCTGATCGACCTGCAGGCGGCAATGATCGACCATGCGCTGACACTTCTGAAACCCGGCGGGCGGCTGGTGTTTTGCACCTGTTCGCTCTTGCCCGATGAGGGCGAATGCCAAGTCGACGAGGCGCTTGCGCGCCATCCCGGCCTTGTCACCGACCGCGCGGCGCTCGCACGCCCCGGCATCGACCCGGCCTGGATCACCCCCGAGGGCGGGGTGCGGCTGCGCCCCGATTACTGGCCCGATCTGGGTGGCATGGACGGGTTTTACATCGCCTGCCTGCACCGATAAACGCCATCTCCCCACGCGCCACAATCAGGCGGTGACTTGAGCGCGCGACCGGTCTATATTGTCCTCGTCAACGCCGCAAAGAGCGTCCAGAGGCACGGCATATGTCGAAACCCGAAAACCTGTCGGCGCGCTGGACGCGTCTGTTAAACCTTATCGCGGCACGACGCGCGGCCCTCAGCCGTCCGGCGACGGCCTTCCTGTCACAACCTGAACCCCGCACCATCGGTAGTTTTGCGCGCGGGCGCCAGCTTTGCGCCGGGAATTTCGTCTTTGCCGGTCGCCTTGTGGCCGCCCCGGATACTTCCATCTGGGATGTCGAGGCCGACGAACCGGCCTTTGCCGAGGAACAGCACGGATTTGGCTGGCTTGACGATCTCGCCGCTGTTGGCGACGCGGCCGCCCGCAAGCGTGCGCAGGACTGGCTCTGGGACTGGATCGCGCGCTATGGCAACGGCAGCGGCCCCGGCTGGACGCCGGACCTGACCGGGCGGCGGCTGATTCGATGGATCAACCACGCCCTGTTCATGCTCAACGGCTCGGCGCCGGATGCCTCGGCGCCCTTTTTCCGCTCGATGGCGCAGCAGACCACCTTTCTGGCCCGCCGCTGGCATAGCGCGAGCCCCGGCCTGCCCCGGTTCGAGGCGCTGACCGGACTTATCTATGCGGGCCTCTCGCTTGAGGGGATGCAGGCCCATGTTGCCCCCGCGATGGCTGCTCTGGCACGGGAATGCGACACCCAGATCGATGTGATGGGCGGCTTGCCCACGCGCAATCCCGAAGACCTTCTTGAGGTGTTCACCCTGCTGACCTGGGCCGCTGTCGCGCTTGGCGAATCAGGGCAAAGCGCCGGTGAGGCGCATTGGCGTGCGATCGAACGGATTGCCCCGACCCTGCGCACCCTGCGCCATGCCGATGGCGGGCTGGCGCGGTTTCACGGGGGCGGGCGCGGCCTTGAGGGGCGGCTTGACAGCGCGCTTGCCACAAGTGGCGTCAAGGGGCGGCACGCCGACGGGCTTGCCATGGGGTTTGCCCGGCTGAGCGCCGGGCGCACAAGCGTTATCATCGACGCAAGCCCACCGCCGACGGGGGCGGCGTCAATCGGCGCGCATGCCTCGACACTGGCGTTCGAGCTGACCTCGGGGCGCAGACCGCTGATCGTCAATTGCGGCTCGGGCCAGAGCTTTGGCGCCGAATGGCGCCGCGCAGGGCGCGCCACGCCGTCGCATTCGACGCTTGTGCTAGGCTCGGGGTCAAGTGCCCGCCTGAGCAACGATCCACGCCATAGCGACTGGCTTACCGAAGCGCCGCGCAAGGTGCCGGTCGAGTTGTCACAGGTGACCGGCGGCCTGCGCCTTGAGGTGGCGCATGACGGATATCTGCGTAGCCATGGCCTTACGCATGTGCGCCAGCTTGAACTGACCACTGACGGACGCGGGCTTGCCGGTGAGGACATGTTGCTGGCGATCGAGGCGGCCGACAAGCGCCGGTTTGATCAGGCGATGGATCAGGTGCGGCTGCATGGCGTGTCCTTCGACATCCGGTTTCACCTTCACCCGGATGTCGACGCCTCGGTTGATCTGGGCGGCGCCGCAGTATCGCTTGCGTTGCGCAGCGGTGAAATCTGGATCTTCCGAAGCGACGGACGCGCCGGTTTGTCCTTGCAACCCAGTGTGTATCTTGAAAAAACGCGCCTCAAGCCGCGTGCGACCAAACAGATCGTTCTATCTGGCCGCGCGATGGAGTATGCGACCCATATTAGATGGTCACTGGCCAAGGCGCAGGACACCCCGATTGGCGTCCGCGATCTGACTGAAGATGCGCTTGAGCCCGCGACTGACGAATAACACAGCAACCGCCAAATGCAGGACTGCCCCATCATGACCGATCTCGCGCCCGTCACCCGCGCCCTTCTTTCTGTTTCCGACAAGACCGGATTGGTCGATCTGGGGCGCGCCCTTGCCGCGCGCGGGATCGAGCTTTTGTCCACCGGCGGAAGCGCCAGGACCCTGCGTGAGGCCGGTCTTGAGGTACGCGACGTGGCCGAGGTCACCGGTTTCCCCGAAATGATGGATGGCCGGGTCAAGACCCTGCACCCGATGGTGCATGGCGGCCTGTTGGCGCTGCGCGACAATGCCGATCACAAGGCGGCAATGGAAGAACATGGGATCGGCGCGATCGACCTTCTGGTGGTGAACCTTTACCCGTTCGAGGAAACCGTTGCCAAGGGCGCCGATTACGAGACCTGCATCGAGAATATCGACATAGGCGGCCCGGCGATGATCCGCGCCGCGGCCAAGAACCACGGCTTTGTCAACGTGGTGGTCGATGTCGAGGATTATCAGCCGCTTCTGGAAGAACTTGCCGCGCATGACGGGCAGACCTCTTATGCGTTCCGTCAGCGTCTGGCGCTGACCGCCTATGCGCGCACCGGGGCCTATGATGCCGCCGTGTCGGGCTGGATGGCGGATGCCCTGGCCGAGGCCGCACCGCGCCGTCGCGCCGTGGCCGGCAAGCTGGCGCAAACTCTGCGCTATGGCGAGAACCCGCATCAGTCAGCGGCATTCTACACCGACGGAAGCCTGCGCCCCGGCGTCGCCACCGCGACCCAGATTCAGGGCAAGGAGCTTAGCTATAACAATATCAACGACACCGATGCGGCGTTCGAACTTGTCAGCGAATTTGCCCCAGAGAGTGGTCCGGCCTGTGCGATCATCAAGCACGCCAATCCCTGCGGCGTGGCGCGTGGCGATACCCTTATGCAGGCCTATGGGCGGGCGTTCGATTGTGACCGCACCTCGGCCTTTGGCGGGATCATCGCGCTCAACCAGCCGCTTGACGGCGCCACGGCCGAAGAAATCAGCCAGATTTTCACTGAAGTCGTGATCGCGCCCGGTGCCGATGACGACGCTATGAGTATTTTTGCCAAGAAGAAGAACCTTCGGCTTTTGGTGACCAACGGCCTGGCCGACCCGCGACAGGCGGCGCGGACCTGGCGGCAGGTTTCGGGCGGCTATCTCGTGCAGGACAAGGATAACGGTCACATCACCGCAGACGACCTGAAGGTCGTGACAAAACGCGCGCCGACCGATCAGGAAATGGCGGATATGCTTTTTGCCTGGAAGGTCGCCAAGCATGTGAAATCCAACGCCATCGTTTACGTCAAGGATGGCGCCACAGTCGGCGTGGGCGCCGGGCAGATGAGCCGCGTCGACAGTTGTCGGATCGCCGCGCGCAAGGCCGAGGACATGGCCGAGGCGCTTGGCCTTGGCGGGCCGCTGACCAGGGGCAGCGTCGTGGCCTCGGATGCGTTCTTTCCCTTTGCCGACGGCCTGCTGACCGCGGCCGAGGCCGGGGCGACCGCCGTGATCCATCCCGGTGGCTCGATGCGCGATGACGAGGTGATCGCGGCGGCGGATGAGGCGGGGCTTGCCATGGTATTGACCGGCATGCGCCATTTCCGACACTAAGGTCCGGGGCATGCGCATCGTCTTTTGGACCGGGTTTTGGGTCTTCTTGCTGGATCAGGCCACGAAATACCTGGTGGTTCATGGCCTCAACCTGCACCAACTGGGCGAGATCGACGTGTTTCCGCCGCTGTTCAACCTGCGCATGGCCTGGAACTATGGCATCAATTTCGGCCTGATGGCGGGGGATAATCCGCTGACCCGGTGGATTTTGATCGCTGTGGCGCTGGTGATTTCGGGCGCGGTGATGTGGTGGGTGCATAGCGATCCGGCTGGTCGCTGGCAGCAGATCGCCGCCGGTCTTCTGGTCGGCGGGGCGCTTGGCAATGTGATTGACCGGCTGATCTATGGCGCGGTGGCGGATTTCATCAATGTCTCGTGTTGCGGGATCAACAATCCGTTTGCCTTTAATATCGCTGATATCGCGGTATTCATCGGCGCTTTTGGCATGGTTCTCTTGCCCTCAGTCAAAAAGCCCTCGTGACCTTGGCGCAGCTATGCGATAAGGCTAATCGAAAGTTGCAGGAGAGTGGCGATGGCGATGCCGCGTAAAACAGTTTTGACGCTTGTTGTGGCAACCCTGCTTGCGGGCTGTGGTGGCCGCGATGATGTGACATTGACGCAAATCCGCCATACCGGAAACGGGCCGGACGAGTTTTCGATCATGCCGGGCAAGCCCCTCCAGGCACCCGAAGATTACGCCAGCCTGCCCACACCGACGCCCGGCGGCGCCAACCTGACCGATCAGAACCCGCTGGCCGATGGTGTGGCCGCACTTGGCGGCAACCCCGCAGCGCTTAACGAGGGCGCACCAAGTGCCCGCGATGGCGCGCTGGTCAATCACGCCAATCGCTATGGCGCGGTGGCGGATATTCGCCAGACCCTTGCCGAAGAGGACAAGGACGTGCGCCGCCGCCATGGCCGCGTGAACATCCTGCGCATCCTGCCGTCGGACGATTACACCAATGCCTACAAGCGCCAGTGGCTTTACGCCTATGGCGAA
>NZ_CAJXIP010000088.1 GCF_913054395.1 uncultured Roseovarius sp.
GGCCAGCGCGCGCCATTACCAGGATAACATGCGCCGGTTTCGTGCCGGGCTAGCGGCGCTTTGAGCGCGATGCCGGAACAGGGGATCGCCTCGGTTCTGGCGGCGCTACCGTTGGCGGCTGTTGTTGTGGGCGAGGATGCGCGCATCCTTGGCGCCAACACGCGGGCCTCTGACCTTCTGGGGCGTGCAATTGTGGGGCGCCATTTCATGACCGCCCTGCGACAGCCCGAGGTGACGGATGCCATCGAGGCCACCCTGGCCGACCATCAGCCCCGCACAGCCACCTATCTGAGCAGTGATGCCGGGCGCGACAACAGTTATGCGATGAGCCTTGGATTTATCGACATGGCGTCCACGCGTGGCGTTCTGTTATGTTTCGAGGACACCTCGGAGAAAGAACAGGCCAGCCAGATGCGGCGCGATTTTGTGGCCAATGTCAGCCATGAGCTGCGCACGCCCCTGACCGCGCTGATGGGGTTTATCGAGACCCTGCAGGGGCCTGCGCGACGTGATGACAGCGCCATCGACCGCTTTCTTGGCATCATGCAGTCCGAGGCCGCCCGGATGGAACGCCTTGTGCGTGATCTTCTGTCGCTAAGCCGGGTCGAAAGCGAAGAACGGGTGCGCGTCAAGGATCCGGTCGATCTTGGCCGCATCATCGGCTCGGTTCTGCACACGCTGCGCCCCCTGGCCAAGGAACGCGACTGCGAGATCGCCTTTGAACCGCCCGAAGGCGTGCTGGTGCCCGGAAATTCCGACCAGTTGCAGCAGGTGTTCACCAACCTGATCGAGAATGCGATCAAATACGGCGGACGGGGCAACAAGATCACCATCACGCTTGACGCGGCCCCGCCCGAAACAAGCCTGCGGGTGCCTGCGGTGATCGCGCAGGTGCGTGATCAGGGGCCGGGCATTGATCCGCTTCATATTCCGCGCCTGACCGAACGATTCTACCGCGTCGATACGCATCGCTCGCGCGAGATGGGGGGCACCGGGCTTGGGCTTGCGATTGTGAAGCATATCGTCAACCGCCATCGCGGTCGGCTGCGAATCCAGTCGGTGCCGGGGCAGGGCAGTGAATTCAGCGTGGTTTTGCCGCGCTGGATCGCGCCGGAGTAAGTGCTTTTACAGCCTCCCCCGAACAAAAAACCGCCAAAACTGCACCTGTCATAAAACCGTTACGAAAGTGTAACAAAAGCGTTGTCGGAACATCCTAGCTAGCGGGCCAGAGGTCGCCAATACGGGCGCCCCGCACAACCGAAATCAGGAGCAATCCATGTCGCTTTTCAAACTCACCGTTTCCACCCTGGCGCTGTCCAGCCTTGCCGTTGGCGCGGCTCAGGCCCGTGACGAAATCCGCATCGTCGGCTCGTCCACCGTGTTCCCCTATACCCAGGCCGTTGCCGAGCAATTCGCCAATGTGACCGGCGCCCCCTCACCGATCGTCGAATCGACCGGCACCGGCGGCGGCATGAAGATTTTCTGCGCAGGCATCGGTGAAGCACATCCCGACCTGACCGGTGCCTCGCGCGCCATGAAGGCCTCGGAATACAAGCTGTGCCAGGAAAACGGCGTGACCGACATCACCGAGGCGATGATCGGCTATGACGGGTTGTCGATTGCTATCTCGCGCGATGCCGAGAACGACTGGGATCTGACGCTTGAACAGGTGTTCCTTGCGCTTGCCGCTGAAATCCCCACGGATGGTGGCTGGGTCGCCAACCCCAACAAGACCTGGGCGGATGTCGATGCAAGCCTGCCGGCCGTCGATATTCTTGCCTATGGCCCGCCGCCCACATCGGGCACACGCGACGCCTTTGTCGAACTGGCAATGCATGCCGGTTGTGAAGCAACCCCCTTCATGAAAGCCCTGAAAGAGACCGACAAGGCCGCGCATAAGGCGACCGTCAAGGAAAACTGTTCGCGGATGCGTCAGGACGGGCCGTTTGTTGAAGCAGGCGAGAACGACAACCTGATCGTGCAGCGCCTGAACGCAGACGAGCATGCAATGGGCATCTTTGGCTATTCGTTCCTTTATGAGAACCTTGATACGCTGAAGGCCGTCAAGATCGCCGGTGTAGAGCCGAGCGCCGAAACCATTGGCGACTTTTCCTACCCGATCTCGCGCCCGCTGTTCTTTTACACCAAGAACGCGCATCGCGGCGTGATCCCGAACTTTCAGGAGTTCATCGAAGAATACATGTCCGATGACGCGATGGAGCCGGGCGGCTATCTGAGCGAGCGTGGCATGGTTGCCCTGCCGGACGACCTGCGCGCCACGACGCAAGACGCCGTGATCGACGGCGAGAACATGGCGCCGAAAGAGTAAGCGCCAGGATGACCGCCGCCCGGCCATGTGTCGGGCGGCACCCCTTTTATTTCAAAACGCGAGAGTGCCATGACCACCGCTGCCTTCGCCTGCCTTATGGTTATCTCCCTGATCGGTTATATCTGGAACCGCCAGGCCGCCACCGCGATCCGTCAAGACGGGGCGCGGTTGCATTCATTGGTGGGCTTTCACGGCGCCTATTCGCTTTTGGTGGTGCTGGTTCCGGCGCTTGTGCTGATCCTCCTGTGGCTTTTGCTTCAGGGTCCGCTGATTGATGCGCTGTTGAAGTCCGGTATTCGCACAGAGCTGGACGGACTTGGCAGCGGCGAGGTGCAGCTTGTCGTCGCCGAGATCAAATCCATCGCCAGAGGCGTTGTGTTCGGCACGCCCGAGCCTTGGAAAATGGACGCGGCACAACGTTTGACCGACTTGCAGGCGCGCAGCGGACAGATGCTTCTGGTGCTGGTCGCGGCACTGTCGCTGGCGCTGGTGCTGTTCAGCCGCCGCAAGGTTACCGCAGAGTTCCGCGCCCGCCACGGGGTTGAGCGGATCATTTCGGGGCTGATGATCGGCTGTTCAATCGTGGCGATTTTCGTCACACTCGGGATTGTCGCCTCGCTGATGTTCGAAACCTCCAAGTTCTTCGCCAAGGTCTCGGTTATCGAATTCCTGTTCGGCACCAACTGGGAGCCGCAGATTCCCCTGCGTGAAGATCAGGTCGCCGCCGAGGGCGCTTTCGGCTGGTTGCCGGTGATGATTGGCACATTGGTGATCACGGTGATCGCATTGGTGATCGCGGTGCCAGTCGGGTTGATGTCGGCGATCTATCTCAATGAATTCGCGCCGCGCAGGTTCCGCGCTGTGGCCAAGCCGCTCCTGGAAATCCTCGCCGGGGTGCCGACAGTGGTTTACGGCTTTTTCGCCATCCTTGTGGTCGCCCCCGCGATCCGCACATTCGGCCAGTCGCTTGGGCTTGACGTGTCGCCCAATACCGCATTGGCGGCGGGCGGGGTGATGGGGATCATGCTTATCCCGTTCATCTCGTCGTTTGCCGATGATGCGCTTTCGGCAGTCCCGCAGAGTTTGCGCGACGGGGCGCTTGGGCTTGGGGCGACACGGGCCGAAATGATGACCAGCGTTCTGTTTCCGGCTGCCATTCCGGGCATTGTCGGCGGCGTTCTTCTGGCCGTGAGCCGGGCGATTGGCGAGACCATGATCGTGGTGATGGCCGCCGGGTTGATCGCCAAGATGACGTTGAACCCGCTTGACAGCGTGACCACCGTTACCGTTCAGATCGTGACCCTGCTGATTGGCGACACCTCGTTTGACAACCCCAAGACACTGGCCGCCTTTGCGCTTGGGATGATGCTTTTCATCGTCACGCTGATCATCAATATTTTCGCCCTGCGCATCGTGCGCAAGTACCGCGAAGCCTATGACTAAGGACACCGCGATGACCGATCTTTCGACCCATGGCACGCGCAGCCACCTCAAGCGGCGCAACCGCCATCAGATGATGGTGCAGGGCTTTGGCATGGCCGCCATCGGCTTTGCCGCGCTGATGCTGTTCATTCTTGTCTCCTCGCTGGTCAGCTCTGGCTACAAGGCCTTTACGCAGACCCATATCACCGTCGAGGTCTTTGTCGATCCCGCTGAAATCAAGCCAGAGCGCCTGCCGCGCGGGGGCTTTGACGATGTGCTTCTGGCCAGCCTCAAAGGCTATTTTCCCGATGTCAGCGGGCGGGCCGATGAAAAGGCGCTAGAGGGGATTTTCTCCAACGGTGCACAATTCACTCTGCGCGACCGGATCGTCGCCGATCCCGCCCTGATCGGTCAGACAATATCCGTGACGGTCCCCACCTCTGATCCCTACGATCAGCTTGCCAAGGGGCTGGTCAAACGCGACACCCCAGAGACACAGCGCCGCGTCAGCGACCGCGAAATCGACTGGTTCGACACGCTGGACAGGGCAGGCGCGATTTCGCAGCCCGTCAATTGGGGCCTGATCACCAATACCGATAGCCGCTTTCCAGAACTGGCCGGCCTCAAGGGCGCGCTGGTCGGCAGCTTCTGGGCGCTTCTGGTGTGTTTCGTGATCTCCTTCCCGCTTGGTATAGGTGCGGCGATCTATCTTGAGGAATTTGCCCCGCGTAACAAGCTGAGCGATCTCATCGAGGTCAATATCAACAACCTCGCGGCGGTGCCTTCAGTGGTGTTCGGCCTTCTTGCTCTGGCGGTGTTCATCGGCTGGTTCGGCCTGCCGCGCTCGGCACCGCTTGTCGGGGGGATGACCTTGGCACTCATGACGCTGCCGACGATCATCATCGCGACGCGCGCAGCCCTCAAGGCGGTGCCGCCCTCGATCCGCGAGGCCGCCCTTGGGGTGGGCGCGTCCAAGCATCAGGTGGTGTTCGGCCATGTCCTGCCGCTGGCGATGCCAGGCATCCTGACCGGCACCATCATCGGCCTTGCACAGGCGCTTGGTGAAACCGCACCGCTATTGCTGATCGGGATGAACGCCTTCATTACCTCGGCGCCTGATACGCCGCTGGATAGCGCGACCGCCTTGCCCACCCAAATCTTTATCTGGGCCGACAGCCCCGAACGGGGCTTTGTAAGCCGCACCTCCGCCGCAATTCTGGTGTTGCTGACCTTCCTCATCACCATGAACGCCATCGCCATTTATCTGCGCAGCAAGTTTGAGCGGAAATGGTAGAAAAGGACAGACCGATGTACGACCTGCCAACGCTGGAGAATAACGTGACCACCGAAACACTCAAATTTACCGCCCGCGACGTGCATGTGTACTATGGCGAGAGCGAAGCTATCAAAGGCGTTGATGTCGATATCCTCGACAATACCGTGACCGCGTTTATCGGCCCGTCGGGCTGTGGCAAGTCGACGTTCCTGCGCTGTCTCAACCGGATGAACGACACCATCCCGATCTGTCGCGTGACCGGCGATATCCGCCTCGATGGACAGGACATCTATGATCGCTCGATCGACCCGGTTCAGCTGCGTGCCAAGGTCGGGATGGTGTTTCAAAAGCCAAACCCCTTCCCCAAGTCGATCTATGACAACGTGGCCTATGGGCCGCGCATTCACGGGCTGGCCAACACGCGTGCCGACCTTGACGTGATCGTCGAGAAATCGTTGCGGCGGGCCGCGCTCTGGAACGAGGTCAAGGACCGGCTCGACACGCCCGGCACCGGCCTTTCGGGTGGCCAGCAACAGCGGCTCTGCATCGCGCGTGCCGTGGCGACGCAACCCGAGGTGCTGTTGATGGACGAACCGTGCTCGGCGCTTGATCCGATTGCCACCGCCCAGGTCGAAGAGCTTATCGACGAGCTGCGCCAGGATTACTCTGTCGTCATCGTCACCCACTCGATGCAACAGGCCGCCCGCGTCAGCCAGAAAACCGCGTTTTTCCATCTTGGCCATCTTGTCGAGTTTGGCGAGACCAGCCACATTTTCACCAACCCCTCTGATGAGCGCACCGAAAGCTACATCACCGGGCGCATCGGTTAAGGACGAAATCCATGTCAAACCAACACATTGCCTCGGCTTTTGATCGCGACCTTGAAACCATTCAGGCCCGGATCATGAAAATGGGCGGTCTGGTGGAGCGCGCCATCAGCGACGCCGCCCGCTCGCTTGAAACCCGCGACGAAGAGCTTGCCGAAGAGGTGCGCGGTCGCGACAAGGCGATCGACATCCTCGAAGAGGAAATCAACGAAGAGGCCGCCCGCGTGATCGCCTTGAGGGCGCCCACGGCGGGGGATCTGCGGCTTGTGCTGTCAGTCATCAAGATCTCGGCCAACCTTGAGCGGATCGGGGATTATGCCAAGAACATGGCCAAGCGGACCTCGATCCTGGCCCAGATGTCGCCGGTCAGCGGCTCGCCGGCGGCGCTGCGCCGGATGGCGCGCGAGGTCGAGGCGATGCTCAAGGATGTGCTTGATGCCTATATTCAGCGCGACGTCAATCTTGCCTACGAGGTGATTCAGCGCGATCAGGACGTGGATCAGATGTATAACGCGATCTTCCGCGAATTCCTGACCTTCATGATGGAAGACCCGCGCAAGATCACCGCCTGCATGCACCTGCATTTCATAGCCAAGAATACCGAGCGCATGGGCGATCACGTGACCTCTATAGCCGAGCAGGTGATCTATCTGGTCAGCGGCGAGATGCCCGAAGAACCGCGCCCCAAGGGCGATGAGACCTCGACCGACTCGTCGATTGCACCGACATCCTAATCACAGGAGCCCGCGTCATGGCCGCCGATCAGCCTACCGTTCTATTGGTCGAAGACGAACCCGCACAGCGCGAGGTTTTGAGTTATAACCTCGAGGCGGACGGGTTTCGCGTGCTTACCGCCAGCAACGGCGAAGAGGCGCTTTTGATCGTCGAAGAATCGCCGCCGGATATCATTGTGCTCGACTGGATGATGCCCAATGTGTCGGGCATCGAAGTGTGCCGCCGTCTCAAGACCCGTTCGGAAACCCGTGCCATTCCGATCATCATGCTTTCGGCCCGCTCGGAAGAGGTTGACCTTGTGCGCGGCCTTGAAACCGGTGCCGACGACTATATGGTCAAACCCTATTCGGTGGTCGAACTCCTGGCGCGGGTGCGCGCGCAGTTGCGCCGTACACGCCCCTCGACGGTCGGTGAGCGGCTTGAGTATCTCGATATCGTGCTCGACGCCGAAACCCACCGGGTGACGCGCGCCGACCAGCCGCTCAAGCTTGGGCCGACCGAATTCCGCCTGCTTTCGACTTTCATGGAAAAGCCGGGCCGGGTGTGGTCGCGCGATCAACTGCTGGATCGTGTCTGGGGGCGCGACATCTATGTCGATACCCGCACCGTTGACGTGCATATCGGGCGGCTGCGCAAGGCGCTCTGCCACTATGGCGGAGATGATCCGCTGCGCACGGTGCGCGGCGCGGGCTATGCGCTTGGCTAAGCGCACGGCTTACCGGGGCAGGGGGTCTTCGTCCTCGGCCTGACCGGCAAGCCAGTCGCGAAACTTCAACAAGGCCGGATCGCGCGCATTGCGCAGCGGCCAGACCAGATAATAGGCGCCGGGTGTCTGTGTCGGGCCACCCCAGGCGCAGACCAGCCGTCCGGTTGCCAGATCCTGTTCCGCCAGGTAATCCGGCAACAGCGCCACGCCAAGGCCATGCAATGCCGCCTGCGTGATGGTTGAGAATTGATCATAGATCGTCCCGGTCACCTGTCGCCCCGTCACCCCATGCGCCGCCAGCCACGCCGCCCAGGCCTGTGGCCGGGTTTCGATATGCAAAAGCGGCAGGCGCAGCATATCCGCCGCATTTGTCAGCGGCGCGCGGGCCGTCAGAAAATCCGGCGTGCAGACCGGCAAGACGGTTTCGGTCCGAAGCCGAAGGGATTGCGTTCCCGGCCAGTCGTCTTCGCCAAAATGTATTGCCGCATCAAATGGTTCTGTAGCAAAGTTAAATGGTTTGAGGCGGGTTGAAAGATTGATTGTCACCTCCGGATGCAACCGCGCGAAATCGGCCAGACGCGGCACCAGCCAGCGCATCCCAAAGGTCGGCAAAATCGCCAATGTCAGGCTTCCGCCGACCGGGTTGACGGTAAGTTTTAGCGAGGCCTGCGTGATCTGTTGCAAGGCGCCGCGTATTTTATCGGCATATTCGGCGGCCTCCGGCGTCAGGACAAGACTGCGCCCCTCGCGAATGACAAGCGTTACGCCAAGCTGATCTTCCAGCGTTTTCAATTGCCTGCTGACCGCACTTTGCGTTTGCGAAAGCTCTTGCGCCACCGAAGTTGCGCTTCCAAGCCGATCAAGCGCTTCAAGCGCGCGCAGCGAGGCAATTGACGGCAGGAAGCGGCGCGAGAGGCTCATACTTGCGATTTACTCATGGGTTTATGTGCAAATATCGTTATTATATCCGTTTTGACCAGTGTATTCTGCCTACAACCTGCAAAAAACTCATAAGGATGTCCCCATGAACGCCAAAACGCCGGTTCTGCGCGCCAAGGATGCACCAGACCTCAACAGCTTTGACTGGGCCGACCCGTTTCGCCTGGCGGATCAGTTAAGCGAAGAAGAGCGGATGATTGCCGAAAGTGCACGCACATTCGCCCAAGGCACCCTTCAGCCTCGCGTGATCGAGGCCTATCGCGAAGAGCGGGTCGATCCCGGCATCTTTCGCGAAATGGGCGATATGGGCCTGTTGGGCACGACCATCCCAGAGGAATACGGCGGCCTTGGTGCCAACTATGTCACCTATGGCCTTGTCGCGCGTGAAATCGAGCGTGTCGATTCGGGTTATCGCAGCATGATGAGCGTTCAATCCAGCCTTGTGATGTATCCGATCTATGCCTACGGCAGCGAAGAACAGCGGCGCAAGTACCTGCCGGGACTGGCAAAAGGCGAGCTGATCGGCTGTTTCGGCCTGACCGAACCCGATGCCGGATCGGACCCCGCGGGGATGAAGACCCGCGCCGAGAAAACCGACAACGGCTATCGCCTGACCGGGACCAAGATGTGGATTTCCAATAGCCCGATCGCCGATGTTTTCGTCGTTTGGGCGAAATCCGAGGCGCATGACGGCAAGATTCGCGGCTTTGTCCTTGAAAAGGGCATGAAGGGTCTGAGCGCGCCGAAAGTGGGTGGAAAGCTATCGTTGCGCGCCTCAGTCACCGGGGAAATCGTGATGGATGGCGTCGAGGTTGGCGAAGACGCTCTTTTGCCGAACGTTCAAGGGCTTAAAGGGCCTTTTGGATGTTTGAACCGGGCGCGCTATGGCATCGCCTGGGGCGTGATGGGCGCGGCGGAGTTCTGTTGGCAGGCGTCACGGCAATACGGGCTGGACCGGCGGCAATTCAACCGTCCACTGGCGCAGACCCAGCTTTTTCAGCTCAAACTGGCCAACATGCAGACCGAAATCACGCTTGGTCTCCAGGCCGCCCTGCGGGTCGGTCGCCTGATGGACGAAGCCAATGCCGCGCCCGAGATGATCTCGATGATCAAGCGCAACAATTGTGGCAAGGCCCTCGAAATCGCGCGCCACGCCCGCGACATGCATGGCGGCAACGGGATTTCCGAGGAGTTCCAGGTGATCCGGCATATGGTCAACCTTGAAACCGTGAACACCTATGAGGGCACGCATGATGTTCACGCCCTTATTCTCGGGCGTGCGCAAACCGGGTTGCAGGCGTTTTTCTGACACTGCAAAGTTGCCTCGAACATTTGCTACAGGGCTTGCATGGATCGCGCAGACATCGTTCACGAGAACTTCCTAAGGCGCGTTGGCGCGGGCGATCTGCCCGCGCTTTCGACGTTGACGGCGCAACAGGCCGGGCTTGACCACGCCGCATTGTTGGCCTTGTTTCACGCTCAGGTCATCAGCCGTCAACTTGACCGCGTCGCGCGCCAGCTTCAGGCGCAGGGGCAGGGGTTTTACACCATCGGTTCCAGCGGGCACGAGGGGGTTGCGGCTGTGGCACGTGCGCTGCGCCCCACTGATCCGGCGTTTCTGCATTACCGCGACGGCGCGTTTCAGATCGCGCGTGCGCAACAGGTGCCGGGGCAGGATCCGATCTGGGATATGCTGCTTAGCTTTACCGCCTCGGCCGAAGATCCGATCAGTGGCGGGCGGCACAAGGTTCTCGGCAGCAAGGCCCTGAATATTCCGCCGCAAACCTCGACCATCGCCAGCCATCTGCCCAAGGCGGTCGGTGCGGCCTATTCCATCGGCCTGATGCGACGCTCACCACCGCCTGCACCGGAATACGCGCCCGATGCGATTGCTTTCTGTAGCTTCGGCGACGCCTCGATGAACCATTCCACGGCGCAAGGGGCGCTAAACTGTGCCGGTTGGACAAGCTGGAAAGGTGCCCCCTTACCTTTGCTTTTTCTGTGCGAAGACAACGGGATAGGGATTTCTGTTAAATCACCTGATGGTTGGGTTTCGGCAGTGCTTCAATCGCGGCCCGGTCTGCGGTATTTTACCTGCAACGGGCTTGATCCGGTCGAGACATATGCCACGGCGCGCGAGGCCGCGGATTGGGTGCGGCGGATGCGCAAACCGGCAATCCTGCATATGTCCTGCGTGCGCCTTTATGGCCATGCCGGCCCGGATGTCGAGGCGGCCTATCGCCCCATGGCCGAGATTGAGGCCAACGAGGCTCATGATCCGCTGCTCTACACGGCGGCGCGTCTCATCGCCGAAGGCGCGGCTACGAAATCCGAGATACTTGATATATATCATGATGTTTTCACGGAAACTTCATCCAAATCAAAAGACGCCGTAACGCGGCCCAAGCTCAAAACTGCGGCGGATGTCATGGCCTCGATTGTCCCGCCCCGGCGCAACGCCCCGCGCGTGAACGGCCCCGCCCCCGAGGCACGCGCCGCGTGTTTCGGGGCGTCGGATATGCGCGCCCTCGAGTCGCCACAGCCGATGAACAAGCTGATCAATCTCGGCCTGAGCGACCTTATGCTGGAGCACCCTGAAATCATCATGGCGGGCGAGGATATTGGCCGCAAGGGTGGGGTTTACGGCATCACCAAGGGTCTTCAGGCACGGTTCGGCGCGCACCGGATGATTGATAGCCTGCTTGATGAGCAAAGTATTCTGGGCCTGTCTCTCGGACTGGCGCAGAACGGCTATATCCCGATGCCGGAGATACAGTTTCTGGCCTATCTGCACAACGCCGAGGATCAGTTACGCGGCGAAGCGGCGACGTTGCCGTTTTTCTCGAACGGTCAGTTCAGCAACCCGATGGTGCTTCGGATTGCCGGACTTGGCTATCAGAAAGGCTTTGGCGGACATTTTCACAACGATAATTCTCTGGCCGTTCTGCGCGATATACCTGGGATTATTATTGGTTGTCCTTCAAATGGTTGCGATGCTGTGCTCATGTTCAGAGAGGCGGTCCGTCTGGCGCGTGAAGAGGGCCGTGTCGTGGTCATGGTCGAGCCGATTGCGCTTTACCCGATGCGCGATCTGCACGAGGCGGGCGATGGCGGTTGGATGCACCGCTATCCGGGGCCGGAGGCAAGCGCGCCTTTGGGGCAAGTCGGCGTTACCGGCACCGGCACCGATCTGGCGATCGTGACCTATGGCAACGGCTGTTATCTGAGCCATCAGGCGATGGCCGAACTGGGCGAGGGGGTGCGGGTGGTCGATCTCCGCTGGCTTGCGCCCTTGCCCGAAGACGCGCTGATCAAGGCGGTTGAGGGGTGTGATCGCATTCTGATTGTCGATGAATGTCGCCACACCGGCGGGCAGGCCGAGGCGCTTGCCGCGCTCTTCGCCGAACGTCTGAACCTGCCGGTCGCCCGCGAGGTGGCGCAGGACAGCTTTATCGCGACCGGCCCGGCCTATGGCGTCACGATGCCGTCAAGGGCGTCGATCATCGCCGCCGCAGAGCGATTGTTGCGCGGATGAGCGGGCTTGGAAACCTGTGGCACGAAAGTGCCGTTGAAACCTTTCAGGGACCCGGATTTCAAGGCGAACTTGGCGTCGATCTGATTGTGATCGGCGGCGGGTTTACCGGGCTTTCGGCCGCGCTTGCGGCCGCCGGGCAGGGGGCCGAGGTTGCCGTACTGGAGGCCAACCACATCGGTCACGGCGGGTCGGGGCGTAATGTGGGGCTGGTCAATGCCGGTCTCTGGCTTCCGCCCGATGATGTGTGCAAGGCGCTTGGCGATGGGCCCGGTGAGCATCTCAACAGGGTTCTGGCCAAGGCCCCGGATCTCGTATTCGATCTGATCGCGCGGCATGACATCGCCTGCGAGCCCAAGCGCGCAGGCACCCTGCATCTGGCGCATGCGCAATCGGGCGAAGGCCAGCTTCAGTCGCGCCTTGCACAGTTGCAGGCGCGCGGCGCGCCGGTGCAATATCTGTCCGCCGTCGAGGTTGCCGCGCGCACCGCGAGCGCGGCTTTTGGCGGGGCGATCCATGACGCGCGCGCGGGCACGATCCAGCCTTTGTCCTATGCACGAGGTCTGGCGCGGGCGGCAAGCGAGCAGGGCGCGCGGATCTACGAAAACAGTCCCGTCACTGGCGCCGAGCGGCGCAGCGGTCAGTGGGTGGTGACGAGCCGCTCGGGCAAGATCAGGGCACGCCGCCTTTTGGTGGCGACCAATGCCTATCATCAGCAGGTATCGCATGTGACTTTGCCGGACATCCCGGTGGTGCAGTATTTCCAACTGGCCACCACGCCGCTTGGCGACAATCTTGCCGGGCCCATTCTGGCGGGCGGCGAGGGCGCCTGGGATACCGGGCTGATCATGACCTCGATCCGCCGGGACGAGGCGGGGCGTGTGATCATCGGTGGCATGGGCGGCGACGCGGCCATCCATGCCAATTGGGCAGAGCGCAAGCTGGCCCGGCTGTACCCGCAACTGGCGGGGGCAAAGATCGAACACGCCTGGAGCGGCAAGATTGCGATGACCCAGGATCACCTGCCACGCATATTGCGACTTGGCCCCGCGGGATTGGCCGTGTTCGGCTATTCGGGACGCGGCATCGGCCCCGGCACGGCGTTTGGCCGCGCGGCGGCACTGGCCTTGCTTGGCGAGGATGAAAGCGGCCTGCCGGTGCCGGCGATTGACGGCTATAGCGAAAGGTTCTGCACCCTCAAATCGCTGTTTTACGAGACCGGGGCGCGGCTGGTGCATCTCGCGGCGGCGCGTAGCTAGGCATTGGCGCACAGTCACTGTTTGTTGACCCATTAGGCATTGTGCCGGGGCAAATTGGGTATATCTGCACCGCTCGAAGTAGCGCCCGGAGCAGAGCATGGCCCATCACGACATCAGAGCAAGTTTCACCCAAGGCAGCCTGTTGCGGCATGTCTCGGTCATGTCGTTCACTTCGAGCATCGGCCTGATGGCGATTTTTGCGGTCGATCTTCTGGATATCGTGTTCATCTCGATGCTGGGACGCGACGAACTTGCGGCGGCGGCGGGTTATGCCAGCACAGTGATGTTCTTTGCCAGCGCCGTGAACATCGGCCTGTCGATCGCCGCTGGTGCGCTTGTGGCAAAGGCCATGGGGGCCGACAATGAAGTCGATGCACGCGAATACGCCACCAGCGTGGCGGTTCTGTCGGTTCTGGTGGGGATCATCCTGCCGATACTGGCGCTGCCGAATATCGAATTCCTGCTGGGTCTGATCGGGGCCACTGGCGCAGTCGCCGATCTGGCCAGGAATTATCTCTGGATCATCCTGCCGACCACGATGGTCTCGGGCCTGGCGATGGTCGCAGTTGCGGTTTTGCGGTCATACGGCGATGCGCGCGGGGCAATGTATCCGGCGCTTTTGGGCGGCGGGGTCAATGCCGTGCTCGATCCACTCTTGATCTTCACCCTTGGCATGGGCCTGAACGGCGCAGCATTTGCCACAGTGGCGGCGCGTCTCGCGACCATGGTGATGGCCATGGGGCTTGCGGTCCTGCGCTATCAGGCCTTTGCGGTGCCACGCCCGCAGTGCGTTGCCCGTGATTTCCGCGAGGCCGCCGAAATCGCCGTGCCAGCGGTTCTTGGCACCGTCGCCACGCCGGTGGGCGCGGCGATCGTCACGCGGGAAATGGCCAAATACGGGCATGACGCCGTGGCCGGCATGGCAGTGATCAACCGAATGGTACCGGTCGTGTTTTCCGTCGTTCTGGCGCTGTCGGGCGCAATCGGGCCGATCTTTGGGCAGAATTTCGGGGCAGGGCGTCTTGATCGGGTTGAACAGACCTTCTTTGAAGGCTTGAGATTCCTCGCGATCTACGTGCTGGTGATGTCGGCGCTCTTGTTCGTGCTGCGCGCGCCGATTGCCGGGCTGTTCGATGCCAACGACATGATGCGCTCGTTGCTATATCTCTATTGCGGGCCGCTGGCGCTTGCGTCGTTTTTCAACGGGGCGATTTTCGTCGCGAACGCGTCGTTCAACAATCTTGGGCATCCGGGATATTCGACGGGCGTCAACTGGGCGCGCCAGACTGTTGGCACCTTGCCATTTGCACTGGCCTTCGGGGCGATTTGGGGGGCGCATGGGGTGTTGATCGGCCAGGCCGTCGGTGGCGCCGTATTTGCCGCCGTTGCGATATGGCTTGGCCTCAGGGTGATCCAGGCGCCGTGTCGTGATCCGCTGAAGGGGCAGTTTACCTGTCCGGATATGCGCATGCAGGTGGTTTCGAACCGATCCTACAGGTAGCGCATTGGCTAGCGTAAATAACGCATAATCATGATTATGTTAATATATTGCGAGTGAACAGTCCGGATCAACTTTTCGATCCAAACTATTATCATTATTTTTCCGTATATTATGCCACATACCTCATGTGTCCCTCGATCGTCGGCCCCCAGTGATCACCTCAACCTTGCGCAAACCATGCCGTTGGCATAAGTCACAGCGGCAC
>NZ_CAJXIP010000089.1 GCF_913054395.1 uncultured Roseovarius sp.
GGCGGCCACCAGCATGAACCGGCAGGGATATTTCACATGGGCGTTGGCGCGCGCGACCATGACCTCGCCGGTCTCGATCGGCTGGCGCAGGGTTTCCAGAACGCCGCGGGGGAATTCGGGAAACTCATCCATGAACAGAACGCCGTTATGGGCCAGGCTGATTTCGCCGGGGCTGGCGCGGCGACCACCGCCGACAATCGCTGCCATCGAAGCGGTGTGATGGGGTTCGCGAAAGGGGCGCGTGCGGCTGATGCCGCCCTCGTTTAACAGCCCGGCCAGCGAGTGGATCATCGAGGTTTCCAGCGCTTCGGCCGGGGTAAGCGGCGGCAGGATGCCCGGCAGACGCGCCGCCAGCATGGATTTGCCAGAGCCGGGCGTGCCGACCATCATCAGGTGGTGGCGCCCTGCCGCAGCGATTTCGAGTGCGCGCTTGGCACGTTCCTGGCCTTTGACATCCCGCAGATCGCGCCCTGGAGGGGGCGCGATTACCTCACCGGGATCGGCAGGCGGGATCGGTGCCTGACCGGTGTAGTGGCGGACCACATCGGCCAGGTTGGCCGCGCCGATCACCTGAACCGAGCCGACCCACGCGGCCTCGGGGCCCGAGGCCCTAGGGCAGAGCAGCATCCGGCCCTCTTCGGCGGCGGTCATGGCGGCGGGCAGGGCGCCAAGAACCGCAATCAGGGATCCGTCGAGCGACAGTTCGCCAAGGGCCATGGTCCCCTCGACGGCGTCCTTCGGGACGATTTCGAGGGCGGCCAGAAGGGCAAGCGCGATCGGCAGGTCGAAATGGCTGCCTTCTTTCGGCATATCGGCGGGTGAGAGGTTGATGGTGATACGTTTGGACGGCAGGGCGATCGCCATGGACGACAGCGCCGTGCGCACCCGGTCGCGGGCCTCGGAGACAGCCTTGTCCGGCAGGCCGACCAGTGAAAACGCGGGAAGTCCGGGGGTGACGGCGCATTGCACCTCGACCGGTTTGGCCTCGACCCCTTCAAAGGCCACCGTATAGGCGCGTGCGACCATGCCTCTCCCCGATCCCGCATTGAAACATGGTTAATGCCTAGCGCGCAGGTGGTTTAAGAAAGGTTAAAGTCCCCGGGGAGTATTTCTGGAAAGATGAAAGTTGGGGGCTAGTTCGCGTCACGCAGCGCGGTAAAGGCGGGCCATGCATCGGGGTCGGCGGTGGTTTTGTCGCGGCAAAACGCGTTGCAGAATCCGAAAATTCGGCCCTCTGTCTGCATCAGATGCGTGACGGGATTGCCCGAATAAGGGCATCTGTCATTTTCCGGCGTGCCGGTGTCCAGCGCCTTTGCCGGGCGCGGGGCGGGGCCGGGCCAGTCGGTTGTGGCATGATCGCGGGCATAGCGATCGAGGTGGCCGCCATGCACAAGTCCCATGGCGCGCCAGCGGCGAAAGGCGGGATCGTTCAGGTGGGCCGTGACATAGGCGCGGGCCGAGTCCGACACCGGAAGGCTATACCCCGCAATCCGCGCCGCCACGGGGGCAAAGAATGCATCCGCCGCGCTATAGTCGCCACAAAGCCAAGGGCCCGCAGGCCTTGTCGCGCTGCGGGCGTGATCCCAGATCAGGTCGAGCCGGGCAAGGTCGGCGAGAAGCGCCGCAGAGGGGGAAACCCCGCGATAGGCAAGGCGCATGTTCATCGGGCAATCGTTGCGCAGGGTGGTGAAGCCAGCATGCATCTCGGCGGCAAGGGTGCGCGCCGTGGCGCGCGCCAGGGGATCGCCTGGCCAGAGGCCCGCCTCTGGGTGCCGGCTGGCCAGTTCTTCGGCCATGGCGAGCGATTCCGATACGACCGCGCCCTCGGGCGTTATCAGGGTCGGCACCGTGCGCGCCGGGGGGACGTCGGCAAGTTGATCGGCGACGCTTGCGGCGGCGTTGAAATCGAGCAGCCGGGTTTCATAGGGCAGGCCGAAGCGATCAAGCAGAAGCCAGCCGCGCAATGACCAGGAGGAATAGGCGAAATCGCCGAGGATAAGCTGATATGTCATCGGGTCAGTCTAGCCGGCGGGGCGGGCTGCGCATAACGAAAATACGTGCGGGGCATCATCACGGAAGGTGATTTATTGTCCGGGCCCGCCAGCGGTCGCCTTGCCAGTGCAGTTCCGTCACCGAGAGGTTCTCGATCCGGTGGGCGAAGGCGTCATAGGCGCTGAGCGAGAGGGCCTGTTGCACCTGTGTCAGGATTGCGCCGAAGTGGGCGACGGCGATGATATCGCGACCGGGATGGGCGGCCAAAAGGCGGGCAGCGCTGGCGCTGACGCGGTTTGAAACCTGATGCCAGCTTTCGCCGCCGGGGGGCGCGATGTCGCCCGGTTGTTCCCAGAAGGCGCGCAGGTGGTCCTGATCTGCGACCTTGTCAAACACCTGCAATTCCCAGTCACCGAAATGGATTTCGCGCAGGTCGGGATCATCGGGAAGGCGGGTGCGCCTGCCAGTGATCGCATCGGCGGTGGCGCGGGCGCGTATCAGATCTGACGAGATCACAAGCGCATCCTCTGGAAGATGCGCCGAAAGGCGCGCAATCTGTGCGGTGTCACTCAGGTCGGCCGGCAAATCGGACCAGCCGACCATGGATTTCGCATGGGTCGGCCCGTGCCGAACCCAGTAGAACCGGCTCATGGCAGGTGGCCCTTCAGGACCTGCGGCAAACCGGCGATGACGTTGACGACAAGCGAGGCCTCTGCCGCAAGCCGCTGATTCAAACGGCCCTGCGCCTCGCGAAAGCGGCGGGCGAGGGCGTTCTCGGGAACGACCGAGAGGCCGACCTCGTTGCTGACCACCACCACCGGGGCGGCGCATTGCGTGAGTGCCGCGAAGAGGGCGGTTTCGGCCGCTGCAAAATCGCTCTCGGCCAGCATGTGATTGCTGAGCCACATGGTGGCGCAATCCAGAAGCACCGCCTCGTCGGCGCGCGCGCCTGCCAGCGCCGGCGCAAGATCCAGCGGTGCCTCGATCGTGCGCCAGCCGTCGCCGCGCATGGTTTGATGGCGCTCCACCTTGGCGCGCATTTCGTCGTCAAAGGTCTGAGCCGTGGCCAGATAGGCCCGCGGGCGACCGGATCGCAGGACAAGCCCCTCGGCAAAGGTCGATTTGCCCGAGGCGGCCCCGCCCAGAACCAAGGTTAAATCCGGCAGAGTCAGCACCAGCGCCCCCACTTATTTTGATCCGATCCAATGGATGATCCGTAGCACCCTGCGAGAAACCAAGAAAGGGCGCAAATGTCTGATGCCGCCTGACAGGGGGAAATAGGATGCCACTTGACGCACCGCAAAGCAGTTCCATGGCCCGCACGGCAATGAAAGCGGAAATGCTGGATGCCGAGACCGAATTGGCGCTGGCCTATGCCTGGCGCGACCGGCGTGACGAAGAGGCGCTTCACCGGCTGATCACCGCCTATATGCGGCTGGCGATTTCAATGGCGTCAAAATTCCGCCGCTACGGTGCGCCGATGAGCGACCTTATCCAAGAAGCCGGCCTTGGCCTTATGAAGGCGGCGGACAAGTTCGATCCGGATCGGGGCGTGCGGTTTTCGACCTATGCGGTCTGGTGGATCAAGGCCAGCATTCAGGACTATGTGATGCGCAACTGGTCTATGGTGCGCACCGGCAGCACCAGCAGCCAGAAATCGCTGTTTTTCAACATGCGTCGCGTTCAGGCCCGGCTTGAACGCGAGGCAATGGCCAATGGGGAAGAGCTTGATGGCCATCAGCTGCGCGAGATGATCGCGCATGAGGTCGGTGTACCGCTGCGCGATGTCGAGATGATGCAGGGGCGGCTCTCGGGGTCTGACTTTTCGCTGAATGCCACGCAGTCCTCAGAGGATGAGGGGCGCGAGTGGATCGACACGCTTGAGGATGACGGCCCGCGCGGCGATCAGCTTGTCGAGCAGGATCATGATTTGGGCGCATTGCGGCTGTGGCTTACCGATGCGATGCAAAATCTCAATGAGCGCGAGCGGTTCATCGTGCGCGAACGCAAGTTGCGCGATGCGCCGCGCACCCTTGAAAGCCTTGGCACCGAGCTTGACCTGTCCAAGGAACGGGTGCGCCAGCTTGAAGCGGCGGCGTTTCAGAAAATGCGCAAACACCTTGAAAAGCATGGGGCCGAGGTGCACAACCTGTTGGCATGATCCCGCAAGTTGCCGCTTTTCTTCTTGGCCTGAGCATGGCCCTGCCTGTGACGGCACAGGATGTCTTGGTTATTGGTGAGGTTCATGACAACCCGGCCCATCATGCGGTTCAGGCCAATCGGGTCGAACACTTAAAGCCAGCCGCGATCGTGTTTGAAATGCTCACGCCCGCGCAGGCGGCGCGCGTGACACCCGCCTTGCGCGGCGATCGGGCGGCGTTGGAGGCGGCGCTTGACTGGGGCGAAAGCGGCTGGCCCGATTTCGCGATGTATCATCCGATTTTCACCGCCGCCCCAGAGGCCGCCATCTATGGCGCACTTGTCCCAAGGGCGAAAGCGCGCGCGGTTCTTGAGGCGGGTCTTGCAGCCAGTTTCGGGCCGGATGCGGGGCGTTTCGGACTGGATCATCCGTTGTCCGTTGACGAACAGGAGGCCCGCGAAGCCATGCAGATGGCGGCGCATTGTGACGCGATTCCGGATGCTATCCTGCCCGGCATGGTCGACATCCAGCGCCTGCGCGATGCCGTTCTGGCGCGGGCGGTGATCGAGGCCCTTGAGGAAACGGGCGGGCCGGTGGCGGTGATCACCGGCAATGGTCACGCGCGGCGCGACTGGGGCATGCCTGCGATCCTGTCGTCTGCGCGTACCGGGCTTGACCTGCATGTTGTCGGGCAGACCGAAGACGACCGCCCGCTTGAGGGGGTATTCGATGAGGTCATCTCGGCTGATGCGGTGGATCGGCCCGACCCCTGCGCGGCCTTCAGGTAGCTATTCGCGCCCTTTCCTGCGCGCCTCGCGAAACAGGCGTTGGCCGCGGCGCGCTGCCCCTTGTCACCCCGAGGGCCACGCCCTAGTGTCTGAACGGCTGAACAAGGAACGCGCCCATGCTGGAAAAAAAACGCATTCTTCTGATCATTGGGGGCGGTATTGCAGCGTTCAAATCGCTTGACCTGATCCGGCGTCTGCGCGAGCAGGGCGCAGTCGTGACGCCTGTTTTGACCGCTGCGGGAGCGCAATTCGTCACGCCTTTGTCGGTCTCGGCGCTGGCCGGGCGCAAGGTGTATCAGGACCTGTTCGATCTCACGGACGAGGCCGAGATGGGCCATATCGAGCTAAGCCGAAGTGCTGACCTTATCGTGGTCGCCCCGGCCACAGCCGATCTGATGGCGAAGATGGCGGGCGGTCGGGCGGATGATCTCGCCGCGACGCTGTTGTTGGCCACGGATACGCCGGTTCTGATTGCGCCTTCGATGAATGTGCGGATGTGGCAGCATGCGGCGACGCAGCGCAATCTTGCGGTGCTTCGTGGCGATGGTATCGGTTTTGTCGGTCCCAATGAGGGCGATATGGCCTGCGGCGAGCACGGGCCGGGGCGCATGGCCGAGGTGCCGGAAATTGTTGCCGCTGTGCACGCGGCCCTGACCGATGGCCCCCTGAAGGGGCGCCGCGTGCTGGTCACCTCTGGCCCCACGCACGAGCCGATTGATCCGGTGCGCTATATCGCCAATCGTTCGTCCGGTGCGCAGGGCACGGCCCTGGCCCGCGCGCTGAGCGCGCTTGGGGCCGAGGTTGTTTTTGTCACCGGCCCCGCCAGCGTGCCGCCGCCCGACGGGGTTGAGGTGGTGCGTGTCGAGACCGCGAAAGAGATGCTTGCGGCGGTCGAGGCTGCGCTTCCGGTCGAAGCCGCGATTTTTGCCGCTGCCGTGGCCGATTGGCATGTGGCCGGGGCGAGCGAGTCGAAGCTCAAGAAAACCAAGGGCGGGCTGCCCAGGCTGGAGTTTGCCGAAAACCCGGACATCCTGGCGCGCGTCAGCCAGATGAAGGCCGGGCGGCCGGGGCTTGTGGTCGGCTTTGCCGCCGAAACCGATGACGTGATCGAAAACGCCACGGCCAAGCGCGCGCGCAAGGGCTGTGACTGGATCGTCGCCAATGATGTGGGGTATGGCACCGGCATCATGGGGGGCACCGAAAACGCGGTCACCCTCATTCGTGCCGAGAGTGCCGAAGCCTGGCCCCGGATGCCAAAGGCCGAGGTCGCGCAAAAGCTTGCCGAGCGGATCGCCCAGGCGCTTCCGGGCGGAGATTGAGTATTTATGGAAAGATGAAAGTGGGGCCTTTGCTTACCGTTTCAATGGTGTGGGAAGAGGCGGCGGACCGGTCGCTTGGTTTGCCGTCATACGAGACTGCGGGGGCGGCGGGGGCCGATCTGCGCGCGAATTTTCCTGCGGAGGGGCGTGGTGGGCTGACGCTTGCTCCGGGGGCGCGGGCGCTTGTGCCGACGGGGCTGCGGCTGGCCATTCCGGTGGGGTTTGAGGTGCAGATCAGGCCACGCTCGGGTCTGGCGCTCAAGCATGGGATCACCCTGCCAAACAGCCCCGGTACGATTGACGCCGATTATCGTGGACCCTTGGGCGTGATCTTGATGAATGCCGGACAGGAGGCGTTTCATATAGACCACGGCGCGCGGATTGCACAAATGGTAGTTGCACCCGTGGTGCAGGCGCGTTTTGAGCTGGTTGAAACGCTTGACGAGACCACGCGCGGGCAGGGCGGGTTTGGATCGACCGGGGTATCCTGATGATGCTGGTTTTGATCATGGCGGCGGTGCTTTGGGGCATCGGGGCGGCGCTTGGCACGCCCCGGCGGTTGCGCTGGGGCATGATCGGTGTGTTGTGGCTGGCGGTAGTCGGGCTTCACCTGTTGTTGCCGCAGGGGCACCCGCTGCGCCTTGCCACGGGCGAGAGTGCCGCGCTTTGGCTGATGCTGGGAGGAGCGGTCGCGATCGGCTTTGTTTACCGTGCCGGATTGGGCCGGTTGCGGGCGCGGGCGCGGGCGAAGGAACAAGCCGATGCGACAGGCAGGAACGGCGATACAGGGCGCAAACCGCTTTTCAGCGAGGCCGAACTTGACCGCTATGCCCGCCATATCGTGTTGCGTGAAATCGGCGGGCCGGGGCAAAAGGCCCTGAAGGAGGCGCGGGTTCTTGTGATCGGCGCGGGCGGGCTTGGCTCGCCCGTGCTGCTTTATCTTGCGGCGGCGGGGGTTGGCGTGATTGGGGTTATCGACGATGACGAGGTCGACAATTCCAACCTTCAGCGCCAGGTGATCCACCGCGATGAGGATATCGGCCTGCCCAAGGTGCAGTCGGCCGCCGCGGCGATGCATGCGCAGAACCCGCATGTGACGGTGCGTCCCTATCAGCGGCGCCTGACGCCCGAGATCGCGCAGGAACTTTTCGCCGATTATGATCTGATCCTTGACGGAACGGATAATTTCGCGACCCGCTACCTTTCCAATCGCATTGCCGCAGAATTGTCTATCCCGTTGATTTCCGGCGCTTTGTCGCAATGGGAAGGTCAGCTGAGCGTGTTTGATCCGGCGCGCGGCGCGCCCTGTTACCAGTGCATCTTTCCAGAGGCCCCGGCGCCGGGCCTTGCGCCGTCCTGTTCCGAGGCGGGCGTGTTGGGGCCCTTGCCGGGGGTTGTCGGTGCGATGATGGCGGGCGAGGCGATCAAGATCATCACCGGGGCGGGGCAGGCGCTGCGCGGTGAGATGCTGATCTATGACGCGCTTTACGGCGAGAGCCGCAAGATCGGGCTGAGCCCAAGAGAAACCTGCCCGATCTGTGGCACCAAAGGAGAACGCGATGACAAACCCGTTGCTGGCTGAGTGGAAGACACCGTTTGATCTGGCGCCTTTCGCGGCGATCGGGGACGAGGATTTCGCGCCTGCCTTCGAGGTGGCGCTGAGTGCCGCGCGCGCCGAGATCGAGGCGATTGCCGCCAATCCCGAGGCGCCGACATTCGCCAATACGATCGAGGCGCTGGAGGCCTCGGGCAAGGATCTTGACCGGGTGCTATCGGTGTTCTTCACGCTGGCCGGGGCCGACAGCAATCCAAGGCGTCAGGAATTGCAACGCGATTTCGGCCCGAAACTGGCGGCGCATTCTTCGGAGGTCTACGGCAACAAGGCGCTTTTTGCGCGGATCGAGACACTCTGGGCGGCGCGCGAGACGCTTGCGTTGACGCCGGAGCAGGCTCGGGTCCTGATGCTGAGCCATCGCGGCTTTCGCCGGGCGGGGGCGGGACTTGACGGGGCAGAAGACAGGCGCATGCGCGAGATCATGTCGCGGCTGTCGGTTCTGGGCACGGCGTTTACGCAAAACCTGCTGGCGGATGAGGCCGCTTGGCATATGGAGTTGTCCGAGGACGATCTTGCCGGGCTTCCGGATTTCGTGGTGGATACGGCGCGTGCGGCGGGGCAGGAAAAGGGCCTTGCGGGGCCGGTTGTCACGCTGTCGCGCTCGTTGATCACGCCGTTTTTGCAATTCTCGCCACGCCGCGATTTGCGTCGGCGCGCGTTTCAGGCCTGGGCGGCGCGTGGCGCCAATGGCGGCGAGGGGGACAATCGTGCCGTCGCCGAAGAGATCCTTGCCCTGCGCGCCGAGCGGGCGCGGCTTTTGGACTATGACAGCTTTGCGGCCTTCAAGCTTGAAACCGAAATGGCCAAGACGCCCGAGGCGGCGCGTGAGCTGTTGATGGCGGTCTGGGAGCCGGCCAAGGTGCAGGCCGAGGCGGATGCAGAGGTGTTGACCGCGATGTTGCGCGACGATGGCATCAATGGCACGCTTGAGCCATGGGACTGGCGCTATTACGCGGAAAAGCGGCGACAGGCCGAGCACGATTTGCAGGAAACGGCGTTAAAGCCGTACCTGTCGCTGGAGCGGATGATCGAGGCGGCGTTCGGCTGTGCCAACCGGTTGTTCGGGCTGGAATTCAAGGCGCTGGATGTGCCGCTTTATCATGCCGATTGCCGCGCCTGGGAAGTGACGCGCGGGGGCAAGCATGTGGCGGTGTTTATCGGCGACTATTTCGCACGCGGCTCAAAGCGCTCCGGGGCCTGGTGTTCGGCGATGCGGGGGCAGGCGAAATGGCCCGAGGTGCAGGGGCCGGTGGTGATCAACGTATGCAATTTCGCCAAGGGAAACCCGGCGTTGTTGTCTTACGACGATGCGCGCACGCTGTTTCATGAATTCGGCCATGCGCTGCATCAGATGCTGTCGGATGTGACCTATGAAAGTGTGTCGGGCACATCGGTGGCGCGTGATTTCGTCGAATTGCCGAGTCAGCTTTACGAGCATTGGCTTGAGGTGCCGGAGGTGCTTGAGCAATACGCGACCCATGTGGAAACCGGCGCGGCGATGCCACGTGACCTGCTTGACAAGATGCTGAAGGCGACGAATTTCGACATGGGGTTTCAGACGGTGGAATATGTTGCCTCGGCGCTGGTCGATCTGGCGTTTCACGAGGGGGCGCCACCCGCGGACCTTATGGCGCGGCAGGCCGAAGTTCTGGACGAGTTGGGCATGCCACAGGCGATCACCATGCGCCACGCCAGCCCGCATTTCGCGCATGTGTTCTCGGGCGACGGATATTCCAGCGGCTATTACAGCTATATGTGGTCGGAGGTGATGGATGCCGACGCCTTTGCCGCCTTTGAAGAGGCCGGCGGCGCCTTTGATCCGGAGCGCGCCCGCGCGCTTGAGGCGCATATCCTGTCGCGCGGCGGATCAGAGGATGCCGAGGTCCTCTATTGCGCGTTTCGCGGGCGGCTTCCCGGAGTCGAGGCGCTTTTGAAGGGGCGCGGTCTGGCGGCCTAGGTCGGGCGTTTTATGTTCGGATCACCTTTGGCGATCCGACCGGATGGGGGGCGCTGCCCCCCACACCCCCCGGGATATTTAGGGCAAGAAGAAAGTCAGATCGTCTGATCGTAATCGCCGACCAGCGGTTCGGTACGGATGACCGCATCGATATCGGCAAAGATGGCGCGCATTTCGGACTCGGATTGCGAGCTTTCGCAGACCACCACCAGATTGGGGGTGTTGGATGAGGCGCGCACCAATCCCCAACTGCCGTTGTCGAGAATGACGCGCGCGCCGTTGACGGTGACCACCTCTTTGATCGGGTGGCCTGCCAGCGGTTCGCCGGCCTCGTGTTTGGCGACCAGTTTGGCGACCAGCCGGTCGAGCACGGCGTATTTTTCGGTATCGGCGCAATAGGGCGACATGGTCGGTGTGGCCCAGGTTTGCGGCAGGGCGCGGCGCAGGTCGGACATCGACATATCGGGGTTGCGATCCATCAGCTTGCAGATTTCCACCGCGACGCGCAGGCCGCAATCATAGCCCCGGCCAATTGGCTCGGCGAGGAAGTAGTGACCGGATTTTTCAAACCCCGCCAGCGCGCCCAGCTCTTTGACGCGGCGTTTCATGTGGCTGTGGCCGGTTTTCCAGTAATCCGCCTTGACCCCGTTCCTGATCAACTCGGGATCGGAGGCAAACAGCCCGGTCGATTTGACATCGGCCACGAAGGTGGCGCCGGGGTAGAGTTTCGAGAGGTCACGGGCCATGATCACGCCCACCTTGTCGGCGAAGATTTCCTCGCCCTCGTCATCGACCACGCCGCAGCGGTCGCCGTCACCGTCAAAGCCGAGCGCGAAATCGGCACCCGTGGCGCGCACGCTGGCGGCCATGTCATGCAGCATTTCCATTGCTTCGGGGTTCGGATTGTAATGCGGGAATGTATAATCCAGCGTGTTATGGCTTGGTACCACCTCGACGCCGATGCGTTCAAACAGCTCTGGTGCAAAGGCCGATGCGGTGCCGTTGCCGGTGGCGCAGACCACGCGCAGTTTGCGGCTCATGCGGAAATCTCCGACGAGGTCGTCAAGATAGGCCTCGCGCACACCGTCGACGAATTCATAGGCACCGCCGGGGCGCGGCACGCCGCGGCCCTCAAGCACGATGTCGCGCAGTTCCGACATCTCGTCGGGGCCATGGGTCAGGGGGCGCTCAAAGCCCATCTTGACCCCGGTCCAGCCATTTGGGTTATGGCTTGCGGTGACCATGGCGACGGCGGGCACATCAAGGTGGAACTGCGAAAAATAGGCCATCGGGCTAACCGCAGGGCCGATGTCCTTGACGGTAATCCCGGCCTGCATCAGGCCAAGCATCAGCGCGTTCTTGATCGACAGGGAATAGTCGCGATAGTCATTGGCGACCGCGATGACCGGGGCGATGCCGCGTGCCTGCATCTGGGTGCCAAGACCAAGGCCAAGCGCTGTGATCCCCGGCAGGTTGATCTGGTCGGGGTATTTCCAGCGGGCGTCATATTCGCGAAACCCCGTGGGGGTGATCATCGCATCGCGCAGGAATTCCCAGGTGTTCGGGGCGACATCGGGCCTTGGTTTGGTCACGGCAATCTCTCTGTCTGTCAAAGGTGGATCGGGTTGGCCTTGGCCAGCCGATCAAATTGCATCAACGTGCTGATCAGTTCGGGCATCTGCGCCAGCGGGATCATGTTGGGCCCATCCGAGGGCGCGTTATCCGGGTCTTCGTGGGTTTCGATGAAGACCGCGGCAACGCCAAGCGAGACCGCAGCGCGCGCCATGACGGGCGCAAATTCGCGCTGTCCGCCGGTCGAACCGCCCTTGCCACCGGGTTGTTGCACCGAATGGGTGGCATCCATCACCACCGGATATCCGGTGGCGGCCATCTGCGGCAATCCACGCATGTCGGCGACAAGGGTGTTATAGCCAAACGAGGTGCCGCGTTCGGTCAGCATGATCCGGGTATTGCCGGTGCTTTCAATCTTGGACACGACGTTGGGCATGTCCCAGGGCGCCAGGAACTGGCCTTTTTTGACATTGACCACGGTGCCGGTTTCGCCCGCGGCGATCAGAAGGTCGGTCTGGCGGCAGAGAAAGGCAGGGATCTGCAACACGTCAGCAACCTCGGCCACCGGCGCGCATTGATCGGGCAGGTGGATGTCGGTCAACACCGCCAGCCCGAGCGCCTCCTTGACCGATTGCAATACCTTGAGACCTTCGTCAACGCCAAGCCCGCGCTTTCCCGAAAGCGAGGTGCGGTTGGCCTTGTCAAAGCTGCCCTTGAAGATCAGCTGTGCACCGAAGGCGGCGCAGGCCTCTTGCAGGGTGCCGGCGATCATCTGGGCGTGGTCGGTGGATTCAAGCTGGCATGGGCCGGCAATCAGCGTCAGGGGCCGGTCATTGGCAATGGCAAGCCCGTTCAATTCGATTGTTTTCATCTTTATGACGATACCTGTTCACGCAGTACGGATGCGGTAAGTGAGATCATCAGGTAGATACCAGAAAAGATCAGGAAGGCCAGTATCGTGTTTTCAAAGGCCCGCGGATAAGACGCATCCTGCGAGGGCAGGGGGCGCACGCTGACCGTGAGATAGCGGACCTGCTTGTTGGCCTCGATTTCAGACTGGCGCTTGGCTTCGAGGGCCGATTGCAGCACCAGATCGGCGGTTGCCAGATCGGCCTGGGCCATCTGGATCGCGGCGGTTTTGGACGCCAGAGAGCTTCCGCCATCGGTTGCCTGCGTCAGGCGGGCCTTTTGCCTTGCAAGCTCGGATTGAAGGATCTCAATCTCGCTTTCAAGCGCCTCGACCTTTGCGCGATTGGGCCGGGCGTTGTTGAGCTGAACGTTGAGGGCCAGCTGCTTTTCCTGCAACTGAAGTTCGACTGTGCTGATCAGGCTGCGGATGCCAGCGATCTCGCCTTCGGGATCAAGAATGCTGCCTTCCTGCAATGACACAAGCATCTGCTGCGCAGAGCGGCGATCGGCCTTGGCCTGATCGAGGCTTTCGATCGCGGTCTTGACGGCATCCTGGCGCTTTTCCTGGCTAAGCTCGTCAACGCGTTCTTCGGCATAGGCGATCAGGTGTTCGGAGAACTCGGCACTGACCGCAGGGTCGGCGGTGGACACTTCCATACGGATGACGCCCTCAGTCGGATCATAGCCGAGTTTGACGTATTTCTTGTAGAGGCTATAGGCGGATTCATTGCTTGCATCCGGCTCCAGCCGCTGAAGCGCGTCGATCCAGGGCTGGCTGAAATGGGCGCGAAAGCCGACATCGGCGTCAAGCCGGAGCATCGCATCCTTGGATTGCAGATATTCCTGCGTGGCAATAGCATCCTGCCCGGTGGCGAACTGGCTTGGCAACAGACCGCCAAGCCGGCCGCCGCTTCCGCCGCCATCGGCAGACAGGATCAGAAAGGCGGATTTGGTCGAATACATCGGCGTTGCGATCGCATAGAAATAATAGCCCACCACAATCGTCGGCAGCATCACAAAGGCCATCAGCCGCGACATCAACAGCATAAGCTTTCGGCGGCGGCGGCGGCTGATATCGCGCTGGATCGCCATGATTTCTTCGGCGCGCCGGTCGGCCGGGCTCAGGTCGGTGCTGGGCAGGGTCTGGCGGGCCATCGGCATGGTCTGCGGCAGTTGCACGCGATGGTCAGACCCGACCGCACCCTCTGCCACAGCGTCGCCGGGATTGGCCTGGGCCCGCCCGTCGGTGGCGACAAGCTCAAGGATATTGGCGCGCTGGAACGGATCTATGCCACGCACCCGCAACAGACGCACAGCATCGAAATCCGAGGTCGGGGCAAGCCCGTGCTTCTGCGCCATACGCCGCGCCATGCGCAATTGCCGACCGGTCAGACCCTCTTTGCGGATCTCGTCAATCGTCTGGGCGCTGTTCATTTCGCGCGCCGACGTGACCTGGCCGTGATGTATTTCGGCCCCGGCCTGCGGCGTAGGGGGCGTGTCGGTTTGTGGGGCGGGGGATTGCGCGGCGGCAGTGTCGACCGGCGCCACAAAGGGCGCCGTGGCGTCGGCCTGCTGTGGCGCGGGGTTGCGCCTGATGCGGAATTTTCTAGCCTTGGGTTTCGTAGTCATAAAGGTGCTTCGCCTCTTCCAAGGTATCAAACATATACAGTTGCCCGCCCATCAGAACCGCAGCAGAGCGGGCGAATTTTTCAAGCGTCTCGGGTTGGTGCGAGACGATGATCACAGTCGTGGTGCGCAAGCGCTCTTTCAGGATTTCACCGGCTTTGCGGTTGAATTCAACATCCGTTGAGCCGGGCATGCCCTCGTCAATCAGGTACATATCGAAATCAAGCGCCAGCATCAGCGAAAACGTGAACCGCGCCCGCATCCCCGATGAATAGGTGCCAAGCGGCTGGTCGAAATATTCGCCCAGATTGCACATCCAGCGGCAGAAGGATTCGATGTAATCGGGATCAAGCCCGTAGAGCCTTGCGATATAGCGGGAATTCTCAAGCGCCGAGAGGCGGTTGATCACCCCGCCCATGAAGCCAAGTGGAAACGAAATCCGACACTCGCGCCGGATCACGCCTTCGTCCGGCTTTTCCAGGCCCG
>NZ_CAJXIP010000090.1 GCF_913054395.1 uncultured Roseovarius sp.
GCCTTCTGGCCTGCGGCAAAAATGAAAAAGGGACCCCCCGCACCAGGCGGGGGATCCAAAAGATACGTCGGGTTGGGTTAACCCAGAACGCGGTCGCGCTGTGCGGTGTAGACACCAGACGACAGGTTTTGCCAGCCGGAAGAAGATTTCATCGACTTCATTGCGCTGTCGTGAATTTTCTTGAACAGATCGTCGCCCATGTTTTCGTCCATGACTTCTTTCGAAGCCGCACCGAACGCATCCCAGACCGAGTCAGGGAATTCCATGACCTTGACGCCACCGGCCTGCAGACGCTGCAGCGCGGCGCCGTTGTTGGCGAGGAACTGGCTGAGGTTCCACTGGTGGGCCTCGGCGGATGCGATCTCGATGACTTTCTGATGCGCAGGCGACAGGCCTTCAAAGACGTCACGGTTGGTCGCCACGGACAGACCCGCGCCCGGCTCGTGGAAGCCCGCAGCGTAGTAGGTCTTGGTGATTTCCTGGAAACCCGCCTTTTCGTCCGCCCAGGGGCCGATCCACTCGGTGCCGTCAATCGCGCCGCTTGCAAGCGCCTGATAGACTTCGGCGCCGGGGATGTTCTGCACACTCGCGCCAAGCTTGCCGAGCGCCTTGCCGCCAAGACCGGGCATGCGGAACTTGAGACCGTTGAAATCTTCGGGCCCGTTGATTTCTTTCGAATACCAGCCACCCGCCTGCGCGCCGGTGTTGCCGGCAAGAAAGGATTTCAGGCCGAAGATCTGGCCAAGCTCGTCGTGGAATGCGGCGCCATCGCCGTGGTAATACCAGTTCACCAGCTCTTGCGCGGTCATGCCGAAGGGCACCGAGGTGAAGAACGCATAAGACGGATGCTGACCCACGAAATAATAGTCGGCACCGTGGTACATGTCGGCCTGACCGGCGGTCACGGCGTCAAACACCTCGAAGGCGCCAACCAGTTCGCCGGCCCCTTTGACTTCGACGGTCAAGTCGCCATCGGCCATGCCGTTGATGTTGTCAGCAACGCGCTGAGCGGCGTCAAACACGCCTGCAAGGCCGCGGCCCCATGTGGTGACCATGGTCAGCGTGCGCTTGCCCTGCGCATAGGCCGGCGCGGCCAGTGCGGATGCGGCAACGGCAGCACCGCCACCAAGCGCGGTATTTTTCAGAAAAGAACGACGATCCATATGGTTTTCCTCCCCATTATATCAGTGCCAACGGCGTTTTGGCCGCCTGCGGATCACTTGAAGTGTGCCGACCTTAGAGGCGCATGTTCGATGAGAAAATACCGACTACTGCGTATATGGCGCATTTAAAGCAGAAATTTCGCCGACGCAGGCGCGATTTTGTGATCGGCGTGGGTTGAATAAGGGCAATTTACGCTTGAAGCCGCCGGGCGGCGGGTGTTGAGTTGCGCCATGAAACCCAAAATTCTGACCACCCTGCCCGGCTATACCGCCGGATTGTTTCAGGCCGATCTGTTTGCCGGCATCAGCGTCGCCATGGTGGCGCTGCCGCTAAGTATTGCCATTGCCATTGCCTCGGGGGCCGATCCCGGCGCCGGATTGATCACGGCGATTGTCGGCGGGTTCCTGATTTCGGCCCTCGGCGCAAGCCGGGTTCAGATCGGCGGGCCGACCGGTGCCTTTATCGTGGTGGTCTACGGTGTGATTACCGAGTTCGGCTATGACGGGCTTGTTCTGGCGACGCTGATGGCAGGGGCGATCCTGATCATCGCCGGCTATCTGCGGGCAGGCAGCCTTGTGCGCCACATTCCCGAGGCGGTGATAAACGGCTTTACCATCGGCATTGCCATCATCATCGCCACAAGCCAGCTACGCGATCTTTTCGGCCTTGAAACCGGCGCGCTGCCCGGCGAATTCCTTGAAAAGATCGCCGCCCTCTGGGAGGCGCGCGAGACCTTCAATGGCATGGCCTTCGTGATCGGGGCGGCAACGATCGTGCTGATCCTGGCGCTCAGGCGCGCGGCGCCGCGCTATCCGGGGCTTATCGTGGCGGTCGGTGTAACCTCGGCGGCGGTGGCGGTCTGGGTGCTTCCGGTCGATACGCTTTATTCGCGCTTTGGCGCGCTGCCCTCGACATTGCCAACGCCGGGGTTGCCGTCGATCAGCGTCGAGCGCGTCCTGGCGCTTTTGCCCTCGGCCATGGTGATTGCCTTTCTCGCCGGAGTGGAATCGCTTTTGTCCGCCGCCGTCGCCGACCGGATGACCGGCGGGCGCTATCGCCCCAACGCCGAGGTGCTGGCCAATGGCGTGGCCAATATTGGCTCGGCCCTGTTTGGCGGGATGCCCGCCACCGGGGCGATCGCCCGCACCGCCACCAATGTGCGCGCGGGCGGCAAGACCCCGGTGGCGGGGATGATCCATGCGCTGACCATCCTGTTGGTGATGCTTCTGGTCGCGCCGCTTGCGGGCTATTTCGCGATGCCCGCCCTGGCCGGGCTGTTGATGTTGACCGCCTGGAACATGAGCGAGCCGCATAAATGGCGCGGCTACATGAAAGCGCGGACATCGGACAAGGTATTGCTTCTTCTGACGCTGGTTCTGACGGTGCTGGCCGATCTGACCGTGGCGATTGGCGTCGGGGTGGCGCTTGGGCTTGCGCTTCGGCTGCGCAACCGGCACGTCCCCGAGGCCGAGTGGACCCCGCCGGACGCCTGATGCGGTCGAAACGCTGGATATCGCGGCGGTTTCGACGTATCGCTTTGCCATGACCCGCTTGTTCACCTCTTTTCGGCTCAACTATGGCCAAAAGCTTTTTCTTGTCGCGACGCTGCCGCTGATCCTGACGGCGGTGGCGATTTCGGTGGTGGTGACGCTGCAATCGCGCCAGCTGGCCGAGCGCGAGATCGAAACGCTTGAAACCCAGCTTATCGCGGCCAAGCGCGCCGAGCTGCGCAATTACCTGTCGATTGCACGCACGGCTTTCGTCAACATCTATGGGCGCGCCGCGCCCGATGACGAGGCGGCGATGCTTCAGGTCAGCCAGATCCTGGCGGGCATGCTCTATGGCCAGGACGGCTATTTCTTTGTGTTTGATTATGACGGCAACAACCTTGTCAGCCCGCGCAACACCGATCTGATCGGGCGCAACTGGACCGGGCTTGAAGACCCGAGCGGCGCCCCGATCACCGACGAGCTTATCCGGCTGGCGCGCTCTGGCGGGGGCTATCACAGCTATGAGTGGCGCAAACCCAGCACCGGCGAGCGGGCCCGCATGGTCACCTATGTAATCGGCCTTCAGGATTGGCGGTGGGCGGTCGGTACCGGCGTGTTCATCGACGATGTGGTTGCGGCGGTCTCGGCCTCGCGCGAAAAGGTCGAGGACCGGGTGCAAAAGACCTTTCTCTATATCGGGGCGGCGATGCTGGCGGCGCTGTTGCTTGTTTTCGTGTCCGGGTTGTTCATCAACATCCGCGAACGCCGGCTGGCCGATGCCAAGCTCAAAAAGCTGACCCAGCGGGTGTTTGACGCCCAGGAAGAAGAGCGCGGTCGCGTCGCGCGTGAATTGCATGACGGCATCAGCCAGATCCTGGTCGGCGTGCGCTATGCGCTTGATACGGCCAAGCGGCGGCTGGCAGCGGGCGATACCCGCGCCGGGGACACGCTTGATCGGGGCATTACCCATCTCTCTGGCGCCATTCAGGAGGTTCGCCGCATCAGCCGCGACCTGCGCCCCGGTGCGCTTGACGACCTTGGCCTTGGCCCCGCGATCAAGGCCCTGTCCGAGGGCTTCAGCACCCGCACCGGCATCAAGACCGAGTTCAGCACCGTGGTGTTTCGCAACCGCCTTGATGACGAGGCCAAGATCGCCCTTTACCGTGTCGCCCAGGAAGCGCTGACCAATGTCGAACGCCATTCCGGCGCGACCGAGGTTAAGATCGACGTGCGCGGCCATGCCGATGGCGCGACGCTGCGGATTTCCGACAATGGCTGCGGCCTTGATCAGGCCAAGGCCGAACAGGCCCCTAATGGCGGGATCGGCCTGCGCAACATGCAGGAGCGCATCGAACAGCTTGACGGGGTGCTGCGGGTGATGTCTTCGAAATCCGGCACCGTGATCGAGGCCAATGTGCCGCTGACCCACCTTCTGAAACCGCAGGGCCGCCCTGATCCCGCATCGGATGCCCTCGCCCCTTCCGCCCCCAAGACCAAGGCAAGCGCATGACCAAACCCCGCATTCGCATCGCAATCGTAGATGACCACCCGATGGTCGCCGAAGGCATTCAGTCGATCCTTGAGAGTTATGACGACGTCGAGGTGATCGCCAATCTCTCAAGCGGTCAGGAGATCATTGACACGGTCGGCGCGCTCAATCCGGACGTGATCCTGCTTGATCTCAACATGCCGGGGATTGGCGGGCTGAGCACCACCGAGATCATCCTCGAACGCCGTCCCGAGACCCGCATTCTTATCCTGTCGATGCATGACAGCCCGGAATATATCACCAGCGCCCTTAGCCATGGCGCGGCGGGCTATGTCCTGAAGGACGTGCCCACCGACGAGATAAAGCGCGCGATTGATGCGGTGATGGCCGGGCAACGCTATCTGTGCACCGGCGCGCAAGGCTCGCTCGCGCCCTATGACAGCAGCGACCGCGAACAGCTCACCAACCGGGAACAGACCATCCTGTTGCAACTGGCGCAGGGCAAATCGAACAAGGAGGTCGGGCTTGCGCTCGATATCTCGGTACGCACGGTCGAAACGCACCGCAAGAACATCAAGCGCAAGCTCGGGATTTCAAGCACGGCCGGCCTGACGCGCTATGCCATGGAGCATGGCGTCTTGCAGGGCACCGGCGTGCGCTTGTAAGCGCCGCGCGCCGGGATGCCGTTTGTATAAGTTTCCCCGCAACGCCACGCCCCTGCGCAAATCGCAGGCCTGGCGGAAAAATTCTGGCTCGCTTTTGCAAAAATATACGTAAAATCATGAAACCACCCCTCTTTGCGCAATAAATGCAAAGATTTCACCCCATTTCGCGACATTTTATCGGGCAAACCGGGTTGACGCCCCCCGTCACCAGCCATAATGTCTCGCACACGCAGCAAAGGAGTCGCCGCATGGCAAACCTAGTCGTACTCGTAGGTACATGGCGCATGGGCCGGTAAGGCACCCATAATGGAACCCCATGCGCCCTCGGATCAAACCGGGGGCTTTTTTATGCGAATTGAGTTGATGTCATATACGGAGCAAAGCACATGACACGTCAGATGACCGGAGCGAAAATGATAGTCCAGGCCCTCAAGGATCAGGGCGTGGACGTCGTCTTTGGCTATCCCGGAGGCGCCGTGCTACCGATTTATGACGAGGTATTCCAGCAAAACGACATCAGGCACGTGCTCGTGCGCCACGAACAGGGCGCGGTACATGCCGCCGAAGGCTATGCCCGCTCAAGCGGCAAACCGGGCGTCGTGCTTGTGACCTCCGGGCCCGGTGCCACCAATGCGGTGACCGGCCTGACGGATGCGTTGATGGACAGCATTCCGATCATCGTCCTGACCGGCCAGGTGCCGACCTTCATGATCGGCACCGATGCCTTTCAGGAGGCCGATACCGTCGGCATCACCCGCCCCTGCACCAAGCACAACTGGCTGGTGAATGACACCAAGGACCTGTCGAACGTCCTGCACCAGGCGTTTCACGTGGCAACAAGCGGTCGTCCCGGTCCGGTTCTGGTCGATATCCCAAAGGACGTGCAATTCGCCAGCGCCGAGTACACCTCGCCGCAGAAGGCCCGCACCAGCCATTACCAGCCGCAGGTCAAGGGCGACATGGACTCGATCACCGATCTGGTGGCGGCGATGGAAACAGCCAAGCGGCCGATCTTTTATACCGGCGGCGGCGTGATCAATTCCGGCCCCGCCGCAAGCCAGCTCTTGCGCGAACTGGTCGAGGCGACCGGCTTTCCGATCACCAGCACCCTGATGGGTCTTGGCGCCTATCCCGCCAATGGCGAGCACTGGATCGGCATGCTTGGCATGCACGGTCTGTACGAGGCCAACATGGCGATGCACGGCTGTGACCTCATGATCAACATCGGGGCGCGCTTCGATGACCGGATCACCGGGCGGCTGGATGCGTTCAGCCCGGATTCGATCAAGGCGCATATCGACATCGACCCCTCTTCGATCAACAAGGTGATCAAGACCGACATTCCGATTGTCGGCGATATTGCCCATGTGCTTGAAGACCTCCTCAAGGTGTGGAAATCGCGCGGCCGCAAGGTGAACCGCGAGGGCATCCAGAAATGGAGCGCCAAGATCGCCGAGTGGAAAAAGGTCGATTGCCTGCGCTTCGAGCAAAAAGGCTCTGTGATCAAGCCGCAGCATGCCCTCGCCCGGCTTGAGGCGCTGACCAAGGACCATGACCGTTATATCTGTACCGAGGTCGGTCAGCACCAGATGTGGGCAGCGCAATATCTTGGCTTCAACGATCCCAACCGCTGGATGACATCCGGTGGGCTTGGCACCATGGGCTATGGCTTTCCGGCCTCGATCGGGGTGCAGATGGCGCATCCCGAGGCACTTGTGATCAACGTCGCCGGCGAAGCCTCCTGGCTCATGAACATGCAGGAAATGGGCACCGCGATGCAATACAAGCTTCCGGTAAAACAGTTCATCCTGAACAACGAACGTCTTGGCATGGTACGCCAGTGGCAGCAATTGCTGCACGGCGAGCGTTATTCCTCAAGCTGGTCTGAATCGCTGCCTGATTTTGTCAAGCTGGCCGAGGCCTTTGGCGCCAAGGGGATCATCTGCAAGGATCCCGCCGATCTTGATGACGCGATCATGGAAATGCTCAACCACGACGGGCCGGTGATCTTTGATTGCCTGGTGGAAAAGCACGAAAACTGTTTCCCGATGATCCCGTCGGGAGAGCCGCATAACAAGATGCTTCTGGGTGATGCTTCGACCAAGGATGCGATTGGGTCAAAAGGTGCTGTGATGGTGTGACACCCGTTTTCTTTGAAAGAAAACGGTCCGGAATTTTTCAAAAATTCCGTCGCCAAACCACCGGAACAAAGGAAATCAATATGTCCGCTCTGAAAATCAAAAAAGGCTCGACCAAGCATTCGGCCTATAATCTGCGCCCCACTTTCTCGGACACCACCGAGCGTCACACGCTGGCCGTGCTGGTCGACAACGAACCCGGCGTTCTTGCACGGGTGATCGGCCTGTTCTCGGGGCGCGGCTATAACATCGAAAGCCTGACGGTGGCCGAGGTGGATCATACCGGCCACACCAGCCGGATCACCATCGTCACCACCGGCACGCCGCAGGTGATCGAACAGATCAAGGCCCAGCTTGGCCGCATCGTGCCGGTCCATGCGGTGCATGACCTTACCGTCGAGGGGCCTGCCGTCGAGCGCGAACTTGCCCTGTTCAAGGTCGAGGGCGAGGGCGAAAAGCGGGTCGAGGCGCTTCGGCTTGCGGATATCTTCCGTGCCAATGCGGTGGACAGCACACTCAACAGCTTTGTCTTCGAGATCACCGGCGCGCCGGAAAAGATCGACGCCTTCGCCGAATTGATGCGCCCGCTCGGCCTTGTGGAGATCGCGCGCACCGGCGTGGCGGCCCTTCCGCGGGGCGGCTGAGCGGCCCGCCGCAGGCAAAGACCAAAAGCGGGGCCTCGGATGGCTCCGTTTTCATTTGGGCCCGGCTCGGGGCCGGCCCCCACGCTATCGGTGCTCCTGGGGAACCCAGTCTTCGGTGAGGCTGTTCCAGAACCGGTTCGGATTGTCCTCATCCCTGCCCGCAATATGGCATGTGCGCAGGCAAGGCGTGACAAAAACGACCGGCTCTTCATAGGGATGCGCCGCATAGATTGCCCTGAGAACCTCGACGACCGTCGCCTCGTTGCCCGCAAGAAAGAAGGATAGCTCCTGGCAGGGTACTTCGACCGCCGTTTCTGTCGCGGCATTGCGCCCGCTGCCAAGCGCCCGGAATTGCTGCACTCCGGCGGCGGTTCTGAATGTAACAGAATCGTAGTCGCCGTATCGAAGGGCGTCTTTCCCAAGGACCGCCTCCACAATCTGCGCGGCGCGGGTCTCGGGAACCTGCACAATGATCCGCAGCCCTTGTTCGGCTGTGAACCGGTCGTTATCGAAGTCTGGCAATGTCATCGGAATCTCCGGCTGTTTCATGCCCCTTGTAGCCGGATCACGGCACGGCATGGAAAAAGACGGTTCGTTATCGGCCGAACTCTCAGGCGGCACCTGCGCCGTCGATCGCCTCTTTGCCAAGGCCAAACCAGAGATCGAAGGCCGCGTAGCCGTCCGCGGTGATCATCAGGGCGCGGCTTCCGGCGCGGCGGTCAAGCCAATGCATGGCCAGCGCCCGCTCAAGGATCGCCGTGGCCAAGGGGCCTGAAATATGGTGACGGCGCTCGGTCCAGTCGAGACAGAGCTTTACAAGCGGTTTTCCGGCGCCGGGCTTGGGCATCGCGATCCCGAGCCTGTCACAGAAGGCCCTGCACTGCGGACCGCAGGTGACGGTTTCATCGCCAAGGCGGATCACGCCAAGCGCAGCCAGCCGTTCGGTTATCAGAACGCCAAGCCGCCCCGCCATGTGGTTGTAACAGCTCCGCGCCAAAAGCGCATCCGTCACCGTCTTCGCCCCCTGCGATCTTCGCATCAGGTGATCCGACGGCGACAGGCTTGAAAGCTTTTCAAGCACTTCGGCAACCTCGGGCCCTGCTATCCGGTGATAGACATGGCGCCCGCTGCGCAGCGATGCGGTGAACCCGGCGGCTTCGAGAACCTTGAGATGCACACTGGCCGTTTGCGGGCTGATATCGGCGGCGCAGGCCAGTTCTTTGTTGGTGAAGGCCCGCCCATCCATCAACTCGCACAGAATCCGCATCCGGCTGGCATCCGCCAGCGCCGCGCCAATAATGTCCAATCTCGGGTCTGTTGTCATGCGCGGCAAGCTAGCGCGAAGGCGCCGGGGTGCCCAGACCAATCGCGTACCGGGCACGGATTTCAGACCACGGGTGGCTCTGCGGGCGGCATGAATGGCAGATGCGACGTCCTTTTTGCTGACCGGGCAAATGTCCGCGACCCTACGAAAAATTGTCGCCTTGTGTAAATTCGCGTCGCAGACAGGCGGCTATGGGCATGTTTTTCGGGCAATCATTTCGCAAATTATGGCCCCACGGAGATTCAAAATGCCCCAGCTGACTAATCTGTCCAAGGTAAGCGCCAGCGTGGATACGGCCAATGGCCTTCCCAACGCGCATTACATTGATCCCGCCGTTTTCGAAGAAGAAAAGCACGCACTTTTGTTCTCGCAATGGGCCGGGCTTGCAGTCGCTGCGGATGTGCCGGAACCGGGCGATGCCAAGCCGGTGGAATTCCTCGGCATGCCGCTCTTGCTGATTCGCGACAAGGATGGCGATGTGCGGGTATTTCAGAATATCTGCCGCCACCGCGGCATGATCCTTGTGGAAGAGCCCCGCAAGATCGAAGGCGCCATTCGCTGTCCCTATCATTCCTGGTGCTATTCGACAAAGGGCAACCTTGTCAGCACGCCGCATGTCGGCGGTCCCGGCCATAACACCCACGAGGCAATCAAGCGCAACGAGCTTGGCCTTAACGAGGTGCGCAGCCATATCTGGCGCGACGTGGTCTGGATCAACGTCTCGGGCGACGCGCCCGCCTTTGAAGAGGCCATGTCGGATATCATCGAACGCTGGAAAGAATTCGACCTGCCACTCTATCACGGTGGTCATGACAGCCGCTTCGAGCTTGAGGTGAACACCAACTGGAAGCTCGCGGTCGAAAATTTCTGCGAGAGCTATCACCTGCCGTGGGTGCATCCGGGCCTGAACAGCTATTCCAAGCTGGAAGATCATTATCACATCGAAAAGCCCGGCGCGTTCTCTGGCCAGGGTACGATGGTCTATCGCCAGTTGACGAATGAAAACGGCGAGAAATTCCCAGATTTCGAAGAGGTCGGCAAAAAGTGGAACGAACAGGCCGAATATATCGCGGCCTATCCGAACGTTCTTTTGGGGGTGCAGCGTGACCATGCCTTCGCAATCATTCTGGAACCCAAGGCGACGGACCGCACGGTTGAACATATCCACCTCTATTACGCCGTCCCCAATAGCGACGAGGGCCTGCGCGCGCGCAACACCCAGCTTTGGAAAACGGTGTTCGAGGAAGACATCTTTGTCGTCGAGGGAATGCAGAGAGGGCGCCATGCCACCTATTTCGACGGCGGGCGGTTCTCACCGGTGATGGATAGCCCGACGCATTGCTTCCACCATTGGGTGGCAAGCAAGGTAAGCGCGCATCGCGCCATGGCAAAGGCGGCTGAATGAACGGCCTGCACGAACAGATGCTGGCGGCCCATGAGGCGCGTGACCAGAAGGCTCTGGTCACGCTCTATGCTGCGGCGGCCGATGGCGCGAATGATCTGGATGCGGCCTGTTTTTTCCTGACCCATGCCTATATCTTCGCGCTCGAGGCCGGAGTACCGCAAGCGCGCGATCTGCATGCACGCCTCAAAAGCCACGGGCGCGAGGCCTGACGCCTGCCGCCCAAGGAAATTGGCCGGATTATCGGGTCCGCAGACCTGTTGCCTAGTCCTGCAAATCCCCGGTCTCGACCTCTGCGCCCGCCTCGCCCGCCACACAGATCAGCCGGTAAAGATGCCATGTTGCATGCCCCAAAAGCGGCAATACGACAAAAAGCCCCAGAAACGCCGGCAGCAGCGCCACAAAAGTCAGCACCGCAATCATCACGCCCCAGGCCAGCATCGGCAGCGGGTTCTGCACGACCACCTCGAGGCTGGTCAGCATCGCAGTCACGAAATCCACCTCGCGGTCCAGCAGAAGCGGCAGAGAAATCACCGTGATCGCATAGATGAATAGCGCGAACAGCGCCCCCACCCCGGTGCCGACGCCCAGCATGCCCAGCCCCTCTGGCGTAAGATAAACCTCAAGGGAAGACGACACATTCGTCATTGTCGAAAGTCCGAGAAACAGCGCAAAGATCATATGCGCCAGAAAGAACCAGAACAGGAACACCATGATGATGATCGCACAGATCGACGGCAATTGACGACGACGCTGATGGGCGATCACGCCCATCACCTCCGAGGGCACAAGCGCGCGCCCCTGCTCAAGCCGATGACTGACCTCGTACAGGCCGACGGCCGCAAATGGCCCGACCAACGGAAACCCCACTGCGGCAAAGATCAGCCAATAGCTTTTGCCGGTGCTCCAGGTGACGCCCGCCATGACAAGCCCCACCACAACGTAAACGCCTGCAAAAACAAATGCATAGCCCGGCGCGCGGCGCATGTCGCCCCACCCCCGGCGCAGCGCCTCGCCAAGCATGGCAAAACGGACCTCTCCCATCTCGGGCCGTCCATGCGGCTTGATCTCACTGGCTGGCATATCAAACCCCCTCCCGGTTTTGCCGAAGGTTAGCCAAGGCCGTGCCCGCCGCAAAGATGTAACTTGAATTCAGCTTATGTTCGGGGGGCGCTTCTGGGGCCATAGCGTTGCCTCGTGATAGGCCTGCGCCAGCTCCAACAGGCGCGCATCATCGCCGCGCCGCCCGATAAGCTGAATCCCCATCGGCAGGCCCGCCTCGCCAAATCCCGCCGGCACCGCCACCGCAGGCAAGCCCGCCAAGGAGGCGGGCACCACCACCTCCATCCAGCGGTGATAGGTGTCCATCTGCTGACCATTGATTTCTTTGGGATAGGTCCAGTCCGCCGGAAACGGCCAGACTTGCGCCGTTGGCAGGACAAGCGCGTCATAGCGATCGAACAATCGCGCCGCCGCGGCAAACCAGCCGCTGCGCGTCACGCTCGCCCTGTGCACGTCCAGCGCGCTCAGGCGTTGCCCCGCCTCCACTTCCCAGACCGCTTCGGGCTTCAACCGGCCACTCTCGAGAAGCGGCGTCAGATTGGCCGACACCGCCCAGTTGCGCAGCGTGACCCAGCTCTGCCAAAGCGCATCGCGGCTGAAGGGGGCGGCCAGCGGCTCCACCTGCGCACCAAGGCCCTCGAACACCCGCAAGGCAGCTTCCGAAAGGTCCAGAATACCGGCCTCGAACGGCCATTGCCCGCCCCAATCGCCAAGCCAGCCGATCCGCGCACCCTTGGCCTCTGGCCTGATATCGCTCAGATTCGGCACAGGGCTGCCATGCGGCTGGCGCGGATCGGGCCCCGCCATGACCGCCAGAAGCCGCGCCATATCGCGCGGGCTGCGCGCCATCGGGCCATTGGTCGAAAGCTGATGCAAGAACGTGTCGGCGCGCGGCTCGCCCGGCACCAGCGACCAGCTCGGGCGCATGCCATAGACGTTGCACCACCCGGCCGGATTGCGCAGGCTGCCCATCATGTCCGACCCGTCGGCCAGGCTCAGCATGCCACAGGCCAAGGCCACCGCCGCCCCCCCGGACGAGCCGCCACAAGACCGCCCCGCATCATAGGGGTTGCGCGTCACCCCATGCACCGGGTTGAAGGTATGACTGCCAAGGCCGAACTCCGGCGTGTTGGTCTTGCCGATGAAAATCGCCCCTGCCGCCCGCATCCGCGCCACGTGAAGATCGTCCTTTTGCGCCACCTGACCGGCAAACAGCGGCGACCCCTGCGAGGTCGCCAGCCCCGCCACATTGGCCAGGTCCTTGACCGCGATCGGCACCCCGTGAAGCGCCCCCTGCGCGGGGGCATTGTCGGCCGCGCGCGCCTCGGCCATAAGCGCCTCTTCATCGCGCAGATCGACAATCGCATTCACCGCGCCATTGGTGGCTGCGATCTTCCCCAGCGTGGCGCGCATCAGCTCTTGCGCGCTGATCTCCCTGCGCATCTGCATCCCGACCAGTTCGCCCGCTTCACGCCCCGTGATATCCATTGGTCATCTCCCTCAGTTACCGCGCGACGCTATGGCCCCGCGATGCAGAGCACAACAGCCTGTTTCTTCTTGCTAAAAATATCCCGGGGGAATCGCTGCAAGCGATGGGGGCAGCGCCCCCAAATACCGCCCGCAGCCCCGGCCTCACCCCTTGGCCGAGGCGCGCTTCCTTTCGGCAATAACCTTTTCCGCCAGGTCCCGCGCAATCGCAAAGGCGCCCTTGATGCGGTCGGTTTCACCTTTCCAGTCGCGGCGCACGACGATCTTGTTGTCACGTACCTTGGCCAGACCGCGCTGATCGCTGATGAATTCGACAAGCCCCTGCGGTGAGGCAAACTTGTCATTGTGAAACTGGATCGTTGCCCCCTTGGGCCCGCCGTCAAGCTTGGCAATCCCGGCGCGTTTGCACATCGCCTTGATCCGCACCACCAGCATCAGCATGTTCACCTCGCGCGGCAGCTTGCCAAAGCGGTCGATCAACTCGGCGGCAAAGCCTTCCAGTTCAACCTTGGTCTCCAGCCCGCTGAGGCGGCGATAAAGCCCGAGGCGCACATCGAGATCGGGCACATAGGCCTCGGGGATAAGGACCGGTACGCCAAGATTGATCTGCGGCGCCCATTGGTCATCGGCTTCCGACAGGCCCTCCATCTGGCCCGACCTGATCTTGGCAATCGCCTCTTCCAGCATGGATTGATAAAGCTCATAGCCGACGTCGCGCATCTGGCCCGATTGCTCTTCGCCCAAGAGGTTGCCCGCCCCGCGAATATCGAGGTCCTGGCTGGCCAGGGTAAAGCCCGCCCCAAGCGTATCAAGGCTCCCGAGTACGCGCAGCCGCTTTTCGGCGCCGGGCGTCAGCGGCGTGCGCGGCTTGGTCGTCAGATAGGCATAGGCCCGCGTCTTCGAGCGCCCGACCCGGCCACGGATCTGATAGAGCTGGCTCAGGCCGAACATATCGGCGCGGTGGATGATCATCGTGTTGGCGGTCGGGATATCAAGGCCGGATTCCACGATGGTGGTCGCCAGAAGCACGTCGTATTTGCCGTCGTAAAAGGCGTTCATCCGGTCATCGAGCTCGCCCGCCGCCATCTGGCCGTGGGCGATGACATAGCTGACCTCGGGCACCTGGGTTTTCAGGAAACCCTCGATTTCCGGCAGGTCGCTGATCCGGGGCACCACGTAAAACGACTGCCCGCCGCGATAATGCTCGCGCAAGAGCGCTTCGCGAAGGGTCACGCTGTCGAACTCGCTGATATAGGTGCTGA